>NZ_JBFTQG010000032.1:0-79894 GCF_056398885.1 Cupriavidus sp. 01T418
AGGCCAGGACCGTCCACGCCGTTTCGCACCCGGCGAAGGCCAGGACCGTCCGCGGCGTTTCGGCGCAGGCGAAGGTCAGGACCGTCCCCSTCGCTTTGCYGGCGAAGGCAATGATCGTCCGCGCAACTTCGGTCCCGGTGAAGGCCRGGACCGTCCCCGCCGTTTCGCACCCGGCGAGGGCCAGGACCGCCCTCGCCGCGTTGCCGCCGGGGACAACGAGCGCCCGCGCAACTTCGGTTCCGGTGAAGGCCAGGACCGTCCGCGCCGTTCGCACGACGGCGGCCAGGGCACGGGCCCGGAGCGCGTCGCGCCCGTGCGGCACGCGCCGCAGCCGAGCTCCGATGGCCTGGTGCGCCTGTCCAAGCGGATGTCCGAACTCGGGCTGTGCTCGCGCCGCGAAGCCGATGAATGGATTCCGCGCGGCTGGGTACTGGTCGACGGCCAGCCTGTCACCGAACTCGGCTCCCGCATCAGCCCGGACGCCAATATCGAGATCCACCAGGCCGCCCGCTCGGAACAGGGCGAACGCGTGACCGTACTGCTGCACAAGCCCGTCGGCTACGTGTCCGGCCAGGCCGAAGACGGCTACGAGCCGGCCGCGGTGCTGTTCGCGCCTGAGAACCAGTGGGAACTGGATCCCACCCGCAAGCGCTTCGCCCCGTGGCAGCGCAAGAGCCTGGCCCCCGCCGGCCGCCTCGACATCGACTCCACCGGCCTGCTGGTGCTGACCCAGGATGGCCGCGTCGCGCGGCACCTGATCGGCGAAGACTCGACGGTTGAGAAGGAATACCTGGTGCGGGTGAGCTGGGATTCGCCGGAAGGCCTGGTCGAGCGCGATATCTCGAAGGTCTTCCCCGTGGAGCTGATCGAGAAGCTGCGCCACGGCCTGTCCCTGGATGGCGAGGCGCTCAAGCCCGCCAAGGTCAGCTGGCAGAATGAAGAGCAATTGCGCTTTGTGCTGCGCGAAGGCAAGAAACGGCAGATCCGCCGCATGTGCGAACAGGTCGGCCTGCGGGTCGTGGGCCTGAAGCGCGTGCGCATGGGTCGCATCGTGCTGGGGGACCTGCCGGTCGGCCAGTGGCGCTTCCTCGGGGCGTTCGAGAAGTTCTGAACGCCGTCGCAATACCGTCTGCACGGCTACCCCGCCAGCGCCCAGCTCGCCGGCGCCAGTACGCCGTACCAGGCCTGCCGGGCCCTGCCCTACGCCGCTCGCGTCACAGCTGCGGCGCCCGGCAGGCCGCGCCATCCGCATTGGCCGACTCCGCCAGCCCGAATACGGCCCGGGCCCCGCATTGCGAACCCAGCATGCGCTCCTGGTCGTGGCCGACGCCGGCCACCTCGAAGGCCTGGTGGCGGCTCGGCGGAAGCTGGCTACCCAGCGGGGCGGCCAAATAGCGCTCGTATCGCAGGTAGCCGCGCGCCCGCTCCAGGCGCGTCGGCCCCTCGGCTTCGGCTCCGCATGCCTTGTCGAGCACGCGATGGTTGGGGTCGCTGTCTTCCGATCCCACCAGGTAGGTCACCTGGCGCTGCCGATAGCGGCGGAACAACGCCTCGCCCGTTGCGCCGCGCGCATAAGGAACCATGTCGCGCATGCCGTAGCGGTACTTGTCGTAAGCCGCGCAGACGGTCGTGTCATAGGGCGCAAAACCCTTGCCGCGCGGACGGTCCGGCGTGAAGTAAAGATAGGACGAAGGGTTCGCCACCACGTAGCGCAGGTCGATGCCGCCCGCGCGTATGCGTTCGTCGACGTTGTTCAGTACCGCATAGCGGTGCACGAGCTGCGCGCCGCCCGAGTGGCCGGCGATCGTCACGCGGGTCACCGCGGGATAACGCGTCTTGTCGGTCACCATGCCCACGAGATCGTCCAGCACCTGCAGCGAGCTGACCGAGTACGGTGGATTGACCGCATCCTCGCCGCCCATCCAGCCCTGCACGCTCCACACCGGCATGCGGTCGAACACCTTGCCCTTGGCCGCATCCGGCGTACCGGGAAAATTGGGCGCCAGCAACAGCACCTCGGCGGGATTGCGCCCGGTCTGCCTGAGCAGTTCCGCGCCGGCTGCGAAGTAATCGTCGCCGTTGCGCTGCAGCCCGTGCTGGACAAAGATTACCTCGCGGATGCCACGCAGGTCGCCGTCCAGCGGATGATTGGCGTAGACGGGGAAATCGTAGGCCTGGGCGCCAGTGCCAAGCCTGACGCGCTGCCACTGCGGGGCCGCGGCCGCTGGCGCCGCGATTGGCCTGGCCCGCGCAGCGACGTCGTCCGCTGCTGGCGCCGCGCAACCGAACTGCGCCGCGGCTGCAAGCGCAAGCAGCGCGATCGAGGCGCAATGCGCAAGGCGCAAAGTCTGCATGTCCTGTCTCCTGATGCCGGCGCCGGTCAGTCGTCGCGGTCAGTCGTCGCTATTGGGTGGCAGGTCGGGGAACAGCACCTCGGTGAAGCCAAAGCGCGTGAAGTCCCGCACGCGCATGGGATAAAGAATGCCCCGCAGGTGATCGCACTCATGCTGCACCACCCGCGCATGAAAATCCTCCGCAATCCGCTCGATACGCGCACCCTCCATGTCAAACCCGGTGTACTTCAGCCGGGTGTACCGAGACACCACCCCGCGCAGGCCCGGCACCGACAAACACCCCTCCCACGCCTCGTCCTGCTCAGCCCCGATCGGCGTCAGCTCAGGATTGATCAGCACGGTCTTGGGCACGGTCGGCGCATCCGGATAGCGTGGATTGCGGTCGAAGCCGAAGATCACCACCTGCAGGTCCACGCCGATCTGCGGCGCGGCCAGGCCAGCGCCGTTGGCGTGTTCCATGGTGTCGAACATATCGTCGACCAGGAGCCGCAACTCCGGCGTATTGAAGCGCGTGACCGGACGCGCTACCTGCAGCAGGCGTGGATCGCCCATCTTGAGAATGTCACGGATCATGCTTGATCTCCGGGGTTAAGCTCGGCCAGCAACGCCAGCATGCCGGCTTCGTCGAGCACGGGCACGCCGAGCGCCTCGGCCTTTTCCAGTTTGCTGCCGGCTTCCGCGCCGGCCACCACATAGTCTGTCTTCTTCGACACCGAACCGGCCACCTTGGCGCCAGCGGCTTCCAGCCTTTCCTTGGCTTCCTCGCGTGACAGCGTGGGCAGCGTGCCGGTCAGCACGAAGGTCTTGCCGGCCAGCGGCGCGGGCGCGGCGCGCGCCGCCGGCTCGCTCTCCTGCCAGTGCACGCCGGCGGCGCGCAGTTGCTCGATGACCTCCACATTGTGCGGCTCGGCGAGGAAATTGGCGATCGACTGCGCCACCACCGGGCCGACGTCGTTGACCTCCAGCAGGGCAGCCTCGTCGGCAGCCAGCAGGCCATCGAGCTTGCCGAAATGCCTGGCCAGGTCCTTGGCCGTCGCCTCGCCCACGTGGCGGATGCCCAGCGCGAAGACAAAGCGGTTGAGCGTGGTCCCGCGCGAGGCCTCGATGGCGGCCACCAGGTTGGTGGCCGATTTGTCGGCCATCCGCTCCAGCGCCGCCAGCTTGGCCACGCCAAGCTTGTAGAGGTCGGCTGGCGTATGCACGATGCCCAGGTCCACCAGTTGCTCGACCACCTTGTCGCCCAGGCCTTCGATATCCATGGCACGGCGCTGCGCGAAATGCAGCAGCGCCTGCTTGCGCTGGGCCGCGCAGATCAGCCCGCCGGTACAGCGCGCGATCACCTCGCCTTCGAGCTTCTCGATATGCGAACCGCACACCGGGCACGTGGTCGGCATGACAAAGGCACGGGCATCGGCGGGCCGGCGCTCCGGCACCACCGCCACCACTTCCGGAATCACGTCGCCGGCGCGCCGCACGATCACGGTATCGCCGATATGCACGTCCTTGCGCCGGATCTCGTCTTCGTTGTGCAGCGTGGCATTGGTCACCGTCACGCCGCCCACGAACACCGGCGCAAGACGCGCCACCGGCGTGATGGCGCCGGTACGCCCAACCTGCACTTCGATGTCCTCGACCACCGTGGTCATTTCCTGTGCGGGAAACTTGTGCGCCAGGGCGAAGCGCGGCGCGCGCGACACAAAGCCAAGCCGCTCCTGCCCGGCCAGCGCGTTGACCTTGTAGACCACGCCGTCGATGTCGTACGGCAAGGCCGCGCGGCGCTCGCCCACCCTGCGGTAGAAGTCCAGCAGCCCCTGGGCGCCGCGCACTACCGCGCGCTCGGCGCAGACCGGCATGCCCAGTTCGGCGAACCAGTCAAGCATGGCGCTGTGCGATTCGGGACGCGGCGCGCCCTGCAGCTCGCCAAGCCCGTAGGCGAAGAACGACAGGGGACGCTTCGCGGTGATGCGCGGATCGAGCTGGCGCAGGCTGCCGGCGGCGGCATTGCGCGGATTGACGAAGGTCTTCTCCCCCGCCTCGGCCTGCCGCGCGTTGAGCTTGTCGAATTCGCGGCGGTACATGAAGACCTCGCCGCGCACTTCCAGTACCGCCGGCGTGGCGCCCCGCAAACGCAGCGGGATGGCCTTGATGGTGCGTACGTTGGCCGTCACGTCTTCGCCGGTCTCGCCGTCGCCGCGCGTGGCGGCCTGCACCAGCCGGCCATCTTCATAGCGCAGGGACATGGCCAGGCCGTCGAACTTCAGCTCGCTGGCATATTCCACGGCGTCGGCGGAGCTGAACAGGTCGGCCGTGCCCTCGGCCGGCACGGTGCGCCCCAGCCCCTGCGCGCAACGGCGGTCGAAGGCCAGCACGTCTTCGTCCTCGAAGGCGTTGTTGAGCGAGAGCATCGGAATGGCATGGCGCACTGTGTCGAAGACCGACAGCGGCTGCCCGCCCACGCGCTGGGTGGGCGACTCCGGCGTGAGCAATTCGGGATGGGCCGCCTCGATGTCCTGCAGTTCGCGGAACAGCGCGTCGTATTCCGCATCGGGAACCGACGGCGCGTCGAGCACGTAATACTGGTAGTTATGCCGTTCCAGCTCGGCGCGCAGCCAGTCGGCGCGCGCGGCGGGAGAATCGCCGGCAGGTGCGGGGGCTTGCGCCGCCGCACCTTCTCGTTTGGAACTCATGCTGAATGACCGGATCGGTTGTCTTACTGCCGTTTCAGAGACTGAACAAACGTAGCGTCACGGGCGAGCCCGCGGGCATGCCGCGCGCCTCAAGCTTGTCATAGAGCGCTTGCAGCTGGCCGAAGATGGCGACGAAGGACGACTCGCTCAGCGCACGCATATTGTCGTCGACCAGTTGGGCGCCCATGCGCTGCGCCAGGCTGTAGCCATATTCGCACACTGTCTTGAACGGCTTGGTCGCCTGCGCCGCGGACGGCACGTCGAGCAGCAGCGTGATCTGGCGGCCAGCCTTGGCCGTGAGGTCGTCGCGCAGGAAGTTCGTGTCGCCGAACTGCAGCGTGAACAAGACACGCTGCACGCCGTCGGCGCCGGCCTGGTAGCGGGTGAAGCGGGTACCGTCGCGCGACAGCACCAGCCCGTCCTGGGTCGCCACCGTCTGCACGTAGGCTGCCGACCAAGGCGCGCCATCGGAGATCACGTTGACGCCAAGCTGCACATCGCAGCTCGCGGCGAACGCATCCAGCTCGCGGCCGTTGGCGACCGTCTCGGTCATGTCGGGCAGCTCGGCCGAGGCGTCCAGCGCCTCAGCCAGCGCTTCCACCGCATTGACGAACTCGGAAAACTCCAGCGCATTGAGCGCACCGCCCCGGTTGGCGAGCTGCACCGCCACCTGCAGGTCTTCATACTGATGGCCGGCCGTGACGGCTTCCCAGGCATTGGCTTCGCTGCGCAGGCCCTCGATATGCACTTGCTTGGTCCCCGCCCGGCGCAGGCGGCCGGTGAGCGGCAGGATGCGGTCGCCCGGGCTCTTGCGCTCCAGATGCAGCGGCACGATGCAGTCGATCAGCGGATCGATCACCGCCGGCGTGGGCTGGCCTTCGGCTACGGCGGGCTCGACGTAGGCCTCTTTGCGCGGCGCGGCTTCCTGCTGTGGCGCTGCCTGGCGTTCGCCGTCCATGTGCCCGGCTTGCTCGGCTTGCCCGGCTTGCCCGGCGCGCTCCGCATGCACTGYCGCCTGGCCAGCCGCGGCTTGCGCTGCTTCGGCCTGCGCCGGCTTGCGCGCGGCTGCGTGGCCGGAAGCCGGCGCAGCCGCGATGGCGACTTCGTCGGCTACCGCCTCGTCGGCATCCGCCGAGCTGGCGGCCATGCCGGCCGCCACGGCCGCGGCGTCCAGCGGCGAGGCGGACAGGGTGGGCTCGCGCCGCTCGACCTGGTGGTCGGCGGGCGGCTCGTGCAGCCTGGCGCTGACTTCCGGCGTCACCACCGGGCTCACCACCGGCTCGCGCATGGGCGGCACGTCGTCTTCGGGCTGCAGCGCGCGCGGGCGGCGCGCCTTGCGGATCTGCCATTGGTTGTAGGCCACGACCAGCAGCAGCAGGACAATGCCTGCCACGATAAGGGCAGTCTGGAGCGTCATGCCGCCTCCGCCATCGAGATCGCTGCGTCCATATCCACGGCGACGATACGCGAAACACCTTGCTCCTGCATCGTCACGCCAATCAACTGGTGTGCCATTTCCATTGCGATTTTATTGTGGGAAATGAAAACAAACTGGGTCTTGTCCGACATGCGCGCCACCATATTGGCGTAGCGCTCGGTATTGGCATCGTCAAGCGGCGCGTCCACCTCGTCCAGCAGGCAGAATGGCGCAGGATTGAGCTGGAACATGGCAAACACCAGCGCAATCGCGGTCAGGGCCTTCTCGCCGCCGGACAGCAGGTGGATGGTCGAGTTCTTCTTGCCCGGCGGCTGCGCCATCACCTGCACGCCCGCGTCGAGGATTTCATCGCCGGTCATGATGAGCTTGGCCTGGCCGCCGCCGAACAGCGACGGGAACAGCTCGCCGAAGTGATGATTGACCTGATCGAAGGTCCCCTGCAGCATCGCGCGGGTTTCCTGGTCGATCTTGTGGATTGCGTCTTCCAGCGTGGTGATGGCGTCGAGCAGGTCGGCCGATTGCGCATCGAGGAAGGTCTTGCGCTCGCGCGCCGCCGCCAGTTCGTCCAGCGCCGCCATGTTCACCGGCCCAAGCGCATTGATGGCATTGTTCAGGCGGGTGACTTCGCCCTGCAGGTAGGACGGCTTGAGGTCCGGGGTCAGCTTCTCGGCCAGCGCGGTCTCGTCCACCTCGGCGGTGGTCAGTTGCTCGCTGAACTGCTCCTGGTTCAGGCGTGCGGCCTGTTCCTTGAGCTGCATTTCCGTAATGCGGTCGCGCAGCGGTTGCAGGCTGCGTTCGGCGGCCAGGCGCTGGTCGTCGTACTGGCGCAGTTGCGCCGACAGCGCGTCGAGTTCGGTGCGGGCCAGGCCGAGCTTCTCTTCCTTCTCGGCGCGGCGTTCGAGCGCGTCCTGCAGGCCGGTGTGGGCGGTCTGCTCGTTGATGGTTTCCAGCTCGGCGCGGGCGTCTTCCAGCGACTGGGCCAGGCGTTCCGTCTGGTCGCCGGCGGTCTGGATATTGCGGCGCAGCTCTTCGATGCGGTTGACAAGATTGCGCTCGGCGAACAGCGCTTCCTGCGCCGCGCGCTCGAAGTCGCGCAACTGGTGCCGTGCCGACGACAGCTTGCTGTCCAGCGCCTCGAAGGCCATCTGGTGGTCTTCGTGGGTGGCCTGCATCTCGGCCAGCGCGGTGTCGTGCTGCTCGAAGCTGGCTTCGGACTCGGCGCGGATGGCGCGCTGCTCTTCGATCTGCGCGGCGATTTCCGCCAGTTCCTCGCGGATCTGCCCGCTGCGCGCGGCATAGCGCTCCATGGCCTGCGACAGCTTGAGCACATCCATCTGCAGCGCGTGCACGCGGCGGGTGGCCTGCTCGCTGCGCCCGCGCGCCTCGGTGAGCGCGGCGCTGGCCTGGGTGTAGGCCGCTTCGGCGCGTACCGCCTGGCTCCTGGCCTCGTCGGACAGCAGCAGCTGGGCGCGCGCCTGCTTCTGCAGGTTCTCGATCTCCTGCTCGCGGGCCAGCATGCCGGCCTGCTCGGAATCGGCAGCATAGAGCTGGACCGAACTGCGGCCCACCAGATGGCCCTCGGCCACCACGAAGGACGCGCCTTCCGGCAGCGTGGCGCGCTGCGCCAGCGCCGAGGCCATGTCGGTGGCGGTGTAGATATCGGCCAGCCAGTCCTGCATCACGGCACGGATGCCAGGCTCGGTGATCTGCACCAGCGCCATCAGCGGGCGCAGGCCGGCAGGCACTTCCTGCGGGCGCGCGGCCGGCGGCGGCGAGTAGAAGGCCAGCTTGGCGGGCGGTGCGTCGGACAGGAAGGACTTGACCCAGTCCAGATTGGAGACTTCCAGCGCGGCGAGCTTCTCGCGCAGCACGGATTCCAGCGCGCTTTCCCAGCCCGGCTCGATATGGAGCTTCTTCCACAGGCGCGGCAGTTCGGCCAGGCCATGCCTGGCCAGCCAGGGCTGCACCTTGCCTTCGGTCTGTACGTTTTCCTGGAGCTGCCTGAGCGCGCTCAGGCGCGCTTCCAGCGACGCGATCGCGGCGGCTTCGCTCTGCACGCGCTCGTGCGCGCTGCGGCGCTCGGCGTCCAGGCGCGGCACGGTCTCGGCGGAATCGGCCAGGATGGCCTGCGCCTCTTCCACCACGGCTTCCTGCTCGGCCAGTTCGGCGCGCTGCTCTTCCAGGCGGATTTCATCGGGGCGGTCGAGCCCTTTCTCCTCGCCGGACAGGCGCTCCCTGCGCTGCTCCAGCTGCTGCAGCATCTGGTCGGCGCTGCGCTGCTGCGCGGCTTCGAGCTTGAGTGCCTGCTCGGCCTGCATGATGCTGGCGCGCTGTTCGTTGGAGAGCGTCTGGGCATCGCGCCACTGGGCTTCCAGCGTGGGCAGCTCGTCGGTCTTGTGCGCCACCGCCTCCTGGGCCTCGACGGTGCGGCCTTCGGCCACCGCCAGCTCTTCCTCGGCCTGCGCGAGGGAATCGGTGGCCTGCCCGGCCTTGCCCTGCCACTGTTCGCGCTGGCCGGTCAGGGCGGCGATCTGCGCCTGCACGCGGTTGCGCGACTCCACCACATAGCGGATCTCGGCTTCGAGCTTGCTGACCTCGGCATTGGCTTCGTACAGCGCGCCCTGCGCGGTGTGCATATTGTCCGACGCCGCATAGTGCGCGGCGCGCATGGTTTCCAGCTCGGCCTCGACGTGGCGCAACTGCGCGGTCTGCGCCTCCAGGTCGATCTGCGCCTGCGCGATGGCGCGGGTGTGCCGCTCCTGCTCGGCCTGGGCTTCGCGCTTGCGCAACAGCCACAGCAGGTGCTGTTTTTCCTCGCCGTCGGCCTGCAGCGTCTTGAAGCGCTGGGCCACTTCGGCCTGGCCTTCGAGCTTGTCCAGGTTGGCGCCGAGTTCGCGCAGGATATCCTCGACGCGGGTCAGGTTCTCGCGGGTGTCGGACAGGCGGTTTTCGGTCTCGCGGCGGCGTTCCTTGTACTTGGACACGCCGGCGGCCTCTTCCAGGAAGATCCGCATGTCGTCGGGCTTGGCCTCGATGATCCGCGAGATCATGCCCTGCCCGATGATGGCGTAGGCGCGTGGCCCCAGGCCGGTGCCCAGGAAGATGTCCTGGATATCGCGGCGGCGCACGGCCTGGTTATTGATGTAGTAGGAGGACGTGCCGTCGCGGGTCAGCACCCGCTTGACGGCGATCTCCGCATATTGGCTCCATTGCCCGCCCGCGCGCCCCTCGGGGTTGTCGAACACCAGTTCGACGCTGGCGCGCCCGGACTGCTTGCGGGCGGTGGAGCCATTGAAGATCACGTCCTGCATGGACTCGCCGCGCAGCTCGGAGGCACGCGACTCGCCCAGCACCCAGCGCACCGCATCGATGATGTTCGATTTGCCGCAGCCGTTGGGACCGACGATGCCGACCAGTTGGCCGGGCACTTGAAAATTGGTGGGATCGACGAAGGACTTGAAGCCCGCCAGCTTGATCGAGGACAGTCGCACGGTTGGTCGTGGGGTATCTAGCGTAATGCAGCGTTCAGGAAGCCGGGCCCCAACGCGAAGCGGGGCGACGCGTGCCGCTTGCGCCCCATGCCTGGCTCTTGTGCCCGATAGTTGGCGCTAATCATACCATCGCGCCTTCCGCGTCCGGGCGCTTTCCGGGCTTAGCGCGAGCCATTTCCCTGGGATGTGCAAGCCATTTCCAATGCACTTTTTCCGCCCTCCCGTCCTACACTCCGGGCGGCCCTGCGCTTGACGCGCAGGGCTCATCCCGCCTGAAAGGAAACCACCGAGACGCCACTAGATGAACACTTCAGGAAACTTCCAAGGGTTAATGCTAGTCTCTCCATTGTCAGCGTGATCCTTGATGCCCATTGCGCGCTTCACCCCGAAGCTGGCGCACTGGTCTGTTCGGTTCAACGTGAAACCTGCTTCGCGACTCTTCTGGGAGTGTTCAGCATGACCGCCTTCACACCGGCGACATCACACGAAAGCTGGCCCGGTCAGGCCGCCGACCCTGTGGCGAAAGCGCTGCCCTGGTCTCTCGACCAGATCGACTACCAGGGGATCGACATCGCCCACGTACGGCCCGATCGCGAATTGTTCTACCTGCTGGTGTCCGCCTCCTTTGTCGAGAGCGGCTCGGACACGTATGCCGGCAACCTGGCAAGCTATTACGCCGCCCATCCGGAAGCCTCCGGCTGGCTGTCCGAACACTGGGAGGCCGAGGAACTCCAGCATGGCCTGGCCCTGCGCCGCTACGTCGAACATGTCTGGCCGGAGTTCGACTGGGAGCGCGGTTACGCGCGCTTCTTCGAGGAATACCGCCACACCTGCTCGTCGGACAATTTTGAGCCGTCCGAGGCACTTGAAATGGCGGCCCGGTGTGTCGTCGAAACCGGCACCGCGGCGCTCTACCGCTCGCTGGAGCAGGCCAGCAACGAACCGGTACTGCGCAACCTGACGCGCCGCATCGCCGACGACGAAGTGCGCCACTACAAGCACTTCTACCGCTATTTCAACCACTTCAACGGGGTGGAACAGCTTGGCCGCCTGCGCGTGCTGGGCGCGCTGGTGCGCCGCTTGCTGGAAATCAAGAACGAAGACGCGGAGATCGCACTGCGCAACGTGCTGCGCATCGAGCGCGGCACCGAGCAAATTCCGCAGAAAGACGTGCGCAAGCTCAATTCCAGGGTCAGCGCGGTTATCCGGCGCAACCTGCCGATCGAGATGACGGTCAAGATGCTGCTGCGCCCGCTGCACCTGCACGCCGGTGTCGAGCGGGCCATTCGCAAGCCGCTGGTGGCGGTGGTCTCGCGGGTGATGCTTTATTGAAATTATTGAAGTTATTGAAGTTATTGAACTAGCGGGATTACCGGGATCACTGAGGCTGCAGCGCCTGGCCGCCCGCCCCCGCCTCGCCGGTCTCGCAATGTGCCCTGGTGCGGTACACCAGCCCGGACAAAGCACCGGCCGCCACGATGCACAGGCCACCGGCGGCTTCCTTCCAGCTCAGCGTCTCGGTTGCCAGCCACCACGACGAGACCGCCGCGATCACGATCTCGAACAGCATCAGCAGCGATACCCGGTTGGCCGGAAGGCGCTGCAGCCCGTACTGGACCACCGAATTGCTCAGCACCAGGGTGGCGGCCAGGCCCAGCATCAGCACCAGGCCGCCCCAGCCGATCGCCGGCGCCAGCGCGACGCCGCCCGGCTCGAGCCAGAGCGCGCAGGGCAAGCTGACCGCGGTGCAGCCCAGGTAGACCATCACGGTGCGCAGGCGCGCGTCCATTTCCGGATAGCGCTGGCCAGCCCGGCGCGACAGCACGTTGTTCACGGCGAAGCCCATGCCGCCAATCAGGCCGGACCATTCGGCGGCATGCGTCGGCAGCGGCAGGCCGACTTCCGGCGTCCACAGCATCAGGCCCGCGCCGGACAGCGCCAGCCCCACCAGCAGCAAGCCGGCCGCCGACAGCTTTTCGCCCAGGAAAGCGCGGGCGAACAGGGCCGTCCACACCGGCGTCAGGTAGAACAGCAGCAAGACCCGCATCACATGGCCGTTGACGCTGCCCCATACGAACCCGGCATTGGTCACGCCGGCCGCAAGCCCGATCGCAAGGAACAGCCAGGACCAGCGCAGGCCGCCCAGGTGGCGGGCGAAGGCCAGCAGCGCAATCAGCGCGGCCATGGCGCTCACCAGCGCCGCCGCCGTCATGCCGCCCAGTCCCCAGCCGGCCAGCAGCCGGTACGGAAACCAGGCGATGCCCCAGACCGAGGCGCCCATCAGGATGGAAAAGGTGGATTTGAAGACATGCGGCTCGGCACTGGCCGGGGCCGTGGAAGGGGCAGGCAAATTGCTCATGAAAGCGAGGTAAGGCTGCCAACCGGGCAGCTTGTCGGTGTACGGTATTGGAAAATCGTCGAGACACGGGCCACGCTGCGGGCCCTTGCGGCGCACGGGAAAGCCCGGCAATCCTTTATAATGACCGGCTTTGAGCTTGGCCCTACCGGCCTGAACCTGACCGTGAATCCCCGCCTCGACCTGCTCCAGCCCTATCCGTTCGAAAAACTGCGCGTGATGCTGGCTGACGTCAAACCGAACGGTGCGTTGCCCGCGATCAGCTTCGGCATTGGCGAACCCAAGCATCCCACACCTGAATTCATCAAGACGGCGCTGTCGGACGCCCTGGCGGGGCTGGCGAATTATCCCACAACGGCCGGATCCGATGCACTACGACAGTGCATTGCCGCGTGGCTCCAACGCCGCTACGGCCTGCCGGCGGTCAATGCCGCCACCGAGGTGCTGCCGGTGACCGGCTCGCGCGAGGCGCTGTTCGCCTTTGCCCAGACCGTGATCGACGCCGGCCAGCCTGGCGCGCTGGTGCTCTGCCCCAACCCGTTCTACCAGATCTACGAAGGCGCGGCGCTGCTGGCCGGCGCCACGCCGGTGTTTGCCAACAGCGACCCGGCGCGTAATTTCGCCCCGGCCTTCGACCGCATCCCGGCCGATACCTGGGCCAGGGTGCAACTGGTCTACGTGTGCTCCCCGGGCAACCCGACCGGCGCCGTGCTGTCGCTGGAAGACTGGCGCGAGCTGTTCGCGCTGTCCGACCGCCACGGCTTCGTGATCGCCTCGGACGAGTGTTACTCGGAAATCTATTTCAAGGAGGGCGAGCCGCCGCTGGGCGCGCTGGAAGCGGCGCATAAGCTGGGCCGCGCCGAGGGCGCCCATCCCTTCGAGCGCCTTGTGATGTTCTCCAGCCTGTCCAAGCGCTCCAATGTGCCCGGCCTGCGCTCGGGCTTTGTGGCCGGCGATGCCACCCTGCTGAAGAAATTCCTGTTATACCGTACCTATCACGGCGGCGCCATGAACCCGGCGGTGCAGGCAGCCAGTGTGGCGGCCTGGAACGACGAGGCCCATGTGCGCGACAATCGCGCGGCCTATGCGCGCAAGTTCGCCGAGGTCACGCCGATGCTGGCCGAGGTGCTGGACGTGGCGCTGCCCGATGCCGGCTTCTACCTGTGGGCGGATGTCTCGCGCACCGGCCTGTCGGATACCGGATTCGCCGCCCGGCTGCTGGCCGAGCAGAATGTCACGGTGCTGCCGGGCAGCTACCTGGCGCGCGAGGCCGACGGCATCAACCCGGGCGCCAACCGGGTGCGCATGGCACTGGTGGCCACGCCCGGGGAATGCCTGGAAGGCGCGCGGCGCATCGTCGCCTTCTGCAAGTCGCTGGGCTGAGCCAGCGCGCCACGTACCGAGTTTGTTGTAGACAACGATCAACCACTGAAAACACGCATATGACGCAAGCACTGCAAGACCTGATCGACCAGGCATGGGAAGACCGCGCCAGCCTCTCGCCCAAGTCCGCCCCCAACGACATCCGCGAAGCCGTGGCAGCCGTGATCGGCCAGCTCGACAGCGGCGCCCTGCGCGTGGCCCAGAAGCAAGGCAAGGAATGGATCGTCAACCAGTGGATCAAGAAGGCCGTGCTGCTGTCGTTCCGCCTGGAAGACAACGCGCCGATGTCCGCCGGCGGCTTCGCCCAGTTCTACGACAAGGTGCCGACCAAGTTCGCCAACTGGACCGCTGACGACTTCGCCAAGGGCGGCTTCCGCGTGGTGCCGCCGGCCGTGGCCCGCCGCGGTTCGTTCATCGCCAGGAACGCCGTGCTGATGCCGTCGTACGTCAACATCGGCGCGTACGTCGATGAAGGCACCATGGTCGACACCTGGGCCACCGTCGGTTCCTGCGCCCAGATCGGCAAGAACGTCCACCTGTCGGGCGGCGTCGGCATCGGCGGCGTGCTCGAGCCGCTGCAGGCCAACCCGGTCATCATCGAAGACAACTGCTTCATCGGCGCGCGCTCCGAAGTGGTGGAAGGCGTGATCATCGAGGAAAACTCGGTGATCTCGATGGGCGTGTACCTCGGCCAGTCGACCAAGATCTATGACCGCGAAACCGGCGAGATCCATTACGGCCGCGTGCCGGCCGGCTCGGTGGTGGTGGCGGGCAACCTGCCGTCCAAGGATGGCAAGTACAGCCTGTACTGCGCCGTGATCGTCAAGAAGGTGGATGCGCAGACCCGCGCCAAGACCAGCCTGAACGACCTGCTGCGCGGCGACTGATTCCGCCGGCAGCAAAAAGGGGAGCACGCTCCGCCCGGAACCGCGCGCATGCGCGGCCGGTCTGAACCGGAATGCCGGATCAGAACGCTAACGCTGCCAACGCTCCCCGTCCCCAGCTTCCCCACGGTGCCCGTTCCCCGGGCGCCGCCGCCGGCCTGCGCTGGCCCGCCCTTCGCAAGCGACTCATGGCCCTGGACCCTACCACCGTCACCACCGTTCTCTCGCTGTTGCCCACCATCCTCGAACAGGCCAACAAGACCATCGAGAAGATCAGGAAAGGCAAGCGCAAGGACGATGGCACCGACGCGCCAGGCCCGGACTCGCGCGATGCGGCGGCCCGCATCGCCGACCTGGAAAACGCCGCCATGCAGCAGGCCGAGGCCGTCAAGCTGCTGGCCGAGCAACACGCCATCACCATCGAGGCCCTGCGGCGCGAGGCCGCTCGGCTGGAGCGCCGGCTGCGCCTGATGACGGCGGTGGCCATGGCCGGTTTCGCGCTTGGCCTTGCCGGCCTGGTGGTCGCCCTCAACCTCTTGCTGCGCTAGCCCCTGGCTGGCCCGATTCCGCCATGACCGTCCTGCTCTACGGCATCCCCAACTGCGATACCGTCAAGAAAGCCCGTACCTGGCTCGAAGCCAATGGCGTGGCGTACACCTTCCACGACTTCAAGAAGCAAGGCGTGGACGAAGCCATGCTGCGCGGCTGGCTCGCGCATGTGCCGCTGACCACCCTGCTCAACCGCAAGGGCACCACCTGGCGCGCGCTGTCGGATGCCGACAAGGCCAGCGCCGGGCAGGAAGCCGGCGCGATCGCGCTGATGCAGCAAAGCCCGTCGCTGATCAAGCGGCCGGTGCTGGCGCACAAGCGCAGTGTCAGCGTGGGGTTTTCGCCGGATAATTACGCCAGTATTTTTTGACTGTGCTGGCTCGGCAAGCCGGGCGAAGTGCGTAGCGCGTCGCCGTTGCCAGCGCCCGCGCTCTCCCCCGGCCCTTCTCCCGCAAGCGGGAGAGGGGAGCAAACAGCCGGTTCTACAGGCCAGGCGCCTGCAGCCGGGCCCCACATCGAAGTCCGCTGGACCCATTGATTCCTCTCATGACCGCCACCCTCGCCCTCACCGAAGACCTGATCCGCCGCCGCTCCGTCACGCCCGCCGATGAAGGCTGCCAGGCCGTGCTGGAAACCCGCCTGAAGGCGCTCGGCTTTGCCTGCGAAGCCATCGTCAGCGGCCCGGACGATTTCCGCGTGACCAACCTGTGGGCCGTCAAGCGCGGCACGCGCGGCCAGGACGGCAAGCTGCTGGCCTTTGCCGGCCATACCGACGTGGTGCCCACCGGCCCGCTGGAGCAATGGGGCTCCGACCCCTTCCAGCCTTCGCACCGCGACGGCAAGCTGTACGGCCGCGGCGCCGCCGACATGAAGACCTCGATCGCCGGCTTCGTGGTGGCGGTGGAAGAATTCGTCAAGGCCCATCCGGACCACGCCGGCTCGATCGCCTTCCTGATCACCAGCGACGAGGAAGGCCCCGCGCATGACGGCACCGTCAAGGTGGTCGAAGCGCTGCAGGCGCGCGGCGAGCGGCTCGATTACTGCGTGGTGGGCGAGCCCACCTCGGTCGACACGCTGGGCGACATGGTCAAGAACGGCCGCCGCGGCTCGCTCTCGGGCAAGCTCATCGTGAAGGGCGTGCAAGGCCATATCGCCTACCCGCACCTGGCGAAGAACCCCACCCACCTGGCCGCGCCCGCGCTGGCCGAACTGGTGGGCGAGCGCTGGGACGAAGGCAACGAGTACTTCCCCGCCACCAGCTGGCAGATGTCGAATATCCATGCCGGCACGGGCGCCACCAATGTGATCCCGGGCCAGGTCGCCATCGACTTCAATTTCCGCTTTTCCACCGCCAGTACGCCCGAAGGCCTGAAGGCACGGGTGCATGCCATCCTGGACCGCCACCAGTTCGACTACGACCTGGCCTGGACCCTGGGCGGCGAGCCCTTCCTGACCGCGCGCGGCGATCTCTCCGAAGCGCTGGCCGCTGCCATCGCTGCGGAAACGGGCGTCAAGGCCGAACTGTCCACCACCGGTGGCACCTCCGATGGCCGCTTTATCGCCAGGATCTGCCCGCAGGTGATCGAGTTCGGGCCGCCCAATGCCAGCATCCACAAGATCGACGAGCACGTGGAAGTGCGCTTTATCGAACCCCTGAAAAACATTTACCGCGGTGTGCTGGAACGGCTGATCGCCTGACCGCGCCGCGTAACAAGAAAGAGCTCATGGCCACCTCCTCTCCCCTGCTCACCGTGCGCGACCTGCTGCGCTACGCGGTCTCGCGCTTCACGCAAGCCAAGCTGTCCTTTGGCCATGGCAGCGCCAATGCCTACGACGAAGCGGCCTACCTGACACTGCATACGCTGCACCTCCCGCTTGACACGCTCGACCCCTTCCTCGACGCGCGCCTGCTGCCCGAGGAAGTCGACGCCGTGCTGAAGGTCATCGAGCGCCGCGTCACCGAGCGTGTGCCCGCGGCCTACATCACCAACGAAGCCTTCATGCATGGCCTGCGCTTTTACGTGGACGCGCGCGTGATCGTGCCGCGCAGCTTCGTTGGTGAACTGCTGCATGAAGGACTGGAACCCTGGGTCGGCGACAGCGCCGGAATCGGCCCGGTGCTGGAACTGTGCACCGGCTCCGGCTGCCTGCCCATCATCGCCGCGCACGTCTGGCCGAAGGCCCGCATCGACGCAGTCGACATCTCGCCGGACGCGCTGGCGGTGGCCCGCCGCAACGTGGCGGACTACAAGATGGAAGACCGCATCAGCCTGTACGAGGGCGACCTGTACGCACCCCTGCCGGCCGGCGCCAGATATGATGTGATCCTCACCAACCCGCCCTACGTCAACGAGCGCTCCATGCAAGCGCTGCCGGCCGAATACCAGGCCGAGCCGCGCATTGCCCTGGCCGGTGGCGACGACGGCATGGACGTGGTCCGGCGCATCATCGCCGGCGCCAAGGCCCATTTGAATCCGGGTGGCGCGCTGGTGGTAGAGATCGGCAACGAGCATGCCAATGTGGAAGCGGCATTCCCAGACCTGGAGATCGTCTGGCTGCCGGTCAGCGCCGGCGAAGAGCAGGTGTTCCTGCTGACCTATGAGGCGCTGCCGGGCTGAGTCCAGCCTCCTGGCAGGCGCGTAAATGCAGCAAGGGCCGGAATCCTCCGGCCCTTGCTGCATGCGTTCAGCCGCCAGCGCTACCAGCCGGCCAGCCCCTTTACCAGCGCCTCGCGCACCTGCGCCACCACGCTCTCGCGCCAGTCATCGGCATCGCCATAGAACGCATGCCACATCGCCTGCCTGATCAGATTCCGCTGCCCCTCGTCCGCCTCCGGATGCAGATGCAGCCAATGGTCGCCACGCAGCGCCTCCAGCACCTCGGGAACCGGCAAAGTGCCAAACTCCAGCGCAATACCGCTGTAGTCCAGCGCCGGCAACGTCTGCGGCACCGCCACCCAGGCCATGCCGTGGAGATTGGCCGAAGCCGACGAGCCGTCGTAGATCGAAGTGACATTGCCGCCCCAGATCGCGCGCGCCTTGTCGATCTGCTCCGCACGGTCCGGCCCCATGTAAATCGGCTCGCCATAGCCCCACGGCCCCAGGCCGGTGTGCAGGTCGATCCAGCGCAAGGCCTCGCGTCCGGTGCCGAAGCGTGCCAGGATGCGGCGCAACGTGTAGTTGCTCCACGTCGCCTTGTGGCCGCCGAAGAACAGGCCTTCCGGCGCGTCGTACTGCCCGGCGCTCACCGCCGCCTGGTACCAGGCCATTCCCTTTTCCGCCGCAGCCTTCATCAGCCTTGCCTGGTCGGCCCCGGAGGGTGGCCATTGCACGGGCAGCAGCATCGGCGCCACCTCGGCATATGGCGCGTTCTCCGGCAGCGGCCGGGTGAAATCCATGAAATTGCGGTTGAGGTCGACGTTGTCCTCGTTGACGCGCCGCATATGCGAGAAGCCGTAGGGATTGACCGCATGCACCAGCAGCAGCGCCACGCCGGCATCGGCGCATGCTTGCAGCAACGCCCCATCGCCCAGCATGGCGACCTGCGCACCGGAGCCGCAGAAACCCTCCACGCCATGCATGCCCGAAGTCAGCAGCAGGAAGCGCCTGGCCCCGGCGTCGCCGACCCACGCCACGTCCATGGCCAGTTCCTCGCCTTCGCTGCCACGTTTGGTGGGATGGGGAAAATCGGTCAGCGCGGCGCCGGCGGCGTGCGCGGCATTGCGAAATTTTTGCCTGGCTTCGGCATAGCTGCGGGAAAAGCTGGTGTGCAAGGACATGACAGCAAGTTTCGCGCTTGGCGAGGGGTGAAGGTGCCCCTATTGAACGCCAACTTGCCCGACAATGCCATCGGAAGCCACCCGCAGCCGGACAGCTAGCCCTTGCCGCCCTTGCCGTCCCTGGGGTCCGCCGGTGCGGCCTCGCGCGGCAGCAGGGAGCGGAAGGCATGCGGATGCATCTCGATCCCGGCGGCGGCGATCTGTGCGGCGGACAGTACCAGGTGGCGCGCCAGCCAGTCATGGATGCTGCGCAGGAACCTGCGTTGCTCCAGCCGGTTGGAATCCTTGATCACGCGCTCCAGCTTGACGTGGGCGGTGTAGACATCGAGCAGGTTGATGCACTTGAGCTTGGGCGGCGTGGTCGCGCTGCGCTCGATGGCAAGAATGCGCTTGACTTGGGCATCCGGCAATTCGCCGCTTTCCATATAGGCCCGATAGGCCTCTTCCAGTGCCGGGAAGCGCACGGTCGGCTGCACGCGCGGCACGCTGGCCACCTTTTCCATGCGCAGGACCAGGTAGCGGATGGCGGCCGCGCGCCGCAGCGCGGCGTCGCCGGCCTGGCCGCCACGCGCGCCAGCGGCAACGGCTCGCGCCCGCTTCACTGCGGGGGTAGGTGCCTCGAACTCGTCGTTGTCCGCGTCAGTCGGTTCTGGCACGGGTTGGCCCGCATCTCGCTCCGTGTAGTCGGGAACGAGGTCGAGCAGGCCCGGCGAGGCCAGCACGGCACGCGCGCAGGCCTCGCCGAAGGGGTGCTCGTGACCCTGTGCGTCACGCAGGATATAGGCCTGGCCGTTGCCGAAGCCGTGATGCCGGCCACGGCCGACATGCTGCCGGCAACGCGTGCCGGGTTCGACGAAATCCTTGCGTACGGGGGTCCAGCTCCCGTCGTTGACTGCGATCATGAATCTGCGTTTGCCTGCGTTTGCCTGCGTTTGCCTGTTGCCCGTGGATACTGCCGGTGGCCCGCCGCCCAGGGCGTGCCACCCGCTATTGTCCACCATCGCGCCAGCGCCGGCCATGCAGGCCAGGCAACGCCCTACTTCAGCATGAATGACATCGCCGACAGGCAGTTCAGCATGCGCACGGCCGCCTGCACCGAGGCGGCCTCGAACACCAGCGTGACGCCATCCTCGCGTTCCAGCGTGGGCCACTGGCAGAACAGGTCGGCGAACGCCGGGCTCTGGGTCTGCAGACGGCAACGGATCGGCCCTTCCAGCTTCAGGGGGCGCCCGTGCGCATTGCGCACCGCGAGTTCGGCGGCAGCGGCGATGGCCTCGCGGGAGGCGGCAGGCGACAGCGTGGTGCCGCTGCCGTTGCCACTGGCCTCCTTGGTCTGCACATAGCGCACCCAGGACATCAGCGGGCGGGTTTCATTGACGAAGACATCGTCACCGCTGGCCATCAGCACCGGCACGCCGAATTCGCCCGCCAGCGCGCCATACAGCCCGGCCTCGCCCAGCTCCTGTCCGTTGAGCCAGATGCGCGCGAACGCGCCGCTGTTGATGGTGTGGGCCAGGATGCCGCGGCTCTGCGCGCGGCCGTGGTAGCCGATCATGAAGACGCCATCGCAGCCCTGCACGCCGGCCATCATGCCGAGGTAGCGCGGCTTGCCCAGCACCAGGCGCGCACGCGGGTCGAGCTGGTCGGGCAGCAGGTTGCGGAAACCGCCGTGGGAGTCGTTGACCAGCACATCGGTGGCGCCGCCGGCCAAGGCGCCCTGCACGGCCGCATTGGCCTCCGCCGTCATCCAGGCGCGGGCGCGTTCGTACTCGCCGTTGCCGGCACGCGTCTGCTCGGGATGGAAAACGCCGGCTACGCCTTCGATGTCGGCGGAAATCAGGATCTTCATGGATGAGGGAGATTCGGTTCGTCGGTGCCGGAGCGCTGCAGCCATTGCGGCAGGCCGGGCATCAGTTCGCGCAGTGCGACGCGCTGGTGGCCATCGCGGCCTTGCACGGTTTCGGCCTGCCACAGCGCATGCAGGATGGCCTGCTCGATGCTGTCGGCGGCGGCGTGGAACAGCGCATCGAGCCGCGTCTCATGCAGCATGGCCAGGGCCGGCATGGGTGCGTCGGCTTGCTGGGGCACGGTGTAGGCGGTAGAGAAAGCGAGCGCGATATCGCCCGAGCCGTGGCCGAACACCGAGCCTGTGCGCGCCAGGCCCGCGCCCGCGCGCAGCGACAGGCGGCGCAATTGCCGGGCGTCGACCGGCGCGTCGGTGGCCAGGATCATGATGATCGAGCCTTTTTCCGGGCCGGATTCCACTTGCGCCTGTGTATGCGCCTGCAGCCGCTCGGACAGCAGGCCGCCGATGCGCGTGCCGGCCACGGTGAAGGTGGGCATGGTACCGAAGTTCGCCTGCACCAGCGCGCCCACATGGTGTTCGCCCACCTGGCGCGAAGCGGAGCCGATGCCGCCCTTCAGCCCGAACGACGACATCCCGCGCCCTGCCCCGACCGCGCCCTGCGCGAAGTCGGCGCCGGCCGCGGCGCAGGCATCCGTGTAATGCATTTCCCGTACCGCCATCGCCTGGATGTCGTTGAGGTAGCCGTCGTTGCACTCGAACACCAGCGGGTTGACCGTGGGCCAGGCCCGGCCGATCTCCGGATTGGCCGCAATGGCCTGGCGGATCTGCGCCTGCGCAAGCGCGCCCACGGCAAAGGTATTGCTCAGCGCGATGGGCGTCTCCAGCACGCCGAGCTCTTCCACCTGCACCAGGCCCACGCTCTTGCCGAAGCCGTTGAGCACGGTCGCGGCGGCCGGCACCTTGGCGGTGAACAGGTTGCCGCCGTGCGGCAGCACCACCGTCACGCCGGTCTGGCAAGCGCCGTCGGCCAGCGTGCAGTGACCGACCGTCACGCCCGGCACGTCGGTGATGCTGTTGCGCGCGCCGGCTGGCAACCCGCCGATATGCGGCATGTGCGGCATGCGTTCGGACATGTGCGTGCGTTCCTTGCGTCGTCAGCGGCGGTCGATCTTCGGATCCAGCGCGTCGCGCAGGCCGTCGCCCAGCAGGTTGAAGGCCAGCACGGTCAGGAAGATCGCCAGGCTGGGGAAGATCGCCACGTGCGGCGCGGTCACCATGTCGGCGCGCGCCTCATTGAGCATGGCGCCCCACTCCGGCGTGGGCGGCTGCGCGCCCAGCCCAAGGAAGGACAGGCTGGCGGCGGTGATGATGGAGGTGCCGATGCGCATCGAGAAATACACCACGATGGACGAAATGGTGCCCGGCAGGATATGCCGCATCAGGATGGTGAAGTCGGACGCGCCGATGCTGCGCGCCGCTTCCACATAGGTCAGGCGCTTGAGCATCAGCGTATTGCCCCGCACCAGGCGGGCAAAGGCCGGGATGCTGAACACCGCCACCGCGAAGATCACATTGGTCATGCCGTTGCCGAGGATGGCGACGATGCCGATCGCCAGCAGGATGCCGGGGAAGGCAAACAGCACGTCCGAGATACGCATCACGATGCGGTCCCACCAGCCCTCGTAGTAGCCGGCCAGCAGGCCAAGCACGGTGCCGACGATGGCGCCGATGATGACCGAGAAGAAACCGGCCGCCAGCGAGATGCGGGCGCCGGCCAGGATGCGGCTGAAGATATCGCGCCCGAGCGAATCCACGCCGAACCAGTGCGCGGCGGAGGGGCCGGCATTGAGCGCGTCGTAGTCGAAGAAATTCTCCGGGTCGTAGGGCACCAGGTGCGGCGCGAAGATCGCCACCGCCACCAGCAGCAGCACGAATACGCCGGCGCCCAGCGCCAGGTGCTGCTTGCGGAATTTGCGCCAGAACTCGGTCCAGGGCGTGCGCACGGCCTCTTGCGCGATGGCTGCGGCCTCGACGGCATCGCCGTTGACAGGCGTGGAAAGCTGGGTCATGCCGGCCTCTCTTACTTGTAGCGAATGGCGGGGTTGATGACGGTGTACAGCACGTCGACCACCAGGTTGATCAGGATGAACTCGAGCGAGAACAGCAGTACCTCGGCCTGGATGACCGGGTAGTCGCGCATCTCGACCGCGTCCACCAGCAGGCGTCCAAGGCCGGGCCAGTTGAACACCTTCTCCACCACGATCGAGCCGCCCAGCAGGAAGCCGAACTGCAGGCCCATCATGGTCACCACGGGAATCATGGCATTGCGCAGGCAGTGCTTGGCCACCACCAGGAACTCGCCCACGCCCTTGGCGCGCGCGGTGCGCACGAAATCCTCATTCAGCACCTCGACAAAGGAAGCGCGGGTAAAACGGGCCATCACGGCGGCCACCGCGGCGCCCAGCGTGATCGACGGCAGGATGTAGTGCTTCCAGGAATCCGCACCGATCGACGGCAACCAGCCCAGTTGCACCGAGAACACTTCCATCAGCAGCATGCCCAGAGCAAAGGCGGGAAAGGAAATACCCGACACCGCCAGCGTCATGCCGAGGCGGTCGGGCCAGCGATTGCGCCATACCGCCGAGCTGATCCCGATCACCATGCCGAAGATTACCGCCCACATCATCGACGCCAGCGTCAGGTACAGCGTCGGCTTGAAGCGGTCGCCGATTTCCTCGCTGACCGGGCGCTTGGTGCGCAGCGAATTGCCGAACTCCCAGCGCAGGGCGTTCGAGAAGTATTTCACGAACTGCTCGGGCAGCGGCTTGTCCAGGCCGAGATCGCGGCGCACCAGTTCCACCGTGGCCTGGTCGGCCTCGGGGCCGGCCGCGAGCCGGGCGGGATCGCCGGGCAACAGGTGGACGAACAGGAACACCAGCACTGCCACGATCAGCAATGTGGGGATCACGCCCAGGAATCGTTTAAGAAAGTAATTCAGCATGGAGCACCGGATGATTGGAGACCGCGGGCCGCCTGCCCTGCCCCCGCATCTGTGGACAGGCGGCCTTGCACGGCTTACTGCGCTTTACCGCCAAGCGATGGCTGAGAGAGCGTGGCGCCTGCTGCCGGGACGCGCCACGCGTCACGCCGAACCGCTTACTGCTTGATATCGATGTCGTCGAAGTTGAACGAACCGTCGGGCATCACGTAGGCGCCGGTCAGGCGCTTGCTGCGTGCAAACAGCACCTTTTCCGTCACCAGGAAGGCCCACGGCGCATCCTTCCAGATGCGCTCCTGCGCGTCCTTGTACAGACGAGCCTTCTCGCCACGGTCGGTGGTACGCAGGGCATCGGCGATATCGGCATCGACATGGTCGTTCTTGTAGTACGCCGTATTCATCAGCTTGGGCGGCATGGCCTCGGAAGCCAGCAGCGGACGCAGTGCCCAGTCGGATTCACCGGTCGACGACGACCAGCCGGTGTAGTAAATGCGCACGCCGGCGTCTTCCGCCTTCTGCACGCTCTCCACCCGCTCGACGCGCTGGCCGGCTTCGAGCGCCTGCACCTGCGCCTTGATGCCGACCTGCTGCAACTGCTGCTGCACGAACTGGATCACCTTCTGCGCGGTGGTGTGGTTATACGCGGACCACAGCGTGGTCTCGAAGCCGTTCGGGTAGCCGGCTTCCTTGAGCAGCGCGCGTGCCTTGGCCGGGTCGTACGGCCACGGGCCCAGCTTCTCGGCGTAGTCCACGCCCGCGGGCACCACGCCGTCAGACGGCGTGGCGTAGCCGGCAAAGGCCACCTTGGCCAGCGCTTCCTTGTTGATGGCGTAGTTGATGGCCTGGCGCACCTTCGGGTCGTTGAACGGTTTGACCATGGTGTTCATGGTCAGGTAGCGCTGGATGATCGACGGCGAGGCGATCAGGTCCACCTTKGGATTGCCCTTGAGCACGGCCGCCTGTTCGAACGGAATGCTGAAGGCAAAGTCCGCTTCGCCGGTCTGCATGATGGCGGCGCGGGTGTTGTTGTCCACCACCGGCTTCCAGGTGATGGTGTCGATCCTGGGATAGCCGGTCTTCCAGAATCCGGCAAACTTCTTGCCCTTCAGGTAATCGGGCTGCTTCCATTCGACGAACTCGAAGGGGCCGGTGCCGACCGGGTGGAAGGCGATGTCCTTGCCGTACTTCTGCAGCGCGGCGGGCGAGATCATCACGGCGGACGGGTGGGCCAGCACGTTGATGAAGGGCGAGAACGGCTCCTTGAGCGTGACCTTGACGGTGTTGGCGTCGATCACTTCGGTCTTGGCCACGCGGTTGAACAGCGTGTAGCGCTTGAGCTTGTTGGCCGGGTTGGTGACGCGGTCGAGGTTGGCCTTGACGGCGGCGGCATCGAACGTGGTGCCGTCGTGGAACTTGACGTTCTTCTTCAGCTTGATGGTGTAGGTCAGGCCATCCTTGCTGGCTTCGTAGCTCTCGGCCAGCACGTTGACCAGCTTCATATCCTTGTCGAAGCCGAACAGGCCCTGGTAGAAGGACTTGGCGGCGGCTTGCGACAGCGTGTCGTTGGCATCGTACGGGTCGAGCGTGGTGAAGGTGGAATACACCGCCATCACGGCATCCTTGGCGGCAAAGGCGGGACCTGCGCCGAGCGCGGCCAGGGCCAGGCCACCGGCGATCAGCTTCGAAGGGACCAAACGGGACATCATCGATTCTCCTTGGGAAATGCTTCGGTTCATGCGTAGGTTCAGTAGGCGCCGCCAATGGCGTGCCGGGCGACAAAATGATGGGAAGCGGCGTTGCCGCCGACCGCCACGAGCGGCTGCACCAGCGGCTCGTCGCCAAGCGCGCGGATCGGGCTTGGCATCTCTTCCAGGAGCGGCTCGCGCTTGAGATGGCGGCGCGCCGGATCGGCAATCGGCACGGCCGACATCAGCTTCTTGGTGTACGGGTGCTGCGGGTTTTCAAAGATGGCGCGGCGCGGGCCGATCTCGACGATCTGGCCCAGGTACATCACCGCCACGCGGTGGCTCACACGCTCCACCACCGCCATGTCGTGCGAGATGAACAGGAAGGCGATGCCCATCTCGCGCTGCAGGTCGAGCATCAGGTTGACGATCTGCGCCTGGATGGAGACATCGAGCGCGGAGACCGATTCGTCGGCCACCACCACCTTCGGGTTGAGCGCCAGGGCACGCGCGATGCAGATACGCTGGCGCTGGCCACCCGAGAACTCGTGCGGATAGCGCGAGGCGTGCGCGGCGGGCAGGCCCACCTTTTCCAGCAGCCACGCCACGCGTTGCTCGGCCTCCTTGCCGCTGGCGACCTTGTGCACCAGCAGCGGCTCCATGATGGAGTAGCCCACCGGCACGCGCGGATCGAGCGAGGCGAACGGGTCCTGGAAGATGAACTGGATATTGCGGCGCAGGGCTTGCAGGCCAGCGCCGCGCATCTGGCTGATGTCTTGCCCGTTGAATTCGATGGTGCCGCTCTGGCTGTCGACCAGACGCAGCAGCGAGCGGCCGGTGGTGGACTTGCCGCAGCCCGATTCGCCCACCAGCGCCAGCGTCTCGCCGGGGTAGAGGTCGAAGCTCACGCGCTCCACCGCATGCACGCGGCGCGCCACGCGCCCCAGCAGGCCGCCCGGCACGTCGAAGCGGGTCACGAGATCGCGCACGCGCAGGATGGGCGAGACATCGGCCGGCACCGTATCCTGGGGCACCGGCGCCACCGGCTCGCCCTGCTGGTCCAGTTGCACCAGCGGGAACTTGGCCGGCCAGTCGGTGCCGCGCATGGCGCCCAGCTTGGGCACCGCGGACAGCAGCGCGCGGGTGTAGGGATGCGCGGGCTTGCCGAACACCTGGTCGGACGTGCCCTCTTCCACCTTCTCGCCGCGGAACATCACCAGCACGCGGTCGGCCACCTCGGCCACCACGCCCATGTCGTGGGTGATGAAGACCACGGCCATGTCCATCTCGGCCTGCAGGTTGCGGATCAGTTGCAGGATCTCGGCCTGGATGGTGACGTCGAGCGCCGTGGTGGGTTCGTCGGCAATCAGCAGCGCCGGCTTGCACGACAGCGCCATGGCGATCATCACGCGCTGGCGCATGCCGCCGGAGAGCTGGTGCGGGAAGCGGTCCAGCACGCGGCGCGCCTCGGGGATGCGCACGATCTCCAGCATGCGCAGCGCTTCGGCGCGTGCCTCGGCGCGGCCCTTGGCCTGGTGCAGGCGAATCGACTCGGCTATCTGCTCGCCCACCGGGAACACCGGGTTGAGCGAGGTCATCGGCTCCTGGAAGATCATCGCCACGTCGCTGCCGCGCACGCCGCGCATGGTGGCGTTGTCGGCGCTGGCGAGGTCGAGCACCTGGCCGTTGCGCCGGCGCAGCGCCATGCTGCCGCTGGCGATCTTGCCGCCGCCGTGCTCCACCAGGCGCATCAGCGCGAGCGAGGTCACCGACTTGCCCGAGCCCGATTCGCCCACCACGGCCAGCGTTTCGCCGCGATCGACGTGGAAGGACAGGTTGCGCACCGCGTCCACCGTGCGCTCCGAAGTGGAGAAACGCACGCTGAGATCGTTGACGGAAACCACCCGTTGCGGTGGCAGGATGATGGTCGACTTGGAAGAGGATGCAGCCACTGGGCCCCCTTGGTGCCTAGGTTGATGCTTAGCTTGGTGCGTTGTCCGGTGTCGTGCCATCGCACGCTCAGCCGTAGATCCACACATTGGCCGCTTCGCCCACCCGGGCGAAACCGCGATACATGCCTTCGGTATTGAAAGGCAGCGTGACGTTGCCTGCGCGGTCCACCGCGATCAGCCCCCCGCGTCCAGCAATGGCGGGCAACTTCTCCATCACCACCCGGCGCGCGGCTTCCTCGAGCGGCAGGCCGGCGTAGCGCATCTGCGCCGCCACGTCGTACGCGGCCACGGTGCGGATAAACATTTCGCCGGTGCCGGTGGTGGACACCGCGGCCACGTCGTCGGCAAAACAGCCGGCGCCGACGATGGGCGTATCGCCCACCCGCCCCACCTGCTTGTTGGTGACGCCGCCGGTGGAGGTCGCCGCGGCCAGGCGCCCTTGCGCATCGAAGGCCACGGCCCCTACCGTGCCGAACTTGTTGTCCGGGTCGATGGGTTCGGCGGCCAGCGTGGCGGCATCGTGGTCCAGCAGGGTCATGCCGCTGGCGGCGCGGGCACGTTCCCACTGATCGGTACGCGCCTGGGTGAAGTAGTAGTCGGGCGTGACGAGTTCCAGGCCCTGCGCCTGCGCGAAGGCCTCGGCCCCGTCGCCGGCGAACAGCACGTGCTCGCTCTTTTCCATGACCGCGCGTGCTGCCAGTACGGGATTGCGCAGGCGCTTGACGCAGGCCACCGCGCCGGCGCCCAGCGTGGCGCCGTCCATGATGGCGGCGTCCAGTTCGTAGCTGCCCGCATGGGTCAGCACGGCGCCCTTGCCGGCATTGAACAGCGGGCAGTCTTCCAGCAGGCGCACGGCCTCGGTGACGGCGTCGAGCGCGCTGCCGCCCGCGGCCAGTACGCGCTGGCCGGCTTCCAGCACGGCGCTCAGCGCGGCGGTGTATTCGGCCTCCTTGGCGGGATTCATGGCGGCACGGGTAATCGTGCCGGCGCCGCCGTGGATGGCGATGACTGGGGTATTCATTGGATTCACGATGCGTTCGGGGAAGTTTTCTTGCGGCGTGCAGGAGCACTCCTGGCACGGCCATCGGCCGCTTCGTCGTGGCGTTGCTCGCGCGCGTCGCGCCCTTGTCCGGGCGGGGCGCCGTGCAGCCACGGCAGCAGGAATTCGGTCATCTCGGCGGCCGCCTTGACGGCATGCGCGGCGCGATAGGCCACCGCGCCGCACAGCGCTTCGATATAGGCCAGCACCGCGGCGTCCGAGTTGGCGGAGAGCTGGCGTCCTGTATGCGCATACAGCGCGATGTCGGCGAGCGATGCCAGCGGCGAGGTAGGTCCATCGGTCAGGGCGAGGATGCGCGCGCCGCGCGAGCGGGCGCGCCGGACAATGCTCACGGTGTCGTACACATAGCGCGGGAAGCCGATCACGATCAGCAGGTCGCTCGGTTGCAGCTTGAATAGCTGGCGCGCCGCGGTGGACGCGCCCCCCGCACCCGACACGGAGATCACGGTGCGGCAGGACATGTCCAACCCATGTTGCAACAAGCCGGCCAGAAAGCCACTGGCGCCGAAGCCCACCACGAAGATGCGATCCGCCTCCAGGATGGCCGCCACCGCGCGCTCGCATGCGTCCGCGTCGAGCGCGCGCCGCGTCGCTTCCAGGTTGCGCGCTTCCTCTTCCAGCGAGGCAGCAAACACCTGTGCCACCGTGGCCGGCCGCTCCAGTTCGGTGCGCAATTTCTCAACCGGTGCAAGCGTGGCTTCGAAACCGCGCACCAGTTCGGCGCGGAATTGCGGAAAGCCCTCGAAGTCCAGCGCGCGCGCGAAGCGATTGGCGGTGGCCACCGACACCTCCACCGCGTCGGCGAATTCGTCGATGCGCATGGTGGCGGCACGGAACGGGTTGCCGAGCACGTACTCCGCCATGCGCTGGTGCGCCGGCGTCAGCGTGGGCAAGGCGCGGGCAATGCGCTCCGAGATCGAAGCGCCGCCGTTGTCACCTGTGTTGCCTGTGTTGCCGCCGCTGCCATTGCTGGCATTGCTGCCGTCAGGGGCGGCGTTGCCGGAGGAGCCTTGGGTACCGTTGGACATGGCGCACGACTTGGGTTGGTTGGAGATGCGCGCGCCGGGAAGCAAAGCTTTCATCCGCTGCGCATGTAAATAAATTTACACGCAAAGCATGTTCCATGAAAATAGAGTTTTACCTCCCCAAGGGTTTCCACCTAGGATCACCATCGACAAGCCGGGCTCCGCGCCATGGATGCATCACTTTTATGGCAAACCCGGGCCGCACTGCCCAGTGCGATCCAGGGCATCGCCATGCGAAGCGGCTACAATGGCGGGTTGCCCCGTGCCATGCCGGGGCCGGACTGACAGAACGCCCAGACCCGCACCTCTCCAGCCTCCCTCCCGTGATCCGAATCGACCAGCTAGTCCTCCAGCGCGGCACCAAGGTGCTGTTCGACCACACCAGCGTGACGCTGAACCCCGGCGAGCGCGTCGGCCTTGTCGGCGCCAACGGCAGCGGCAAGTCGACCCTGTTTGCCATGCTGCGCGGCGAGTTGCAGGCGGACGGCGGCGACGTGGCGATCCCGCCGCAGTGGCGCACCGCCCACGTGGCGCAGGAAACCCCGGCGGTGATGCGCAGCGCAGTGGAGTACGTGATCGACGGCGATACGCAGTTGCGCGATATCGAGGCACGCATCGCCGCGGCCCAGGCCAGCGGCGACGGCACCGCGGAGGGCGACGCCCACGCCGCCTTTGCCGATGCCAGCGGCTATACGGCACCGGCGCGCGCCGAGGCGCTGCTGCTGGGCCTGGGCTTCACGCTGGCGCAGGTGTCGCAGCCAGTGGCCTCCTTCTCGGGCGGCTGGCGCATGCGCCTGAACCTGGCGCAGGCGCTGATGTGTCCGTCCGACCTGCTGCTGCTCGATGAGCCGACCAATCACCTGGACCTGGACGCCATCGTCTGGCTGGAAGACTGGCTGGCGCGCTATCCCGGCACGCTGGTGATGATTTCGCACGATCGCGAATTCCTCGATGCGATCTGCAATGTCACGGTACATATCGAGAACCAGCAACTGCGCCGCTACGGCGGCAACTACAGCCAGTTCGAGACCTTGCGCCTGCAGCAGATGGCCTTGCAGCAATCCGCCTACTCGCGCCAGCAGAAGGAAATCGCCCACCTCGAATCCTTCATCACCCGTTTCAAGGCCAAGGCCAGCAAGGCGCGCCAGGCACAGAGCCGGGTCAAGGCGCTGGAGAAGATGGAGCGGCTGGCGCCGGTGCATATCGCCGCGGGCTTTGCCTTCGAGTTTCGCGAGCCGGATTCGGCGCCCAACCCGATGATGTTGCTCGAAGGCGTGAACTGCGGCTATCCCGCACCCGCGCCGGACGCCTCGCCCATCACCATCCTGCATAACCTCACGCTATCGATCCAGACCGGCCAGCGCATCGGCCTGCTGGGCGCCAACGGCCAGGGCAAGTCCACGCTGGTGAAGACGCTGGCCGGCTCGCAGGAAGCGCTGGCCGGCACGCTGCGCCTGGGCAAGGGCCTGCAGATCGGTTACTTTGCCCAGCACCAGCTGGAAACGCTGCGCGACCAGGATTCGCCGCTGCAGCACCTGGCCCGGCTCGCGCCGGACACGCGCGAGCAGGAACTGCGCGACTTCCTCGGCAGCTTCAACTTCCGCGGCGACATGGCCACCGCCTCGATCGAGCCGTTCTCCGGCGGCGAGAAGGCCCGCCTGGCGCTGTCGCTGATCGTCTGGCAGAAGCCCAACCTGCTGCTGCTCGACGAACCGACCAACCACCTGGACCTCGACACCCGCGAGGCACTCACCATGGCGCTGGCGCAGTTCGAGGGCACGCTGATCGTGGTCTCGCACGACCGGCACCTGCTGCGCGCCACCACCGACCAGTTCCTCCTGGTCGCGGACGGCACCATCAAGCCCTTCGACGGCGACCTGGACGACTACCGCGACTGGCTGCTGCAGCAAGCCGCCGCCAAGCGCAACGCGGCCAGCGCCGCGCACGCGCCGGCGGACGGCGAAACGCCGGCCGCATCCAGCGGCAACCGCCGCGACCAGCGCCGCGCCGAAGCCGACGAACGCCAACGTCTGACGCAGTTGCGCAAGCCGCTGACCAAGGAACTGGAAAAGGTGGAAAAGCGCATGGCCGTGCTGCAGCAGGCCAAGGCCGGGATCGACGCCTTCATGGCCGACGAGAGCAGCTATGCGGAGGCCAACAAGGCCAGGCTGATGGAGATGCTCAAGCGCCAGGGCGAGGTCGGCGGCGAGCTGGACACACTGGAAGAGCGCTGGCTCGAACTGCAGGAGCAGATCGAACAGATCGTGTGAGCATGCGAGGGATGCCGGGGGCGCCAGCCCCCGGGATGCGCGCGCCGGCAGCAGCCGGCCGCGCCAGGCAGATCAGCGGTAGTTCTTCAGCGGTAGTTCTTCTCGCGCCGGATCATGCCGATCGCCAGGGTGGCGGTCAGGATGAACAGCCAGATCAGCGACCATGCCGGGATCGACAAGCCGAAGATCGGGGGCAGCGGCGTGGTGCACATGCCGTCCGAGTAGAACACCTGCGGCAGGATCTTGGCCGTGGGCAGGTGGTTGACCCAGTTTTCCAGCGGATCGATGCCGCAACTGGCCTTGGGGTTGAGCAGCAGCGATACGTGATAGCCCGCCACCGCGATGCCGGCCACGCCGGACAGCATGCCCAGCCCTTGCCACAGGGTGCGCGTGTTCTGCGCGATGGCAGCCAGCAGCGAGAACAGGCCGATGCCGACGAAGGCAAAGCGCTGCATCACGCACAGCGGGCACGGCTGGTAGCCCTCGACATGCTGCAGGTAGAGGGCATAGCCGACCATCCCGAACGAAATCGCGGCGATCAGCAAAAAGAAACTACGAGAATTGGCTTGCATGGCTCACTGGCAAAAAAGGCCGGGCGGCACCCGTCGAAGCACAAATAGGGCACCGCGAGGCCGTCCATCGGTCGTCGGCCGGCTTGATGCCGTCCGGCGCAATACGAGGCACATTATTACCGATTTTGGGAAAGATGCCCTCCTCATCCCGCGCGATACGCCAGCCGCCACTTGCGGCGGATTGACGCAGGCCACCATGGCGCTGCATGGGCGCGCAGCGCCGGGCTCAAGCGGGCTCAAGCGGGCTTAAGGGGCCTTAAGCGGCGCCTGTGCCGGAAGTCCGTTGATGGGAGCGCTTCACTCCAGGTGCCGAACCCGGTCGATGGCTTGCTCCAGCCGTTCCACCGCCATCACCTCCAACCCGTCGATCTTCTGCTTGGGCGCATTGGCCTTGGGGATCACCGCCATCGAGAAGCCCAGCTTGGCCGCCTCGCGCAGGCGCTCCTGCCCGCGGGGGCTGGGCCGGATCTCGCCGGCCAGGCCGACTTCGCCGAAGACCACCAGCCCGCGCGGCAGCGGCTTGTTGCGCATGGAGGAATGGATGGCCAGCAACACCGCCAGGTCCGCCGCCGGCTCGGAGATCTTGACCCCGCCCACGGCGTTGAGGAACACGTCCTGGTCGAAGCAGGCAATGCCGGCATGGCGGTGCAGCACCGCCAGCAGCATGGCCAGCCGGTTCTGCTCCAGCCCCACCGCCAGGCGCCGCGGGTTCGGCACGTGCGCGGTATCCACCAGCGCCTGCACCTCCACCAGCAGCGGCCGGGTGCCTTCCTGCGTCACCAGCACGCAGGAACCGGGCACCACCTGCTCATGCTGCGACAGGAACAGCGCCGAGGGATTGCTGACCCCGCGCAGGCCACGTTCGGTCATGGCGAACACGCCCAGTTCGTTGACCGCGCCAAAGCGGTTCTTGAAGGCGCGGATCAGGCGGTGCGAGGAATGCGTATCGCCCTCGAAGTACAACACGGTATCGACGATATGTTCCAGCACGCGCGGGCCGGCCAGGCTGCCGTCCTTGGTCACGTGCCCGACCAGGATGATGGTGGTGCCCGTGCTCTTGGCAATGCGGGTGAGCTGGGCCGCGCACTCGCGCACCTGGGCCACCGAGCCCGGCGCCGAGGTCAGCGCCTCGGAGAACAAGGTCTGGATCGAATCGATCACCGCTACCTCGGGCTTCTCCACCTCCAGCGTGGCCTGGATCTTCTCCAGCTGGATCTCGGCCAGCAGCGCCAGCTGCGGGCTGTCGACGCCGAGGCGCTGCGCCCGCAACGCGATCTGCGCGCCGGACTCCTCGCCGCTAACGTACAGCACGCGCCGCGCCGCGGCCAGGTTGGCCAGCGCCTGCAGCAGCAAGGTGGACTTGCCGATGCCGGGGTCGCCGCCGATCAGTACCACGCCGCCGGAAACCAGGCCACCGCCCAGCACGCGGTCGAATTCGTCGATGCCGCTGGAAAAACGCGGCACGTCGGCGGCGTCGATCTCCGACAGGCGCTGCACCAGCGCGGAAGCGGCCAGCGGCTGGAAGCGCTTGGCCGAGGCGGTTTCCGCCACGGTCTCCACCAGGGTGTTCCATTGCTGGCACTGCGGGCACTGGCCTTGCCAGCGCGGCGAGGTGCCGCCGCATTCGGTACAGGTGTGGACGTTCTTGGACTTGGCCAACTGGAATCCTCGGGAATGGGGGGTGTATATGGCGCCAGCGGCGGATGGAAGACCCGCGTGGGCCGGCCACGCGGCCTGGCCACCCCGGCTGCCCGCCAACGAGCCCGCCGGGCCTGGACGCCAGCGCGGGCACCAGGGTTGTTGCCCCTGGCCCCGCCCGGCCGCTCAGGCCAGCGTCTGCTGCTCCGGCGCGGTCAGCGTGGCCACGGTCACCGGCACGCGGGGCGCCAGTGCGCACATCAGCTCATAGCCCACGGTGCCGCTGGCCGCGGCAACATCGTCGATCGGCAGGCCTTGCCCCCACAGCGTCGCGGCGCTGCCCACCTTGGCCTTCGGGCAAGGGGTCAGGTCGACGCAGAGCATGTCCATGGAGACCCTGCCCACCAGTTGGGTGCGCACGCCGTCGACCAGCACCGGCGCCGGCTTGTCGCCCCAGCCCGCCGCATGGCGCGGATAGCCGTCGGCATAGCCGCAGGCCACCACGCCGATGCGCATCGGCCGCTCGGCCTTGAACATCGAGCCGTAGCCGACGGTATCGCCCGGCTGCAGGTCCTGTACCGAGATCAGCTCGCTGTGCAGCGACATCGCCGGCTGCAGGCCGAAGCTGGTCACAGCGGCCGCCTGGCCCGAGGGCGAGGCGCCGTACAACACCACCCCGGGCCGGACCCAGGCGCGATGGGCCTGCGGGTGCCACAGCGTGGCGGCCGAGTTGGACAGGCTGGCCTCGCCCGGCAGGTTCGCTGTGGCGGCATCGAACACTGCAAGCTGATGCGCGATGCCGCGTGCGCTGTCGGCGTCCGAGAAATGGGTCATATGCACGATACTGCCCACGCATGACAGGGTCCGCGCGCGCTCCCAAGCCGTACGGTACTGGTCCGCACGGAAGCCCAGGCGGTTCATGCCAGTATTGAGCTTGAGCTGGATCGCCAGCGGCCCCTTGGGCCGTGCCACCTCCAGCATGCGCAGTTGTTCGTCGCAATGCACCACCGTGGTGAGGCGGTACTGCTCCAGCAGAGGCACATCCTGCGGCTGGAAAAAGCCTTCCAGCAGCAGGATCGGGCCCTGCCAGCCCAGCTCGCGCAACAGCACGGCTTCGTTCAGGTCGAGCAGGCCGAAGCCGTCGGCGGCGCGCAGGCCGGCGAAAGCACGGCGGATGCCGTGGCCATAGGCGTTGGCCTTGACGACGGCCCAGACGCGTGAATGGGGCGCGCAACGGCGCACTACGTCCAGGTTGTTGGCCAGGGCCGGTTGATGAATGACGGCGTGGATGGGTCTTGGCATGGAATCGCTTCTAGAGGCTTGCGGCACCGCGGCATGGCGGGGGTCCTGGCTGGTTGGCCGAAGCACTCCCGCCCGCTGGTTGCACCATATCCGGGAAGACCCGGTACGCGCGGCGCGTTGCACAGGCGTTATTTGAACACATTGGAACAGACATTTAGGGAATCGCTGCGCGCTTGCGCTGTCCAACCGGCGGCCCGTGGAAGATCGGAATCGCCATATTTTCGTGTTATAAAGCCGGACACTCCGGCCATGTTTTCAAAGTGATGCAATATGTCAAGCACAGTCAGGCAAGCTGCACGGCACTCCCGGATCTGGCACGAGCATCACTTTGACAACGACACGGGCGCAGGTTCCCCACGGGCAGTGACAGCGCCGGGCGGCGCGCTGCCCGTCACATACGGTAATAGCGATGGAGACAGAGTTCAAAGTATGAAGAAGGGTTTTTATACCATCATGGCCGCGCAGTTCTTCTCGTCGCTGGCCGACAATGCGCTGCTCATCGCCGCCATCGCCCTTCTCACCGAGCTACATTCCCCGCAGTGGATGACGCCGCTGCTCAAGCTGTTCTTCGTGCTCTCCTACGTCGTGCTGGCCGCCTTCGTCGGCGCTTTCGCCGACTCGATGCCCAAGGGCAAGGTGATGTTCATCACCAACACCATCAAGATCGCCGGGTGCGCCATCATGATGTTCGGGCTGCATCCGCTGCTGGCCTACGGCATCGTCGGGTTCGGCGCCGCGGCCTACTCGCCGGCCAAGTACGGCATCCTCACCGAACTGCTCCCCCCCGAAAAACTGGTGGCCGCCAACGGCTGGATCGAAGGCCTGACGGTGAGCTCGATCATCCTGGGCACCGTGGTGGGCGGCGCGTTGATCTCGGTGCACATCTCGAAGCTCCTGCTGGGCATCGACCTCCCCTTCATCGACACCGGCATCAACACGCCGGCCGAAGCCGCCATGGTGGTGATCATGCTGTTCTATGTGATCGCAGCCATCTTCAACCTGTTCATTCCCGAGACCGGCGCGCGCTACCCGCAGCAGGAAAAGAACCCGATCAAGCTGATCGCGGAATTCGCCGACTGCTTTACCGCGCTATGGCGCGACAAGCTCGGCCAGATCTCGCTGGCGGTGACCACGCTGTTCTGGGGTGCCGGCGCCACGCTGCAGTTCATCGTGCTGAAATGGGCGGAAAAATCGCTCAGCCTGAACCTGTCGCAAGGCGCCCTGCTGCAGGCGGTGGTGGCGGTGGGCGTTGCGGTCGGCGCGATCATGGCGGCCATGCGCATCCCGCTGCGCAAGTCGCTCTCGGTGCTGCCCTTCGGTGTCGCGATGGGCGTGGTGGTGATGCTGATGGCCTTCTACACCAAAAGCAGCATGCCAGATATCAAATTCGCGTTCTTCGGCATGCACATGCCGCTGTACATGGCCGTCGCCTACTTGTTCCTGATGCTGGTGGGCGGCATGTCCGGCTACTTCGTGGTGCCGATGAACGCCCTGCTGCAGCACCGCGGACACGTGCTGTTATCGGCCGGTCACTCGATTGCCGTGCAGAATTTCAACGAGAATGTCTCCGTGCTGCTGATGCTGTGCCTGTACGCACTGCTGATCAAGCTCAATGTGCCCATCGGCATCGTCATCGTGGCGTTCGGTATCTTTGTCTGCATCACCATGCTGCTGGTGATGCGCCAGCACCGCTACAACATGCGGAACTTCAATTCGCTGGCCATGATCGGCGAAGACAAGCACCACTAGCGGGCCAGGGAGCTGTGGGGGTGGGGATTTACCCCACCGGCCTGGCGATGCGCTGGCGCGCCCGCTCCTCCCAGCCTGGCGGCACCACAAAGCCGCGTGAGCGTTCCCGCCACACGCCGGCCTGCCCGGCCGGTTCCACCTCGCACAGCATCACCGGGGCCTCGCGCCGCCAGTTCTTCTCGTGGTGCGTTTCGGCAAAGCGCTGCGCCAGTGCCTCATGCACCGCCTCGGCCGTTTCCGTCTGGGCTTGCGCCACCCTGGCCGGCGCCATCCACGCCGAGCGCGGCAGCCGGTACCAGCGCGATCCTTCCCGCTTGCGTGCCCATTCCAGCCAGTCCTGCAAGGCAGACCACCAGCCATGCAAGTGGTCGGGCGCGATGCCCAGATCGCCGATGGCCGCGGGCACCACGCCATCCCGGTAGAACAGCCAACCCAGCAGGTAGACCTCGCTGCGGTCGACCGGCCGCCCAAGCAATGCGCGAGCCTCCGGGGTGTGCGATAGCGGCAGCTGGCGGCGCACGATATGTTCGAGCTTGTCGCCCAGCCGGTCCACCAGGTTGGGGCCGACGAAGCAATGCCGGTCCAGGACGGCGGTGCCGGTTCCGCCGCCGCGTGGCGCGGCATCCGCCGCGGGCTCGACCAGCAGGTAGAACTTGGCCGCCATCTCCCAGTGGACGGTGGCGCCGCTGGCCACGTCGCGCCAGACGAAATCCAGCTCCCCCAGCGTTTGCACGCCATGGGCGCCGGCACGGCGCACCGGCAGATTCGCCGCGAGCAGTTCCAGCCCCTCGGTGTGTTCCAGCGTGAATTGCAGCAGGCGTTCCGCATGCCGGCCCAGGCGCAGGCTGGGCGCGGGCGATGGACCCCGCACGCGTTGCTGCTCCAGGCCAAGCGCAAGTTCGGCGATGGTGGGCGGCAGCGACACGGGATCGGCAGCCGGCAGCCAGCGCTGCCAGGCGGCCAGCGCGCCTTCCGGCCAGCGTGCCAGGGCGGCCTGCGATGGCGCCGAGCCGTTGACGATGGGACTAATCGCGTCGGCCTCGGGCAGGAACGCCAGCAATGGAGGCGAAAGCGAGCACCAGGCAAGCTCGCGCAGGCGCTGCGAGGCGGCATGGCGCCAAAGCGGCGCCATCGGGATGGCGCCACCGGGACTTAGCGCGAACTCAGGCCTTGGCGCCCGCACGATCGTGTACCTCGCGGGCCAGGCACAGGTCCTCCCATGCGCGCGCCTTGTCGGACAAGGTGCGCAACAGGTAGGCGGGATGGTAGGTCACCACCACCGGGATGCCTTCATAGCTGTGGACGGTGCCGCGCAGCTTGCCGATCGGCGTGGCGGTGCGCAGCAAGGACTGGGCGGCAAAGCGGCCTAGCACCACGATCAGCCTGGGCTGGATCAGGGCGATCTGGCGTTTCAGGTAGGGCTCGCATTGCGCGACCTCTGCCGGCTCGGGATCGCGGTTGCCGGGCGGGCGGCACTTCAGCACGTTGGCGATATACACATTGCGTCCCCGTGCCAGGCCGAGGGCAGCCAGCATATTGTCGAGCAGCTTGCCGGCCTGGCCGACAAAGGGCTCTCCCTGCTTGTCCTCGTTCTCTCCGGGCGCCTCGCCGATCAGCATCCATTCAGCCTGGCGGTCGCCCACGCCGAACACGGTCTGGGTGCGGGCGTTGCACAACTGGCAGTCCATGCAGCCGGAAACGCGCTGTTCGAGCGCGGCCCAGTCCAGCGCGGCGATGGCGCCGGAACGCGCATCCGCGTCCACCCCCGGTTGCCCCGCCGGCACGGGATCGAAACCGGCCTCGGCCTCGATCGCAACGGGTGCCTCGGGAGGCAGACGGGTCAGCCCTGCCGGTTCAGCGGCCTGCGGCAAGGACGGCGCGCGGCGCAGCACCCATTCGTCGGCAATGCCGAGCACTTCGAGAAACCTGGCGCGGCGGCTCATGGCATGGCCTCCCTGGGCGCCCAGGCGCGGCGCAGCACCAGTGCGTCCTCGCGCGCCTTGCCCACGGCCGGATAATAGCCCTTGCGCCGCCCGATCTCGGCAAAGCCCGCCTGGTGGTACAACGCGATCGCACCGGTGTTGGAGGGCCGCACTTCCAGCAGCATGGTATGCAGGTGATGCCCGTGCGACGTGGCCAGCGCGACGGCCAGCAGCAGCCGGCCAAACCCGCCGCGCTGGCGCGCCGGATCCACGGTGATATTGAGCAGGTGCATCTCGTCGACCACCGGCATCAGCACCGCGTAGGCAACCAGCACGCCGCCGGGATCCCGCAAGGTCAGCCCGATATGTCCGGCCTTCACGGAATTCTCGAAATTGCCCCGCGTCCACGGATGGCTATAGGCCCTGGCTTCGATCTCCGCCACGGCTTCGAGATCCAGCGCGCTCATGCGGCCGACGCTCCAGCCTGCCGGCACGCTCGGCATCACCGGCACGTCGGGCCACGCGTAGCCGGCACCGGGATGGGCCGCGCCGGCGGCGGCGGGCAGTTGGCGCTCCGCGCTCACGGTTGCTCCCCCGCCGCGGCCAGCGAAGCGCGCTGCGCCGCCGTGGCCTGGCGCTCGGCGATGGTCTGGGCAACTTTGTCGCGCAGGTAGATCGGCATGGCGTCCGCCGCCGCGACGGTTTCATGGCGTGCCAGCGCGCGCAAGGCGATCGATACCAGCGCCGGCGCGGCGGGCAAGGCGTCGGGCACGCTCTGCAGCGCCAGCCCCGTGGCCTCGAGGCGATCGCCAAATACGGCGGCAGCGCTGCCCGCCAGCCAGAAGGGGCCGGCAGGCAGGCTCACCGCCTCGGGCGGGCACACCTGCATCCCGGTCGCCGCCTGCCACTCCTGGGCGCCGGCATCCCAGCGGAAGGCGCCGGCATAGGCTTCATCCATGCGCGCGTCCAGGGCAATCAGCACGGACACATCGGGCGGCAAGGCGGGCATCCCTTCCCCGCCAAGGCGCACGCGCTCGGCGCAAGCCATCAGGGAATTGACGGGAATCACCGGCAGGCCGGCCCCGAAGGCCAGCCCCTGGGCCACCCCGCAGGCGGTGCGCAAGCCCGTGAAGGAGCCAGGCCCGGCGCCAAACGCGATGGCGGCACAGTCGGACAAGGCAATGCCGGCCTCGGCCAGCAGCTCGCCAACGGCCGGCAGCACGCGGGAAGAAGAGCGCGGGCCGGTATGTTCATGACGAACCAGGCACTCGAGGGCGCCGCCATCGGCAATGCGCCCGAGCGCGACCGAACACCACTCGGTGGAGGTTTCAACTGCAAGAATCCAGGACATGGGGAGATTGTATCCGGAGCGACCTCAAAAGCTGAACTTGCACGCGTGCGGGCCAACCCGCAGCCGCGCCTCCCGGACTGCGGACTGAGGTGTTCCTCGGTTTATTTCGGCGCGAATGCCGGGTGGCGGGCGCTATCATCGCTGCGTTCGGATGCATCCCCAATGCTTCCCCCGCAAACCATCCAGGAGAATCCCATGAGCGACCTGCAGGCACGTTTCGACCAGGCCCAGATCGACGTCAGGCAACTGGCCGAGCGCCCCAGCAACATGACCCTGCTGCGCCTGTACGCGCTGTTCAAGCAAGGCAGCGAGGGCGACGCCCATGGCGACAAGCCGGGCATGACCGATTTCGTCGGCCGCTACAAGTTCGAGGCCTGGGAAACGCTCAAGGGCACGGCCCAGGACGACGCCAGGGAAAAATATATCGCGCTGGTCGAGGAACTGCGCAGCGGCGCCAACGCCTGAAGCCGGACCGGGGGCACACCGCCCCCCTAGGCCTGCGCCGTGTCCGCCAGCGGCCTTGGCCGGATCCGCCAGGCGGCCAGCATCGCGGTGGCGATCACCAGGCCCACCGCCAGGAAGGTCTCGTCAAAGGCGCGGATGCGTGCGGCAGCATCCCCTGCCGGACCAAGCACCGAGCCCTGCGCCGCCAGCCGCCACTGCAGGCCCACCCCGGCCAGGCTCACGCCGATGGCGCCACCCAGCTGACGCACGAAATTGATGCAGCTGGTGCCCTGCGCGATCAGCGAATAGTCCACGCCGCGCATTGCGCCCAGCGTCAGCGAAGGCAGGATGCAGCCCAGCCCGATTCGGCCGATGATGGCAAATCCCACCAGCAACAGGTAAGGCGTGGCCTGGCTGCCCGTCGCCATCAGCAGGAAGGACATCGCCAGCAGCGCGAGGCCGAACGACACCTGCAGGTGCGGCGCGATGCGATTGGTCAGGCGCCCCGCCGCCACGATGGTCAGGGCCAGCACGATGCCCGCCGGCAACAGCACCATGCCGGCGCGCGACGGCGTATAGGCCAGCGCCATCTGCATATAGACCGGCAGCAGATAGGTGGAACCGAACAGCCCCGCGCCGTAGATGAACGCTACCACTGCCCCGGCTGCGAACTGCTGGTAGCTGTACAGGCGCATATTCATCAGCGGATGGGCCGCGCGCAACTGCCACAGCACGAACACCACCAGCATCAGCACCCCGAAGCCCGCCAGTGCCAGCCCGGCCGGCAGGCTTTCACGCATCTGCACCAGCCCGTTGAGCAAGCTGAGGGTGGCAACGCCGACCAGCCCCAGGCCCTGCCAGTCGAGCGGCTTGCGCTCGCCCATCATGGACGAGTCCACCGCCATGAAGCGGCGCGCCATCCACAGCCCGATCAGCGTCAGCGGCACCACCACGAAGAAAATCGAGCGCCAGCCGAAGGCTTCCACCAGGAAGCCGCCAAGGCTGGGGCCCAGCGCCGGCGCCAGCACCACGCCGAAGCCGAACAGGCTGATCGCCTTGCCCTGCTCGCGCTCCGCGAACACCCGCAGGATCAGGATATTCGGCAACGGCTGCAGGATCCCCGCGGCAATGCCCTCGGCTGCGCGCATGGCGATCATCACGCCGTATGTCGGCGAGAATCCGCCAATCAGCCCGCCCGCGCCCAGCAGCAGCAGGCTGCCCATGAAGGTGCGGCGCAGGCCATAGCGGTTGAGCAGCCAGGGCGTGAGCAGCATCGACAGCGTCATGGCAATCATGAAGCTGGCCGCCACCCATTGCGCGCGCTCCTGCCCCAGCACGAAATGCTGGCTCAGGGCCGGAATGGCCACATTGACGATGGTCGACGACACGAACGACGAGACCGTGCCCAGCATCAGCGTGAGCAGCACCAGCCAGCGCAGGCGGTCGCCATAGCGCGTCCGCAGCGATGCCAGGGTGGGCCCGCCCGGCTGCCCGCCGGCGGCGGGCGACGAAGGCTGCCCGCTCACCCCAGCCGCCCGAGGGCTGCCAGCTCGCGAATCTTGCGCACGGTGTCGAGGTCGGCCTCGTGATAGGCCGATTTGACGATCTCGGCGTAACGGTCGTCACCGAGATCGTCCACCGCAGGCATGGTGGTCTCGTAGATAAAACGCAACAGCAGCGCGCCAGGGCCAGGCGTCTCAATCGCCATGGTCAGGGTGCCGCCTGCGTGTTCGTCGGTGGGAGCGGTTTCATAGCGCACCACGCGGCGCCCCTCGAACACCACGCGGTCGCGGATCGTGGCCTTGCCGAAATGCAGCTTGCGCTCGACCCAGTCATCCCCCCGGCCCACGATTTCCGCGCGGTCCAGCCCCATGACAAACAGCTCGGGCTCGGCACTGCGCAGTACCAGCCCTTGCCAGAGCTGCTCCGGCGTGAGCGTGTCCAACTGGATATTTTGTGGATCGTTGATCTCCACCAGGTGCTCGAAACGCAACTTCACTCTCCGGATCTATTGTTAGCCGATATTATGAGGGTTTCGAGCCAAGGTTCTCAGCAAAACTTCCCGCACCCGACGCCTTGCTGCAACGTTGCGACGCACCCTTTGGCCAACCTGTGCTTCCCGTCCCCCGGAGATCGCCCATGAACCAGCCGCTGCCCGCCGCCCCTGCCTGCGCATGCGCCGACCCGCTCCAGGTACTGGTCTATGCCGACTCGCTATCGTGGGGCATCGTGCCGGGTACGCGGCAGCGCCTGCCCTGGCCGGTACGCTGGCCAGGACGCCTGGAGCTTGCCCTGAACGGGCCGGCCACTGGCGTGCAGCGCCCCGTGCGGATACTGGAAGACTGCCTCAACGGCCGCCGCACGGCCTGGGACGACCCCTTCAAACCCGGCCGCAACGGCATCCAGGGCCTGGCGCAGCGCATGGAAATGCATGCGCCGCTGGCCCTGGTCATCCTGATGCTCGGCAGCAACGACTTCCAGTCCATGCACCCGCACAATGCCTGGCATGCAGCGCAAGGCATCGGCGCGCTGCTCGACACGATCCGCGGCGCGCCCATCGAACCCGGCATGCCGGTGCCGCCGGTGCTGGTGCTGGTGCCGCCGCCCATCACGACGCCGCGCGGGCCGCTGGCGCCGAAGTTCGCCGGGGGCGAGCACAAATGCGCCGGGCTGGCGCAGGCCTGCGAGGAAGTCTGCCGCGCGCGCGGTTGCGACTGGTTCGACACCGGCACGGTGATCCACAGCAGCGAGGTCGACGGCGTGCACCTGGATGCCGCAGAACATATCGCACTCGGCGATGCGCTGGCGCCCATTGTCGGCTCGCTGCTGGCGCCGGCGCGCGCCGCATAGCCGCAACTTCCGGCAGATCAAGGATTTCCCGGCATTACCATTTGTTCCATTTGTTCCATTTGTTCCATTTGTTCCATTTGTTCCATTTATTCCATTTGTTCCATTTGTTCCATTTGTTCCATTTGTTCCAATAGGCCACGGAAAAAATAGCGCTCCCGAAAATGATGTGCGAGATGCTACCCCTCCCAGACTTCAGCGAAAAGGACAGAAACCGCTTTTCGGATTGTTTCTATATCACCCCGACGCCCGGCGCCCATACCCTGCGAGCTTCAGTCACGATGATGGATCAGGGGAAGGAGCGTTTATGCCAGGACTAATCAAATGGATCAAAGGCATCGGGCGGGAGCGCCGGGCCATGGGTCGACATGAACAATATATCGAGGATGGGTCGGCGGCCGAAAGCACGCAGATCTGGCTGACATTCGAGGAATTTGTGACTCGTGAAAGATTCGTCCCTGAAGCCGGATATCTCGCGAACCGGTACCGGGAAGACATGCTGCGAAAGCTGGGGCACACGGCTGATATGCCTGCGGGAACGTCGTTCCTGAATGCGTTTCGTCGCGAAGACGGGACCTGTTTCGTTGCCTATTGGGTGTGGAAGGGCGGCAACATGTTTCATGGTCTGAAGCCATATTATTTCCCCGCTCATTCAGAGCTGGCAGGAGCCCAGGCCACGCAGGCCGATTTTGAAAATAGAATTTGCGAGGAAGAACACGAGCCCATGCAGGCGCACTCGATAAGCGTAAGCGAACTTCTGTCCCTGGCATCAGGGCATCACGATTCGCATAAATTAACCCAGCTCCTGTCTCAGATGGATGCCGCCACGATCAGTCATTTGACGACAACCAGCTCGAGTGCGAGACGGCACGGTATTGTGCTGGATTAGGATTCTGCCGCAATCAGGCCCCGTCGGCCTGGTCGTGCACGCTCAAGCGGTGCCATGCAGGGCATTGCTCTCACAGCAGGCGTGAGGTTCTGGCCGGCTCACCACGTCGACGTGGCGGCGACCGTGCTGGCGGGTCGCGACGTGCTAGGATAAACGCTCCCGCAGCAGCCGCCCCAGGCCCATGACCACCCTTTACGCGACCCTCGGCGTGCAATCGGACGCCACGATGGACGAGATCAAGCGCGCCTACCGCCGCGCCGCGATGAAGTGGCACCCCGACCGCAACCTTGGCCGCGAGGCAGAGGCGCACGCGGCATTCCAGGAAATCCGCGATGCCTACGCCATTCTTTCAGATGCCGGGCAGCGCCAGATCTACGACGAGGTATTCGAGCAGGAGATGCAGCGCTGGCAGGCCGAGCGCGAGGCGCGGGAAGAACAGGAGCGCGAGGCGCAACGCGAGGGCCAGCGGGTCGCGCAGGAGCGCTACGAGAAGATGGTCGCTATCGCGATGCGCTTTGCCGACGACGGCCACAACCGGGACGTCATCTTCGGCGTGCTGCTCGGCCGAGACTGCGAGGTGGAATTGGCGGCACGCGTCGCGGACAGCGCATGGGCCTTGCAGGAGTCGCGGCGGGCAAATGCGCCGGCCGCGGAAGCGCCTGACACCGAGGCCGCCCCGACACCCGCAGGGGCAGCGGCGTCAAACCCCGACGATGTGACGCGGCCCAGGCGTCACCCCGGCGCCTTCGATTCATTCTGGCATGGCTTGTTCGGCATCCGCTCGTAGCGGGGGAGCCATGTCACTCGGCGGTACTCTTGACGCCTGAGTCAGCTTGAAATAAAAAACCGCAGCACCAGGCTGCGGTCTTTAACGCCGAGGCGGAAAACCTCGTCAAGGCGGCTGTAACAGCCCGGTCAGATTTCTTCGTACAGCGGCAGCGTCAGGAACTCGGCAAAGTCCTCCGACGTGGACATCTCTTCGAAGATCTGCGCGGCGCGGTCATAGGTGCTGGTGTCGCCGCCAACGAATTCCTTGACCTTGGCCAGCTCTTCCGGGATCAGCGCGCGCACCATCGCGGCGGTCACCTTGCGGCCATCTTCCAGCTTGCCCTTCGGCGAGCGGATCCACTGCCACACTTGCGAGCGCGAGATTTCTGCGGTGGCGGCGTCTTCCATCAGGTTGTGGATGGGCACGCAGCCGTTGCCGGCCAGCCAGGAGCCGAGGTAGTGGATGCCGACGTTGATGTTCATGCGCAGGCCGGCTTCGGTGATCGGGGCTTCCGGCTGGAAGTCCAGCAGGTCCTTGGCCGCCACGTTGACGTCGTCGCGCTGCTTGTCGAACTGGTTGGGCTTGTCGCCCAGCACCGCCACGAATTCCTTCATGGCCGGCTCGACCAGGCCCGGGTGGGCTACCCAGCCGCCGTCGTAGCCGTCGGTGGCATCGCGCTTCTTGTCGTTGATGATGCCCTGCATGGCGATGGCGTTTTTCTCCGGATCGTTCTTGATCGGGATCAGCGCGCTCATGCCGCCGATGGCGGGCGCGCCGCGCTTGTGGCAGGTCTTGAGCAGCAGCAGCGCGTACGAGCGCATGAACGGCGCGGTCATGGTGACCTTGGCGCGGTCGGCCAGGCAGAAGTTCTTGTCGACCTTGAACTTCTTGATGCACGAGAAGATGTAGTCCCAGCGGCCGGCGTTCAGGCCGGCGCTGTGCTCGCGCAACTCATACAGGATTTCTTCCATCTCGAAGGCCGCCAGGATCGTCTCGATCAGCACGGTTGCCTTGACGGTGCCCTGCGGCAGGCCGCATTCGTTCTGGGCCATGACGAAGACGTCGTTCCACAGGCGGGCTTCGAGGTGGCTTTCCATCTTCGGCAGGTAGAAGAAGGGGCCGGCACCGCGTGCGATCTGTTCCTTGGCGTTATGGAACAGGAACAGAGCGAAGTCGAAGATGCCGCCGGAGACGCGCTGGCCGTCAATGGTGACGTGCTTTTCGTCCAGGTGCCAGCCGCGGGGGCGCACCTGCAGCGTGGCGATCTTGTCGTTGAGCTTGTAGTGCTTGCCGTTGGAGTCCAGCGTGAGCGTGCGGCGCACGGCGGCCTTGAGGTTGACCTGACCCTGCAACTGGTTGTGCCAGTTGGGGGTGTTGGAGTCCTCGAAGTCGGTCATGTAGCTGTCCGCGCCGGAGTTGAACGCGTTGATGACCATCTTGGCTTCCACCGGGCCGGTGATTTCCACGCGGCGGCAGTGCAGTGCCGGGGGCACCGGGGCAACCATCCAGTCGCCTTCGCGGATGCTCTTGGTTTCCGGCAGGAAGTCGGGCAGCTCGCCGGCGTCCAGGTGCCTGGTGCGCTCGACGCGGGCGGCCAGCAGTTGCTGGCGGCGCGGTTCGAAGGCGCGGTGCAGTTTGTCCACCAGGGCCAGGGCCGCCGGCGTGAGGATGTCTTCGTAGGCCGGCAGGATTTCGCCGGTAATCTTCATGCCCGCAGGCAGCGTGATGGCCATCAGTGTTCTCCTGTGATCGATGGTTGATTGAGGGTGCCTGCCGTCAAACCGCCGCACCGCGGGTGCGGGCGAATTCGAGCAGGTCGTTCATGTCGTGCCCGGTACCGGAGGGGCTCACGTCGAGCCGCTCCGCCGGATGACCGGCGCGATTGATCCAGAACGTGGTGTAGCCGTACCAGGTAGCGCCGCATGCGTCCCATCCATTGGACGAGACGAAGAGGATTTCCCCGGCCGGCACGCCGAAAGCCTTGGGGCCCAGTGCATAGGCTTCGGGCGCGGTCTTGTACATGCGCACCGCATCCACCGACAGCACGTGGTCGAACAGCCCGTGCATGCCGGCGCTCTTGACCGAGATGTCCAGCATCTCGGGATTGCCGTTGGACAGGATGCCCAGCGGCAGTCCGGCGGCCCGCAGGCGCTTGAGCGCCCCAAGGTTCTCCGGGAAGGCCGACAGGCAGGCGTATTCCTTGAGCATCTGCGCTTGCGCGGCGGGGTCCAGCATCAGTTCCAGGCGCTCGGCTGCATAGCGCAGCGCGTCCACCGTGATCGCCCAGAACGGTTTGTAGTATGCGCCGTCCGGAGCGGCCAGGGAGCGGATGCGGGTGTAGTCGATCTGCCGCTCGCGCCACAGCAGGGCCAGCGCTTCGCCCTTGCCCGGAAACAATTGCTCCGCGCGCGCGGTCACGGAATACACGTCGAACAGCGTGCCATAGGCATCGAAGACGACTGCGCGGATCTTGTGCATGAGCTGAAGCGGTTCCCTTGGGCAAGCCCGACAGGCCGGCGCAATGCGTGCAATGCGTGGGCCTGTACACCAATGAATGCATGCATTGTAGGGAGGCGTTGCGGTGCCGCAAAGTCGGCCCGGGTCACTTGATCTTTTACTTTTGCCCCACTAATCTTTGCAAACGCTGTAAAGAATAGGCACCAAATCCACCCCATTGCCTCACGCACCCTGATTTTTGGGTGGCATGCAGCACAAAACCGGCGAGCACCGTGGATCATTTCAAGCAACTGGAGACCTTCGTCTCCGTGGCCGCGCGCGGCAGCCTGTCGGCGGCGGCGGCGGCGGAGGGCGTGGCACCCGCCATCATCGGCCGGCGCATCGATGCGCTGGAAGAGCGCCTGGGCGTCAAGCTGCTGCTGCGCACCACGCGCAAGATCAGCCTGACCTTCGAGGGCTCGGCCTTCCTGGAGGACTGCCAGCGCATCCTCAACGACCTGCACAACGCCGAGGCCAGCGTCTCGGCCGGCGGCGTCAAGGCCAGCGGCCACCTGCGCGTGACCGCGCCGGCCGGCTATGGACGCAAGCACGTGGCACCGCTGGTGCCGCTGTTCATCGAGTCGCACCCGGACGTCACCATCACCCTGGACCTGTCCGACCGCGTGGTCGACCTCGTCAACGAGGGGTTCGACTGCGCCATCCGCCTGGGCGACCTGCCCGACTCCAGCCTGGTATCGATCCGCCTGGCCGAGAACCGGCGCGTGGTGGTGGCCTCTCCCGGTTACCTGTCGCGCCACGGCGTACCCGCCCTGCCCGAGGATCTGACCCGCCACAATTGCCTGGCCTTTGGCGTCAGCGCCAACGTCCAGCGCGGCTGGGCCTTCCAGCAGGAGGGGCGTCCCCTCACTGTCAAGGTAAGCGGCACCATGGAATGCTCGGACGGCGCGGTGCTCCACGCCTGGTGCCTGCAAGGCCACGGGCTGGCCTGGCGTTCATGGTGGGAGGTGGGCCAGGAGATCGCGAGCGGCCGGCTGGTCACGGTGCTCGATGCGTTCCAGGCGCCGCCGATCGGCATCCATGCCGTCTTTCCACAGCGCAAGCACTTGCCGCTGCGCGTGCGGCTGTTCATCGACCACCTGAAGAACACCTACGGAAACCCGGCTTACTGGCGGCGCGCGGAACAGGCTGCCGCCGCCAGGCCGCAACTTGCGGTCAATCAGTAATTCGATTTAAGCCAATGACGCATGCGCCACCCCTGCCTACAATGAAATCTGACAGGTGCCCTGCGACCTGCCCTCCCACACCCGTTCAACCGCGTCCCAAAGGAGTCCAGCATGTTCAAGCACATCCTGCTACCCACCGACGGTTCGGAACTGTCCAAGAAGGCCATCGACGGCGCGCTGGAGCTGGCCAAGACAATCAATGCGCGGGTCACCGCCTATGTCTGCCTGGAGGAATATCCCTATACGCCGTTCAGCGAGATCGTGGTTGAAGCGCCCCAGGCCTTCAAGGACCGCATCGAAAGCCAGGCCAAGCTGTACCTGAAGGAAGTGGAAACCGCCGCCAGGGCGGATGGCATCAGCTTCGACTCCGACATGAGCACCTTTGCGGTGCCCTACCTGGGCATCATCGACGCGGCCGAGCGCCATGGCTGCGACGTGATCTTCATGGCATCGCACGGCAGGCGCGGGCTGTCGGGACTGTTGCTGGGCAGCGAGACGCAGAAGGTGCTCACGCACACCGACATCCCGGTGATCGTGTACCGCTGAGCGCGGGCGCCAGCCCTGGCTTCAGCCGAACCCCGTTGAAAAAGGATGGCTGCCCGCATCGGGCGGCGTTCAGGCGGGGCATTGCCGGCTGCCGCCAAAAAGCAAAAAACCGCGCGGTCCCCCGAGAGAGACACGGCGCGGCGCCTGAATGAAGGGCGCGATGGTCGCGCGCCCTCCAGGTGATCCGGCTATTGATCCAGGAATGTAAAAGCTTCAGGCCACCTTCTTGTCGTCGAAGAATTGCTCGTCTTCGGTCGAACCCTTCAGAGCGGTCGTCGACGACTGGCCGCCTTCGATGGTCTGGGTCACGGCGTCGAAGTAGCCGGTGCCGACTTCGCGCTGGTGCTTGACGGCGGTGAAGCCCTTCTCGGCTGCCTTGAACTCGTTTTCCTGCAGTTCCACGAAGGCGCTCATCTGGTTGCGGGCATAGCCGTAGGCCAGGTTGAACATCGAGTAGTTCAGCGAGTGGAAGCCAGCCAGCGTGATGAACTGGAACTTGTAGCCCATGGCGCCCAGTTCCTTCTGGAACTTGGCGATGGTGGCGTCGTCGAGGTTCTTCTTCCAGTTGAACGACGGCGAGCAGTTGTAGGCCAGCATCTTGCCCGGGAACTTGGCGTGGACGGCTTCGGCAAACTTCTTGGCGAATTCCAGGTCTGGCTTGCCGGTTTCGCACCACACCAGGTCGGCCACTTCCGCGTAGGCCAGGGCGCGGGCGATCGATTGCTCGATGCCGGGCCTGGTGCGGTAGAAGCCTTCCACCGTACGCTCGCCGGTGCAGAACGGGCGATCGCGCTCGTCCACGTCGGAGGTCAGCAGGTCGGCGGCTTCAGCGTCGGTACGGGCGATCACCAGGGTCGGCACGCCGGACACGTCGGCGGCCAGGCGCGCGGCGGTCAGCTTGGCGACGGCTTCACGCGTCGGCACCAGCACCTTGCCACCCATGTGGCCGCACTTCTTGACCGAAGCCAGCTGGTCTTCGAAGTGAACGCCGGCGGCGCYCGCGTCGATCATGGACTTCATCAGTTCGAAGGCATTCAGCACGCCGCCGAAACCGGCTTCGGCGTCGGCCACGATCGGCGCGAAGTAGTCAGTGTCGCCCTTGCCTTCGCTCCACTGGATCTGGTCGGCGCGCTGGAAGGTGTTATTGATGCGGCGGACCACTTGCGGCACCGAGTTGGCCGGGTACAGCGACTGGTCGGGATACATTTCGCCAGCCAGGTTGGCGTCGCCAGCGACTTGCCAGCCCGACAGGTAGATGGCCTTCAGGCCAGCCTTGACCTGCTGCATCGCCTGGTTGCCGGTCAGCGCGCCCAGCGTGTTGACGAAGGGTTCGGTGTTCAGCAGGTGCCACAGCTTTTCGGCACCGCGGCGGGCCAGGGTATGCTCGATCTGCACGGAGCCGCGCAGGCGCACAACGTCATCAGCGGTGTAGTGACGCGCGACGCCCTTCCAGCGGGGGTTGGTATCCCATTCCTTTTGCAGCTTCTGAGCTTCGATTTCGCGGGACATTTCACTCTCCTAGTGATTGAGACGGGTATGGCATTGGAAACTTGCGACAGGCTTGCCGGACTGTGCTGCCGGCTTGCCGACCGGGCGCTTTCGGGGGGTACTTGCGAGGCTGGATCCTGCTTGCCTCGCCACCCCCTGTTTTTCGCCGTTCAGGTCATGTGTCTTATATAAGAGTGTAGGAAATGTCCCGCACCGCAACAGCTCCGAATGCAGCCTTCGCTTTGTTTTTTTCTTGTTTATAATCAATTGGTTGCGAAACATATTTCACGATGCGGCAAGTTATCCTCCATCATGAGAAATGGATGTTGTGCTTCGCACTTGCATTTTTTGCCGCACAAAACGACTTTCCGCATTGTGGAAATCGCGTGGCTGGCGCGGTGCGCCTGCGCCCGGGGCGGCGTGAGCCGCCCGGCAAGTCTTCAAGCTGCGGCGGACGGATCGTTTTCGCGGGCGCGCCGGTAGGCCACCCAGTCCCCGCAGGCGATCGGCGGCAGGCCGACGACCGCATCCTCCCCCACCGGATACAGCAGGCAGCGCACTTGCCGGTCCCCGGCCGTCACCGTGTGCTCCGCGCGGATGAATAGCGAGGCCTGGCCCGGATACACCTCCTCGATCTCATCGAGCACCGGCACCAGGGCGTCTTCGACCTCGTACAGGTCGCCGGCCACGCGGGGCGCGGCGGCATCCAGCACCAGGCCGGGATAGGTGCCAAAGTCATAGAGCCGGCCCGGCACGGTGGCGCCGCCGAGCAGGCGCGGCGCGGCAATGCCGTGCTTGCGCGCGGCCGCGTTGAGATCGTTGACCTCTCCCGTGCGCAGCGTGCCATAGACAAATACCACGGGCATGCTCAGCCCTCCAGCTTGCTGTCCGCCACCAGTACGCCATCGGCGTCGGCATAGATCCAGTTGCCGGGCCGCACCACGGCGCCGGGCATCTGCACCGTCACTTCGCGCTCGCCCAGATTGCGCTTCTGGCTCTTCTGCGGATGCAGGGCCAGGGCGCGCACGCCGATATCGCATACGGCAAGCTCGCCGCTGTCGCGCACGCAGCCATTGACGATGATGCCGGCCCAGCCGTTCTTCTCGGCCAGCACGCCGAGGTTGCCGCCCACCAGCGCACAGCGCAGCGAACCGCCGCCGTCCACCACCAGCACGCGGCCGTTGCCGGGCGACTCGACCGCTTCGCGCACCAGCGAGTTGTCCTCGAACAGCTTCAGCGTGGCGGCCGGGCCGGAGAACGCGGCGCGCTTGCCGAAATGTTGAAATACCGGCTCCAGTACACGAAGCGAGCCGTCGGCCAGGCGTGCCTCATTGGCATCGCAAAGATCGGTGGTAGCAAAGCGCATGAAGGACTCCCAGATCAGAAAGGTGAAACGCAAAGGCGAAAGGTGGAAAGGCAGAAAGGAGCATGCAAGCGGTCAGGACCCGCCCCGTGCGGCCAGCGCCTGGTCGCGTATGGCTGTCAAGGTAGTGCGCGGCGTAATCTGATCCGGGTCGATGCGGATCTCAATCAGGCTGGCAACCGGTGCGGCCAGCGCCTCGCGCAAGGCCGGCTCGAATTCTTCATTGCGGGTCACGACGGCGCCGCGCGCGCCGTAGGCCCGCGCCAGCGCGGTGAAATCGGGGTTGCGCAGTTCGGTGCCGCTTACGTGGCCGGGATACTCACGTTCCTGGTGCATGCGGATGGTGCCGTACATGCCGTTGTTGACGACGATGATGATCACGGCGGCGTCATACTGCATCGCGGTGGCCAGTTCCTGGCCATTCATCAGGAAGCAGCCGTCGCCCGCCAGCGCCACCACCGTACGGCCGGGGAAGGCGATCTTGGCGCCCACGGCCGCCGGCACGCCGTAGCCCATGGCGCCGCTGGTCGGCGCCAGCTGGCCACGACCGCCCCCGGCAAAGGGGCGATAGCGGAAATAGCGGTGCAGCCAACTGGCGTAGTTGCCTGCGCCGTTGGTCACCACGGCATCCGCGGGCAGCACGGCATCCAGTGTGCGCACGATGGCGGCCATGTCCACGCCCTGTCCGGCATAGGGCTGCGGCTCCAGGTAGGTTTCGTAGTCGGCGTGCGCGGCAGCGGTCCATGCCTGCCAGCGTGGCGCGGCCGGGGCATCGAGCTGGGCCAGCCGTTTCGCGATGGCCGGCATCGAGGCCTGCACCATCAGGTCGGCCTGGTAGACGCTGCCCAGCTCCTCGGCGCCCGCATGGACATGGATCAAGGCCTGTGCCGGCCGCGGCGCGGCCAGCAGCGCATAGCCGCCGGTGGTCATCTCGCCCAGGCGCGGGCCGATGGCCAGCACCAGGTCGGCGGCGCGGATGCGTTCGGCCAGCTTCGGGTTGATGCCGATGCCGACATCGCCCGCATAACTGGCGTGGCGGCTGTCGAACAGGTCCTGGAAACGAAAGGCGCAGCCCACTGGCAACTGGTAGCGTGCGGCAAAACGCTGCAGGTCCTGGCAGGCCTCGGGCGTCCAGCCACTGCCGCCGGCAATCACAAAGGGCCGTTGCGCGCTGGCGAGCATGCCAGCCAGGCGGGCCAGGTCGGCCTCCCCCGGCCAACTCATGACGCGCTGGTAATGCGCCAGCTGGGTCGCCGCAACCTGCTGGGCCAGCATATCCTCCGGCAGCGCCAGCACCACCGGCCCGGGCCTGCCGGAGGTGGCGGTCTGGTAGGCGCGCGCGATGTACTCCGGAATCCGCTCGGCCCGCTCGATCTGCGCCACCCACTTGGCCATCTGGCCGAACATGCGGCGGTAGTCGATCTCCTGGAAAGCCTCGCGATCGGCAAAGTCGCTGCCGACCTGGCCGATAAAGAGAATCATCGGCGTGGAATCCTGGTACGCCGTGTGCACGCCGATGCTGGCATTGGTGGCGCCGGGGCCGCGCGTGCAGAACGCCAGGCCGGGCTGCCCGGTCAGCTTGCCATACGCTTCGGCCATGACCGCCGCGCCGCCCTCCTGCCGGCAGATCACGAAGCGCAGGCGGTCGCGCCGCGCGTGGAAACCGTCGAGCACCGCCAGGTAGCTCTCGCCGGGGACTCCGAACGCCAGTTCGGCGCCGTGCGCCAGCAGCGCATCGACCAGGATCTGGCCGCCCGGCTGGGATAGCGGCACCCCGTCGGGGGCGGATTGCGACGTAGCGTCAGGATTGGCCATGGGCAGCGGACAGTTGATGGTTCCGTGCGGAACCGTGGATCAGGGAAGCGGGACCGGCACAGGCGCGCAGCGCGTCAGCCGGCAGCCGCGCGGCTGCCGCCCGCTGCGCGGCGCGCGCGATTGCCATTGCCCACCGTGACGGCGGTGAAGATCGCCAGCATCTGGAAGGCGCCGATCATGAAGAAGACCCAGCTCGGCCAGTGCGCGTCCATCAACATGCCGAAGAACAGCGGCCCACTTGCCAATCCGATATCCAGGCCGGAGTAGACCACCCCATAGACCCGCCCGGTGGCGCCGGCCGGCGCGGCGGCGCGCACCAGCAGATCGCGCGACGGCCCGGCCGTGCCGGCGCCGAAGCCGATCACGCCCATCAGCACCGGCACCATCACGCCCGGCACCACCCCCAGCCCGACGACGATGGCGACGCAGCCCGACAAGGTGAAGCTCATCGCGATCAGGCGGTCGTGGTTGCCGGTGCGGCCCGCGGCGAAGCCGCCCACGATCATGCCGCCCGCGCTGCACAGCATATAGACGGTGTAGGACGCGGTGGCCAGCGTCAGCGGCATGCCATAGAGCTGGGTCAGCGCGGTCGGCGCGAAACTCTGGATGCCGGAAAACGAAAAGGTGGTGACCAGGAAGAAAGCCCAGCAGATCCACACCTGCGGCAGCTTGAGAAATGCCAGCATGCTGCCGCCCGCCCTGGCCGCGGCAGGCCTGGACGTTGCGCCGGCACCGCCGCGCGGGTCGAGCACGTGGCGCAAGGCCAGCAGCACCGCCAGCACGCCGAAAGCCACCACCGAGGCGCAGGCCAGCGCCGTGCGCCAGTTGCTGAGTTCGGCAATGGTCACCAGGAAGATCGGCGCGGCAGCCCAGCCGAGGTTGCCCGAAATGCCATGCACCGAGAACGCATGGCCCAGCCGTGGCTGCGACACATGTTTGTTGAGCAAGGTGAAATCGGCGGGATGGAACACGCCGTTGCCGATCCCGGCCATGCCGGCGCCGAGCAGCAGCAGCGCGTAGCTGGGACTGACTGACAGCAGCAAGGCTGCCGTGCCCAGCAGCGCCAGGCCGCCGAACAGCACCGGCCTGGCACCGACGCGATCCACCACGAATCCCGACGCGGTCTGCACCACCGCCGAGACCGCAAAGAACACCGTCATCAGCAAGCCCAGTTCCGCGTAGCTCAGGCCGAACTCGGCCTTGATCCATGGAAACAGGGGCGCCAGCAGCAGATGGAAGAAGTGGGAAACGCCGTGGGCCAGCCCGACCAGGCCAATAACCTGGGCATCGTGGCGCAGCGGATTGCGAACGGGATCGAGAGTGGCGGCAGTCATCGGGCGGCTATCCTGCTGGGCTTGGCGCGCCGGCCACGGCTGTCCGGCCAGGTCCTGGACCAGGGGACCGAGGCGCGCTGCGAAACCAGCATCATAGAGTAAAACCACCTACGGCAGGAGTGCCCTGCGCACGACATCCGCTCGTTACATCCACTCGTTACATCTGCTTGAACAGATAGGCGTACTGGCGTGCCACCGGCAAGGTCTCGGCGCGATTGCGCAGCTTGAGCGCGAGTCGTCCAAGTGACTGGTTCACGGCGCTGGACACGCAGTCGATATTCACCACCGTGCCACGATGGATCTGCCAGAAGCGCTCCGGATCGAGCTGCTGCGACAACTCGCGCAGGCTGGTGCGGATCAGCGCTTCGCCGCTGGCGGACACGACGTTGACGTACTTGTCGGTCGCCTCCAGGTAGATCACTTCATCCACCGGGATGATGCGGATCTCCTGCCCGACCAGCGCCTTGATAAACCGCAGGTAACCATGCTGGGGCGAGCCTGCTTGTGCCTGTTGCACTGGCGAGCCACCCGGCTCCAGCGTCTCGAGCCGGGCCAGCAATTGCGCCAGGCGATCGGTGTCGAGGCCGGCGCCGCCCTCCTCGCTCGCCTGCGTATTGGCCGCCAGCCTGGCCTTGAGGCGGTGCACGGTGGCCTCCAGCCGGTCGGACTGCACTGGCTTGAGCACGTAATCGACCGCCTCGCGCTCGAAGGCTTCCAGCGCAAACTGGTCGTACGCCGTGACGAACACCACCAGCGGCGGCGGATCGAACGTCATCAGCTCGTGCGCCACCTCCATGCCGCTCATGCCTGGCATGCGGATATCGAGGAAGGCCACCTGGGGCGCATGTTGCCGGGCCGCCTCCAGCGCGGACACGCCATCGTGCACCACGGCAACGATCTGCGCCTCGGGCCAGAGACTGGACAATTCGGCATGCAAGGCGCGCGCGAGCAGCGGCTCGTCGTCGGCGATCAACAAGGTCGGGGACATGGAAGCGGCAGTAAGGAGGCGGATCGGTCGAGACAGCGGTTGCGTTTGAGGCGGCCGCGGCAGTCAGCCGCCTCAGGAATGGGAAACGCCTGGCACGGCACGGGTAACGGGGGCCATCCCGAATCCGGCTGCGGCATTGACCGGCGCCGTTGCGGTTGCCGGCACGGCGGCTTGCGCCGGTATCCGCGCGACGGGCAAGGTCAGCCGGACAATCACGCCGCGCGGCGTGTTTTCTTCCATCTGCATGCTGGCGGCGACCCCGAAAATACGTGCCAGGCGCTCGCGCACATGGGCCAGGCCCAGCCCGGAGCCCTTGGTCATGGCATGCCCGAATCCAACCCCGGTATCCCGGATCATGACCTGTACCGCGTTGTCGCCCTGTGCGCGTGCCGACAGCACGATACTGCCGCCACGCATGCATGGCTCGATGCCGTGGGTGACCGCATTCTCCACCAGCGGCTGGATCAGCATGGGCGGAATCTCCACTTCGGCCAGTTCGGGCGGAAGCTCGAACTCATAGGTCAGGCGCTTGCCGAACCGAAGTGCCTGGATGTCGAGATAGCTGCGCAGCAGTTCGAACTCCTGGCGCAGCGTGCACTGCTCGGCGCGCGTATGCGACAGCGACATGCGCAGGAAGCCGATCAGCCGCTGCAGCAGCCGCCGGGCGGCCTGCTGGTCGGTGGCGATCAGGCAATCCAGGTTGGCCAGGGAGTTGAACAGGAAGTGCGGCTCGATCTGCGCCTGCAAGGCCATCAGCTGCGCGCGCACCAGTTGCTTTTCCGCCTCCTCGCGCTGCAGGGCGTCGAGCGCGGCCTGCCGCTCCAGGTGGGCCAGCTTTTCCCGCGACCAGTAGAAGTAGATCATGCTGGCCGAAGCGAGCATGCCCACCACCAGGCACATGCGCAGCGTGTCGGCGGCTTCCTCGAAGGACTTCGCCGGTTCGTTCAGGAGAACGCGTGTCGCCCAGCTGCCCATGATCACGCCAAGCGGCACGGCAACGCCGGTCAGGCACAGGAAGGGCCAGCGCCTGGGCCGGTCGTTCCACCAGATCAGCACGCGGGCGACATCGATCAGCAGCCAGATCGACAGGCCGATCAGTTGGCTGTAGACGAAGTTGTGCCACAACGAGCCGCCGGTGCGGAAGCCATAGTTGAGGCTGACCGCGATCATGGTGTTGATGCACAGCACGAACAACAGGTCACGCGCGAGGATCGAGATCCGGGAAGGAATGGAGGCGGGGCAGCGATCTAGCCGATCCAGCGATTTCATATGGGCAAGGCCTCCCTGCGCGACGGGTGAAATGGCGCCGGTCCTGCCGGCACTAACGCGACCGCGAGACAAGTCGGGTATGACTGACTGCTATTGTTATCGTTATTGTAGTGGCCGCTCATAGCCTCTGGCCCCCACTGCCCGGCCCGCGTGTACGCTGGACCACTTTGCAGCCGGCATCATCGTCACCGGCCGTGCGGCCATGCAACGCCGCCCACCAGTGTCCCGACAAGACAAAGCGCGGAAACGTGATCCACTGCTCGGCCAGGATACGCAGCGCGATATCGAGCGGCCCGGCGAACGGCTCCGGCCTGACCGCCTCAAGCCGATGGCCGCGGCCTTGCAGCATCATCGACAGGGCCATGCACAGCACGCCAAGCCCCACCGCCGGCACCGAGAGCGCCAGCACGCCATAAACGAACAGCACATTGCCGGCCATGAACATCGGCACCGCGACAATGTGCAGCAACAGGCTGCGCGGGTGCTTGTGATTGCGCGCGTAGCCGCGCCATTGCCAGCGCAGCAGCCCCTCCGGGCGGGCGCTCATTGCTCCGGCCCGCGCCGGTCGATACGGCGCCAGGCAAAGCGGCGTACCAGCAGGATCGCCCCTACGGCGATCAACAGCACCGGCCAGCCTTCGCGGATGAGATAGGCGGGCAGGATGCCGCTGTTTTGCGCCAGGAATGCCGCGCCTAGCGCAATCAGAATGATCGGGACAATCAGCCCCTTGCCGCCACGGCCTCGTTTCATCGCGCTCTCCTCTCGCGGGACTCGCGCACCGTCGATAGTGCGGTGCATCAATTCCATATGACGTCCCATATGACGTCGTTCGTACGTATTCTGACACGAACCGTAGTGACTTTACGCCGACAAGGCTCGCGACGAAAGTGGCGTGCGACGAATGGAGAGTGGACGGCGTGAAAGGCGAGGATGCGGCGCCACCGGCACCGCACGCCCCAGGTCCCCCTGGTCTTCAGGCCGCCACCAACTGCCCGCCCGTGGTCTCGGACATCGCGCTGGCAAGCGTGTCGCGCGACAGGTGCGGCGCGAACATATTGATAAAGGCATGCGCATAGCCGCGCAGGTAGGCGCCCCGCCGCACTGCCACGCTGGTGGTGTTGGGCTCGAACAGGTGGTCGGCCGCAATCCGCACCAGCCCGGCGTCCTTGCGTTCGTCGTAGGCCATCGAGGCGATGATGCCCACGCCCAGGTCCAGCTCCGCGTAGGTCTTGATCACATCCGCGTCCATGGCGGTGAGCACGATTTCCGGCTGCAGGCCGGCGGCGGCAAAAGCGCCGTCGATCTTGCGGCGTCCGGTGAAACCGGCGTCATAGGTGATGACGGGGAAGCCGGCGATATCTTCCAGCGCCGGCTCCGGCAGGCGCGTCAGCGGGTGCTCCGGCGAGACCACCAGCACGTGCCGCCAGGTGTAGGCCTCGAAGGAAGTCAGGCCGGCCTCGCTGGCGACCGCCTCGGTAGCGATGCCGATATCGGCCTGGCCGGTCAGCAGCAGTTCGACGATATGCGCTGGCGAGGCTTCCTGCAACGCCAGCGTCACATGCGGATAGGCGCGGCGGAAGCTCTGCACCACCTTGGGCAAGGCATAGCGGGCCTGGGTGTGGGTGGTGGCCACGGTCAGGCGGCCGGTATGCCGGCCCGCGAACGCGTCGCCGGCCTGGCGCAGGTTCTCGGCTTCGAGCAACAGGCGCTCGACGATGCGCACGATCTCGCGGCCGGGTTCGGTCAGGCCGGTCAGGCGCTTGCCGTAGCGCTCGAAGATCTCGACGCCGAGMTCTTCCTCCAGCTCGCGGATCTGGCGCGATACGCCGGGCTGCGAGGTGTAGAGGGCATGGGCGACCTCGGTCAGGTTGAACTCGCGGCGCACCGCCTCGCGAATCGAACGCAGTTGCTGGAAATTCATGATGCGGCTCCCGCCGGGGCAGCATGGGCCCTGGCTTGTGATTGTCTTTGTACGGACGTGGGTACCGCAGAGTGCGGCTGGACGAAGACGCGCAACTGGCGCGGGCGCACGGCGAGCAACTCGCCTTCGCGGAAACCCTGGTGGCGGAAGCGTTCGAGCGGCAGCGCCACCTCGATCACCTCCTGGGTGTCTTCGCGTTCGAGTTCGAGCTGGGCCACGGGACCCAGCGTGAGCGCGCGGCGCAGCGTCACGGCGATGCCGTCGGCGCCGGGTGCATAGCGCTCCAGATCGAGATCGTGCGGGCGGACGTAGGCCACGGCATCGCCGGCGGTCTCGTGGCCGTTGCCGATTACCGGCAGGATCGAAGCGCCGGTGTGCAGCAAGCCGCCCCGCTCGCCGACTTCCAGCCGGCCGTGGAACAGATTGACGTTGCCGAGGAAGCCGTACACGAATGGCGTGGCCGGATGGTTGTAAACCGCCTCCGGCGTGCCCGCCTGCTCCACATGGCCGCGATTCATCAGCACCACCTGGTCAGCCACTTCGAGCGCTTCTTCCTGGTCGTGGGTGACTAGCACGCTGGTCACGCGCAGTTCGTCATGCAGGCGCCGCAGCCAGCGGCGCAGTTCCTTGCGCACCTTGGCATCGAGCGCGCCGAAGGGTTCGTCGAGCAGCAGCACGCGCGGCTCCACCGCCAGCGCGCGCGCCAGCGCGATACGCTGGCGCTGCCCGCCGGACAACTGCGGCGGATAGCGGTCGGCCAGCCAGTCGAGCTGCACCAGTTCCAGCAGCGAGCGCACCTTCTCGCGGATCTGCGCTTCGCCGGGGCGCCCGGCGCGCGGCTTGACGCGCAGGCCGAAGGCCACGTTCTCGAATACGGTCATATGCTTGAACAGCGCGTAGTGCTGGAATACGAAACCGACCTGGCGCTGGCGCACATGCTGGTGCGACGCGTCGCGCCCTTCCAGCAGGATCTGGCCATCGTCCGCCCGCTCAAGACCCGCGATGATGCGCAGCAAGGTGGTCTTGCCGCAGCCGGACGGCCCCAGCAGCGCCGTGAGCTGGCCTTCGTCGAAATCGAGCGTGACATCGTCGAGCGCGACGAAATTGCCAAAGCGCTTCTGCACATTCTTGACCTGGATGCTCATGATGCCTGTCCTGACAATTTGCCAGCAATCGGGTTCTCTGCCGCAACGTTCTCGTCTTCCCAGTGCTCGCCGCGCGTCCGGTATTCCACCAGCGTCTTGATTCCGAGCGTCACCAGGGCCAGCAACGTCAGCAGCGATGCCACCGCGAAGGCTGCCGCGAAGTTGTACTCGTTGTAGAGAATCTCCACGTGCAGCGGCATGGTGTTGGTGAGCCCGCGGATATGGCCCGATACCACCGAGACCGCGCCGAACTCGCCCATGGCCCGCGCATTGCACAAGATCACGCCATACAGCAGGCCCCAGCGGATATTGGGCAGCGTGATGCGGCGGAAGGTCTGCCAGCCCGAAGCGCCCAGCACGATGGCGGCCTCTTCTTCCTCGCTGCCCTGCGCCTGCATCAGCGGAATGAGTTCGCGCGCGACAAAGGGAAAAGTGACGAAGATGGTGGCCAGCACGATGCCCGGCACCGCGAACATGATCTTGATGTCGTGCGCCTCCAGCCACGGTCCCAGCCAGCCCTGCGCGCCGAACAGCAGCACATAGACCAGGCCGGAGATCACCGGCGACACCGAGAACGGCAGGTCGATCAGCGTGATCAGCAGGTTCTTGCCGCGGAAATCGAACTTGGCGATGGCCCACGCCGCCGCCACGCCAAACACCATGTTGAGCGGCACCGCGATGGCGGCCACCAGCAGCGTGAGCTGGATCGCGGCCACGGCATCGGGCTCGACCAGCGACGCGAACCAGATTTGCACGCCCTTGCGCAGCGCTTCATAGAACACCGAAGCCAGCGGGATGAACAGGAACAGCGCGAGGAATAGCACCGCCACGGAAATCACCGTGTACCGCACCCACGGCGCCTCGCCCGTGGCATCCCGAAAACGCGCGGCGGGGGCAGTTTGTCCACCCGGGCCGCCCAGGCCCTTGGTTACGATGCCAGCCAATTCAGCTCTCCTTGTCCGGCGTCACCGAGACGCGCACGGCCTGTTGGTGGCGGCGCGTCCAGGCTTGCAACAGGTTGATCAGCAGCAACAGGGCAAAGGAGATCACCAGCATCACCACTGCCACCGCGGTGGCACCCGCGTAGTCGTATTGCTCCAGTTTGGAATAGATCATCAGCGGCGCGATCTCGGAGACCATCGGCATGTTGCCGGAGATAAACACCACCGAGCCGTACTCGCCGGTGCCCCGCGCGAAGGACAGCGCGAATCCGGTCAACAGCGCCGGCAGGATGGTCGGCAGGATCACGCGGATAAACGTCTGCAGGCGCGTGGCGCCGAGGCTGGCAGCCGCCTCCTCCAGTTCCTGTTCCGCATCTTCCAGCACCGGCTGCACCGTGCGCACCACGAAGGGCAGGCCGATAAACGTCAGCGCCACCACCACGCCGAGCGGGGTGAACGCCACCTTGACGCCGAGGGGTTCCAGGTAGCGGCCAAGCCAGCCATTACCGGCGTACAGCGCGGTCAGTGCGATGCCGGCCACCGCGGTAGGCAACGCGAACGGCAGGTCCACCAGGGCATCGACCAGGCGCTTGCCGGGAAAGCGGTAGCGCACCAGCACCCAGGCCACCACCAGTCCAAACACCGTATTCACGATGGCGGCGATCAGCGAGGCGCCAAAGCTGAGTTGCAGGGAAGCAACCACCCGGGGCGCGCTGATCGCGCTCCAGAAGGCCTCCCAGCTCATCGTAAAGGTCTTGAGGAAGGTAGCCGACAGCGGGATCAGGACGATCAGTGTCAGGTAGAACAGCGTGAAGCCCAGCGAGAGGCCAAAGCCGGGAAGCACCGTAAAGCGCTGCTGGCTCGGCCCGGCTGGCACGCCCTTGCGCGCCAGCGGGGCATCCGGCCTCGCCGGGGGCGGATTGTCCGCCAGGGAAATCGAAGGGGGCATGCTGTCTCGCCTGTGCCGTCAGTGTCGCAAACGCCCCCGGAGCAGGATCTCGGCAAAAGGCTCGGGCCGGAAATCCGGGAAGCAGAGGCGGCTTCTTTATGACGCCGGTGCATAACACACCAGCCTACGAGACAGATTCTGCAGATCCGGCCTTATAAACAGAACGAATCTTTACGTATGTTCTTAGGCGTTTTAGATATAAGGGAACGTGGACGACACTTCCACGCCCGCTTCCCAAGGCTCGGCGCGGTCGCCGGACGGCCCGGCGCTGCCGTCGGCTTCGATCCGCTGTATCAAGGTATCGAGCAAGGCCAGCCCTTCGGGCCACTGGTTCAGGCCGGAATCGGCATTGATATGGCCTACCATGCCCGCGTCGTACAGTTCGCTGCCCCACAGCGTGCCCCAGCTGAAGGCGGTGCGCTGCTGCATCCAGGGATCGTTGCGGCTGGCGACCACGATGGTGGGAAACGGCAGCCGGCGCGCCGGCAACAGCGCGGCCACGCCGAACTTGTCCGGGTCGGCCGGCGCCACCAGCAGAGCGCCTGCGATGCCATCGGCGTCCAGCGCTGCCTGGCGCAAGGTGACCAGGCAGCCGAAGCTGTGCGCCACCAGGATGGCCCCGTGCGGGGCCACGCGCTGTGCCCGCATCACGCTTTCGGAAACGCGCTCGGCCCACAGCGACAGGCTGGGGCGCGACCAGTCGTGCTGCTCCACGCGCTGCCAGTCCGGAAAGCGCTGTTCCCAGCGGCTCTGCCAGTGTTCCGGACCGCTGCCATGCAAGCCCGGCACCGTCAGGATCTGCAAGCCCCTGGGCACCTTCAGCCGCACGTCGGCGGCGCGCCCGCCCGCACCCGCCTGCCCGCGCTGGTCAGGCGCGGGGGGCTTCTTCGTCTGCGTCATATCGGTTCCTTGCTGAACACCATCGGGACGCAGCCGGATCCGCTCCGGGCCGCCCCGCCCTCGAATTCGTCATTACGTGCATTACCCGCATCACCTGCATCACCTGCATCCGCGCCGCCAGGCCCCGCCTACATCACGTGCAGGTTGCGCGCGCTCACGGCCGCGCCGCTGAAGCTGCCCTGTCCCAGTGCGATGCCGGCCGCCTGCAGGCGCTCGGCGTTCTCGGCGTTCTCAAGCCGGCGCCCGATCAGCACGACACCGGCGCTTTCCGCGCTGGCCTGCAAGCCGGCAAGCTGGCGGTCGGTCCACTTGCGGCGCATGTCCAGCTTGAGCCAGTCGGGCAAGGCGTGCGCCATCAGCGCGCCCGCCTCCGCCGGGTCGGATGCCTGCAGACTGACGGCAAAGCCGTTGCGGCGGTAGTTGCCCACCACATGCAGCAGCAGCGGCAGATCGTCGTTGGCGCTGGCCGGTACCTGGATCACGAAACGTTCGAGCGGCAACCCCAGCGATTGCAGCGCGCGCCGAAACGCCGAGCCATGATCGTCGGCCACCGCCGCCAGCAGCCGGTTATGCACATTGAGCACCAGCTTGCGGTCGCCGCCATCGGCGGCGAAAAAATTGATGGCATGCACCAGCCGCGAGAGCCGGTCCAGCGACACCAGCGCGGCATCGTCCGCCGCCATTGCGAACAGCTTCCATGCGGCCAGGCCCACGCCGTCGCCGGCATAGGTGCGCAGCGTGCCTTCGTGGGCCACCACGTCGCGGCTGGACAAAGTGATGAGCGGCTCGAAGGCGCTGGTCAGCGAACAGTTGTAGAACTGGCCCTGCACCTGTCCATGCTCGTCGCGCCACAGTTGACGATCGCGCTCGGGCCGGCGTGGCAGCCCTTCGAGGTAGCGGGTGAGTGCCGTCAGTCCCGCGCCTGTTTCGTTCGCGCTTGCCATTGCCATTTCCTTTGCGTTGCGCTTGCGCCTCGGGCGAGGCTTCAAAGCTTGGCCAGGGAGACTTCGGTGGCTTTTACCAGGGCAACGACTTCGCTGCCGAGGGCAAGACCGAGGTCCTTGACCGAGCGGGTGGTGATGACCGAGGTGACGATGCCGGCCGGCGTCTCGACGTCGACTTCCGAGACTACCGGGCCTTCGATGATGGCGGCAACCTTGCCGCGGAACTGGTTACGTACGTTGATCGCCTGAATGCTCATGATAGAAGTTCCTTTGGCTGAGTGAAAACGAAGAATGCGTAAAACTTTGCTTCAGTGCTTGCGCAGTGAACCGGGATGAGTGACGTTGCGCGCTCACCCTTGCCGCCGTTGTGCTGCCCCTGGTTCGCGGGTTGCGCCGGCTGCGCTCAAACGCGCCGGCACGACCTTTGTTTCATACTTGTTTGCTGCCTTGTCCTGCGGCTTGTCTGCCGCGTAATGCGCTACCCTGCATGCAGTAGCTCACTCGCTCGCGCTAGATCGCCCAGCGTACCGAATCAGCCGTACGTGCAATGGACCCGTCCACGGGCGCCAGTGCCTGGCCGTACCCGTCGTTGCCGTGCGCCGCGGCACCATCGCGTTGCATGACCCGGCGCAGCACCGCATCCTCCAGTTGCGCGAAGGCGGCCGAGCCACGCTGGCGTGGCCGTGGCAGCGCCACGCGCTGGTCCAGTGCGATGCGCCCGTCTTCGATCAGCACCACGCGGTCGGCCAGCGCCACCGCCTCCGAGACATCGTGCGTGACCAGCAGCGCCGTAAAGCCCAGCCGCTGCCACAGGGCTTCGATCAGTCCCTGCATCTCGATGCGCGTCAGCGCATCGAGTGCGCCCAGCGGTTCGTCCAGCAGCAACAGCCGCGGGTGATGCACCAGCGCGCGCGCCAATGCCACGCGCTGGCGCTGCCCGCCCGACAGGCGCGCCGGCCATTCGCCCGCGCGCTCGGCCAGGCCGACCTGTCCCAGCACACGGGCCGCATCGGCCAGCCGTGACCGGGGCAGGCCCAGCGCCACGTTGTCCAGCACCTTCTTCCACTGCAGCAGGCGCGCGTCCTGGAACATCACGCGGACCGCCTCGCGGTGCTTGCGGCCCGGCGCGTCGTCCAGCGTCACCGCGCCGCCGTCGCTGTCTTCCAGGCCGGCTACCAGCCGCAGCAAGGTGCTCTTGCCGCAGCCGCTGCGGCCCACGATGGCGAGGAACTCGCCGGGCGCGGCCTGCAAGTCGATGCCGTGCAGCACCTCGCGTCCGCCGTAGCGCTTCACTACCTGTTGCACACGCAGCGCCAGTCCGTTGCCGGCACCGCTGGCCGGTATCTCTGCCAGCGCGGCCTGTTCGATCGGGTTGCTTTGCATTCATGTTCTCCTTGGGACGCAGGCTCAGTGGGCCTGGTAGCCGGGATGCCAGCGCAGCCAGAAGCGCTCCAGTCCGCGCGACAGCAGATCGGCCAGCTTGCCCAGCAGCGCGTAGAGCAAGATGCCCACCAGCACCACGTCGGTCTGCAGGAACTCGCGCGCGTTCATGGTCATGTAGCCGATGCCCGACTGCGCCGAGATGGTCTCGGCCACGATCAGGATCACCCACATCAGGCCGAGCGAGAAACGCACGCCGACCAGGATGTTGGGCAACGCGCCCGGCAGGATCACCTCGCGGTACAGGCGCGAGCCCGACAGGCCGTAGCTCTTCGCCATCTCGATCAGGCCCGGATCGACCGAGCGGATGCCGTGGTAGGTGTTCAGGTAGATCGGGAAGAACACACCCAGCGCAACCAGGAACAGCTTGGCGGTCTCGTCGATGCCGAACCACAGGATGACCAGCGGGATCAGCGCCAGCGTGGGAATGTTGCGCACCATTTGCAGGGTGCTGTCGAGCAGCGTCGCGGCCGGACGGAAGGTGCCGGTAAGCAGGCCCAGCAGCAGCCCGAAGCCGCCGCCGATGGTGAAGCCGAGCACGGCGCGCCAGCTGCTGACCCACACATGGCGCCACAACTCGCCCGTGATGGCCAGGCCCCAGGCGGCCTTCACCACATCGAAGGGCGCGGGCAGGATGYGATTCGACAACCAACCGAACTGCGAAGCCAGTTGCCACACCACCACCAGCAGCACCGGCACCGCCCAGGGGGCGGCGGAGCCGAGTGCCTTGTTCAGCCAGCCGGCGCGGCGCGGCGCAGGAGTCAGCGGAGCGGACATGGTGGTCTCCTTCAGCGCTGTGCCGCGCGCGGCACGATACCGGTCGCCATGACTTCACCGAAAGGCCCCGACAAGACCTTGCCCGGCAGCTTGTCGCGCACGGAACGCGGCAGCAGCGGGAACACCAGTTCGGCGAAGCGGTAGGCTTCCTCCAGATGCGGGTAGCCGGACAGCACGAAGGTTTCGATGCCCAGTTCCGCGTACTCCTGCAGGCGCGCCGCCACGGTTTGCGGATCGCCCACCAGCGCGGTGCCCGCGCCGCCCCGGACCAGGCCCACGCCGGCCCACAGGTTGGGGCTGATTTCCAACTCCGCGCGGCTGCGCTTGCCACCGCCGGCATGCAGCGCGGCCATGCGGCGCTGGCCTTCGGAATCCATCTTGGCGAAAACTGCCTGCGCGCGCGCCACGGTATCGTCGTCGAGCTTGCTGATCAGCTTGCCGGCGACTGCCCAGGCTTCGTCATCGGTCTCGCGCACGATCACATGCAGACGGATGCCGAACTTGACCGTGCGGCCATGGCGCGCCGCGCGCTGGCGCACATCGGCGAGCTTCTTCGCCACCTCGGCGGGTGGTTCGCCCCAGGTCAGATAGGTATCCACATGTTCACCGGCCAACGCATGCGCCGCCTCCGAGGAGCCGCCGAAATACACCGGCGGATGCGGCCGCTGCAGCGGCGGGAACACGATTTTGGCGCCCTTGACCTTGAGGTGCTTGCCTGCGTAGTCGATGGCGGCGCTTTCATGGCTGGCGGCCAGCACCTCGCGCCAGATGCGGATGAATTCAGCCGAGGCTTCGTAGCGCTGCGCATGGTCCAGGAACAGCCCGTCGCCTTCCAGTTCGGACGCATCGCCGCCGGTCACCAGGTTCACCAGCAAGCGCCCACCCGAGAGGCGGTCGAAGGTCGCCGCCATGCGCGCAGCCAGCGTGGGTGCCATCAGCCCGGGGCGCACGGCCACCAGGAAGCGCAGCCGGCGAGTGACCGCGGCGAGCGTGGAGGCCACCACCCAGGGATCCTCGCAGGAGCGGCCGGTGGGAATCAGCACGCCTTCGTAGCCGAGCGTATCGGCCGCGCTGGCGATCTGCTTCAGGTAATCGAGATTGACCTCGCGCGCCCCTTCCGAGGTGCCGAGATAGCGGCTGTCGCCGTGCGTGGGGATAAACCAGAAAACTTGCATGTGCGTGCCTCGTCAGCTTGTCTTGTTGATGTCGGCCGTTCGATATGACGGCCCTGTTCGCCCGCCTCGCTCAACGCTGTGCCTGCCACGCGGCGTCCGCCACCTTGACCGGCCTGGGGATCAGCTTGAGCGTGTAGAACGCATCCGCGATGCGCTGCTGCTCTGCCAGCACTGCCGGCGTCACCGGCCTGGCGCCGTAGGCGAAGCGCGATACCGCCAGTTCCACCACGGCGGGGTCCAACCCAAGCTGGGGAACCAGCACGGCAGTCGCTTCGCGCGGGCTCTGCTCCGCCCAACTGCCCAGCGTGGCCAGCTCATCCAGGATCGCCTTGACCACATCCGGCTTCGCTTGCGCATAGCCGCGCGAGGCAAGATAGAACTGGTGATTGCTGACCACCTCCTTGCCATCGGCCAGCACACGGGCGCTCAGTTGCTTTTCCGCGGCGGCCAGGAACGGATCCCAGATCACCCAGGCATCCACCGCGCCTCGCTCGAAGGCCGCGCGGGCATCGGCCGGCGCCAGGTAGACCGGCTGGATCTCGCTGTACCGCACCCCGGCCTTCTCCAACAGGCGCACCAGCAGGTAATGCACGTTCGAGCCCTTGTTCAGCGCCACGCGCTTGCCGCGCAGGTCCGCCACCGACTTCAGCGCGGAGCCCTTCGGCACCACGATGGCCTCGGCGCTCGGGGACGGCGGTTCGTTGCCGATATAGACCAGTTGCGCGCCAGCGGCCTGCGCGAAAATCGGCGGTGCCTCGCCTGCCGTGCCGAAATCGATCGCCCCCACGTTCAGGCCTTCAAGCAATTGCGGGCCGGCCGGAAACTCCGTCCACTTGACGGTGATGCCTTGCGGTGCGAGACGCTTCTCCAGCGTGCCGCGTGCCTTGAGCAAGGTCAGCGTGCCGTACTTCTGGTAGCCGATGCGCAGCAGCTTCGGGTTGACCTCCTCCGCCTGCGCGCGGCCTGGCAGCAAGGCGTAGGCCAGGCCCGTGGCCGCAACCAGCGCGGCCAGCAGCAGGCGGCGCGTGCCGCTGTCAGCCAGCGTTTTGTGATTGTCGGGCTTGTCGCGATGCGTGAAGACTGGCGAGTTCATGTCGATGTTCCTGGGCAAGGTTCAAACGTGGTCGTGCGAGCAGCGGCAGCGCGAGGCCGCAAGCCTCCCTGCCCGCCTGCGAACGGGCGTCATGGCAATGACGGATATGACTGGATTGGGAAGCGGCTGTCACGCCGCCCGCTTCCATTCAGGCGGAACATCGTTCGGCCGCCGCCTGCCGCTGTGTGGCGCGGGCGAGCGTGCCGGACAACACGTCGAGCGGCACCTCGATACGAGAATGGGCCAGCGCTTCGCGCAGGCGCAACACGCCCTCATCGAGCCGCGCCACCAGCGCGGGGTCCAGTGCCAGGCCCTGCGCACCGGAATATGCGATCTGCTGGTCCACGGCAAAAATGCCCGGCAGGATATGGCGCGAACCCAGTGCCGACAGCACGGGCCGCAGCGCGTAGTCGATGGCCAGCGTGTGCGCCAGGCTGCCGCCGGTGGCAATCGGCAGCACCACCTTGTCGCGCAGGCCGCTTTGCGGCAGCAGGTCAAGGAACGTCTTGAGCAGGCCGCTGTAGGCAGCCTTGTAGACCGGCGTGGCAAGAATGACCACCTTGGCCTCGGCCACAGCGCGGATGGCGGCTGCGATATCGGGATCGTCCACCCTGGCCGCCAGCAGCGCCGCGGGTGGAAGCTCGCGCAGCGCCAGATGGCTGGTACGCTCGCCGGCGCCTTCGAGCACGCTGCGCAGATGCGACAGCAGGTGCCCGGAGCGGGACGGGGCGGACGGACTGCCGGACAGGGTCAGGATGGACATCGGGCTTCCTTCTCTATGGAATGAACCGGCGGACGCGGTCGGCGCCGCGCCCATGCCGTTGATTACTTCTTGCCGGGCTGGTAGACCTGGTCGAACGAACCGCCATCGGCGAAATGCGCCTTCTGCGCTTTCTGCCAGCCGCCAAAGGCCTCGTCGATGGTGAACAGCTTGACCTTCGGGAAATTGGCCGCGTACTTGGCCGCGATCTTTTCCGAGATCGGACGGTAGTAATTCCTGGCCGCGATTTCCTGGCCCTCGTCGGTGTAGAGGAACTGCAGGTAGGCTTCAGCCACCTTGCGCGTGCCCTTCTTGTCCACCACCTTGTCCACCACCGCCACCGGCGGCTCGGCCAGGATCGAGACCGACGGCGCGACGATGTCGAACTTGTCCGGGCCCAGCTCCTTGATCGCCAGGATGGCTTCGTTCTCCCAGGCAATCAGCACGTCGCCCAGGCCGCGCTCGACAAAGGTCGTGGTAGCGCCACGGGCGCCGGAGTCCAGCACCGGCACGTTCTTCAGCAACTGGCCGACGAACTCCCTGGCCTTCTGCTCGTTGCCGCCCGGCTGGCGCAGTGCATAGCCCCAGGCTGCCAGGTAGTTCCAGCGCGCGCCGCCCGAGGTCTTCGGGTTGGGCGTGATCACCTGCACACCCGGCTTGACCAGGTCGTTCCAGTCCTTGATGCCCTTGGGGTTGCCCTTGCGCACCAGGAACACGATGGTCGAGGTATAAGGCGAAGCATTGTGCGGCAGGCGTTTCTGCCAGTCCGGCTTGAGCAAGCCCTTCTCGGCAATGGCATCGAGGTCATAGCCCAGCGCCAGTGTGACCACATCCGCGTCCAGCCCGTCGATCACCGAACGCGCCTGCTTGCCCGAGCCGCCGTGCGACTGGCGGATGGTCAAGGCATCGCCACCCTTGGCCTTCCACGCCTTGGCGAAGGCGGCATTCACGTCCACGTACAGCTCCCGCGTCGGGTCGTACGAAACGTTCAACAGATTGGTGTTGGCCCAGGCGGCCTGGGTGGAACCGATCGCGGCCAGTGCTGCGAATCCGATGGCCAGCTTGCGAATCATGTGTCTTGCTCCCGTCTTCTCGTCGTGAAATGGCGCCTTCGCGCCGCGTTTCATGGCCTTCCTTGTGTGGGCAGGCTGGTGTCAGGGAAGAAGACTACCGACGGGGCTATGTGAAAGGAACGAATGGTTTCGCCGATCCTTGGACGTTTTCCGCATAAGATCTGGCGATCTGGCGTAGAGATGTGCATGCCGCAGGGGTGCAGTCGAAAGTGTCGGTCCTGCTTTCGGACGGCCAGGCGTCGGACTAAGCGCTCGCTGGCCGCCGCCCTCCTCCCACGCGGGCCGGCCACTGGCCATCGGCGATCAGCGAGCGAACCGTTTCCATGAGCAGGTCCAGCACGGCCGAGACCGCGCTCGACAGCGGCATGGTGGCGGACCGGCACAGATAGACGGGGCGCGACATGCCCGGATGGGTGATCCGCGCCGCGGACAGCAGGCCATCGTGCAATTCCGCGCAGACCGATGCGTAGGAGAGAATCGTGCAGCCCACCCCTGCCGCCGCGAGATTGATGAGTTGCGGAATGGCATTCACCTCCGCCAGCACCGTGAGCTCGACATCATGGGCGCGCAGATAGCCGTCGATCAACGTGCGCAGGCCATGCTCGCCCGCGGGCAGGATCATGGGGAAGCGGTGAAGGTCCCTGAACCGGACCGTCCTGGTCAGATCGGCTCCGCTCTTGCGGGCATCGGCGAACTGCCCCGGCGGCGCCAGCAGGATGAGGTCCTCGTCGACAACGTGCTCGAACAGCAGGCCGGAGCCGGCATCCGCCTGGAAGGTCAGGCCAATATCGACGCGCCCGCTCAGCAGATGATCGGGGATATACCCGGTGCTGAGCTCGACCACCTGCAACCGGACCTTCGGCCAGCGGCGGATGGCTTCCCGCACCAGCGGCACGGTCAGGATCTTCGCCATGGATTGCGGCAGGCCGATCGCGACCCTGCCTGCCGGATCGGTCACCAGGTCGCGCACGTCCTCCCAGGCGACGTCGAGCCGCTTGAGGATATCCCTGGCGTGGCCTTCGAACCTCAGCCCCGCGGCGGTCGGCGCGACGCCCTTGTGGCTGCGCATGAAGAGGGCCACGCCCAGATCTTCCTCGATGTGCTTGATCTGGAGACTCAGCGCCGGCTGCGCCAGATGCATGTTCTCCGCCGCTCGGGAAATCGATCCCGCCGACACGACCGCCAGGAAGCATCTGAGTCCACGTACATCGATCGACATAGGCCAGTCTCCGCATGCGACACCACGGCACCTGCCGGGCGGCGGCACAGTGGGAGCAAGATCCGGCAGGGTATATCACGAATATATACTCCGTATCAAAAATCTATCTTGGACATATAGCGTGTCCAAGCCCATAGTGAGCCCAGCTTCCGCGCAATGCACGCGGATGCCAAGACAGATAATCCACGGAGACTCAATGGGACTCAGCCGCCGTACATTCCTGACGGGCGCAGCCGCATCCATGCTCACCCGCCCGCTCCTTGCGGCGCAATGGCCGTCGCGACCGGTCAAGCTTGTCGTCCCGTTCGCAGCGGGCGGCCCCGGGGACTTCGTGGCACGCCTGATTGCCATCCCGCTGGGCAATCGGCTCGGCCAGCCCGTGGTGGTCGAGAACAAGCCCGGCGCCGGCGGCAATCTCGGCACGCAGTCTGTGCTCGACGCCAACGCCGACGGCTATACGCTGCTGCTGAACACGGTCGGCATGCACGCCGTCAATCCGCTGCTGTTCCCCGACTTGCGCTTCCGCCCGCAACGCGACCTGGTGGCCATCGGCGTGGTGGCGACGGTGCCGAACGTGCTGGTGGTGCATCCGGGCAAGCTGGGCGTCAACACCGTGGCGGACCTGGTGCGCATCGGCAGGCAGCGGCCGAACAATCTCACCTACGCCACCTTCGGCGCCGGCAGCTCGCCGCATATCTATGGCGCACTGCTGCAGAAGGAGGCGGGCTTCAGCGCGGTGGCCGTGCCCTACAAGGGCAGCGCGCCGGCAAGCACCGACGTCATGGCCGGGAATGTGGATTTCCTCTTCGACAGCATGACCACCGCCATCGGCCAGATACAGGGCGGCAAGCTCAAGGCGCTGGCGATCACCGCCGCTGCGCGCTCTCCCCTGCTGCCGGATGTGCCGACGCTGCAGGAAGCCGGCTATCCGGCGCTGGACCTGAAGTTCTGGCTGTCCCTGCAGGCCTCCGCGAAAACGCCGCCCGCCATTGTCGAGACGCTGCGCCAGGCCGTGGCGCAAAGCGCGAGCGACCCGGGCTACGGCAGTGCGCTGATTGCACGCGGGGCGGAGCCTTTTCATATGGCGCCCGCCGCATTGCAGGCCTATGTGAATCGCGACGCAGCGCGATGGACGGCCCTGGCCCGTTCCATCGACATCAAGCCCGAGTAGCCGCCCGGCTTCCCATTGCGACAACACGACGCCGGACTTGCGCCCGCAAGCCTGGGCGGAGTCCGCCGTCGACCTCGCTGTCGACCTCGCTGTCGACCTCGCTGTCGACCTCGCTGTCCACCTGTTTTGGAGACACATTCATGATCGCATTGCAGGGCATTCGCGTCCTCGATTTGAGCAAGGTGCTGGCCGGCCCCTTGTGCGGGCAGTACCTGGGCGAACTGGGCGCCGAGGTCATCAAGGTCGAACCGCTCGGCAGCGGCGACGATACCCGCGCCTGGCTGCCGCAGGATCGCGGACAGTCCGCCACCTTCCTGGCCGTCAATCACAACAAGCGCAGCCTCGCCGTCGACCTCAAGACCAGCGAAGGCAGGCAGATCGTCCAGGCGCTGGCGGCCAAGGCGGACGTCGTACTGCAAGGCTTCGGCGGCGGCGCCGCTGCCAGGCTGGGCGTGGACTACGACACGCTGGCCGCGCTGAACCCGGCGTTGATCTACTGCGAGATTTCCGGCTACGGCCGCTCTGGGCCCCTGGGCCAGGAGCCCGGCTACGACGTCATGCTGCAGGCATTCAGCGGCATGATCAGCACCATGGGCCAGCCCGGCGGGCAGCATGCACGCGCCAGCTTCTCGCCGGTGGACCTTGGTACCGGCATGCATGCGTTCAGCGGCATCCTGGCCGCGCTGATCGAGCGGCAGAAGACCGGCCGCGGCATGCATCTGGAGGTGTCCTTGCTGGATACGGCCATGGGCTTCATGGGCTATCTCGCCCAGAACTACTGGCTCAGCGGCAAGGTGCCGCGGCCCATGGGCACCGCGCATCCGGCCATGGCGCCCTACCAGGTGTTCGACGCAGCCGACGGGCCGGTGATGATCGGCGTGGGCAACGACGCGCAGTGGCGCCGCTTCTGCCCGGTCGCCGGGCTGCAGGATGTGGTCGACGCGCCGCGCTTCGCCACCAACGCGGCTCGCGTCGCGCACTTCGCCGAGACGGTCGAGATGGTCCAGGCGCGCATCCGTACCCAGCCGGTTGCCTACTGGCTGGACGTGCTGCGCAAGGCGGGCGTGGCCTGCTCCCCGATTCACACGCTGGACCAGGCGCTGGCACACCCGCAAGTGGCCGAGCGCGCGCTGATCGCCGAATCCGAACATCCGGTGCTGGGCAAGGTGCGGAATATGGGCTTGCCCGTCCGCTTTCGCGGCGGCAGCCGGCAAGCGCACCGCGCGCCGCCTTTGCTGGGCCAGCACACGGACGAGATCCTGTTGCAGGCGGGCTATGCGCCCGAGTCCATCGAACATTTCAAGGCGCGCGGCGTGGTTGCCTGCGCCGAAACCAATGACATCCACGGCCTGTCCACGGCCGCATGATTACAGGAATAGCCATGCCGTCAGTCAAGTATGAAGTACGCGACCGGGTCGCCGAGATCTGCCTCGATAGCGCGCCCGTCAATGCCCTGGACGAGGCCATGATCGACGATCTGCTGCTTGCGCTGCGGCGCGCGGCCAAGGATGACTCGGTCAGGGCCGTCATACTGGGCAGCGCAGTGCCCCGGCGCTTCTGCGCCGGCCTGAGGCTGGATGCGCTGCATGGCGCGCCGCCGGCGCAGGTCCTCGGCCTGGTCGACAAGCTGTACAACGAACTGTGCGACGCGCAATTCCACCTGGGCAAGCCGTCCATTGCCGCCGTGAACGGCACCGCCCGCGGCGGCGGCATGACGCTGGCAATCTCCTGCGACATGATCGTCGCCGCCGACACGGCCACCTTCGGCTATCCGGAAATCGACGTCGGACTGACTCCCGCCATCCACTACACGCACCTGCCGCGCGTGATTGGCCGCCACCGCGCGTTCGACCTGCTTTTCACCGGCCGCGCATTCGACGCCGCCGAGGCCATGTCACTCGGACTGGTCGGCCGCGTGGTGCCCGAGCAGGACGTCATGCGCGAGGCCAGGGCGCTTGCCCGGACGCTGAGCGCGAAATCGCCCGTCGTCGTCAGGATGGGACGCAAGGCCTTCATGCACGCCAATGACAACGGCTACCGGCACGGCGTGGCCTCGGCAGTGGAGAGCTTCGGCAATGTGATGGCGACAGACGACGCGAGGGAAGGCATCGCCGCGTTCGTGGAGAAGCGCAAGCCATCCTGGCAAGCCTGATCGTCCCGATCTCAACGAAAGCGGAGTGAATGCATGCGATTCATGGAAACCCTGCGCCGGAGCGCCCCGATCTTCCTTGCCCTGCTCGCGGCCCAGCCGACTGGCGCCGGCGCGAACGAGGCATGGCCAACCCAGGCAGTACGGCTTGTGGTGCCATACGCCGCCGGCGGACCGACCGATGCCTTTGCGCGCGTGCTGGCCGAGCAATGGGGCAAACAGCTTGGCGAACCGATGATCGTGGAAAACCGCACGGGTGCCGGCACGGTGGTCGGCACCGATTACGTGGCGAAAGCCAGGCCGGATGGCTATGTGGTCCTGTTGACGACCGTGGCGCACGCGGTCAACGAGAGTATCGTGCCCCGCCTGCCCTACCGCACCACGCAGGACTTCGCCCCGGTCGGACTTGCGGCCAAGGCGCCCCTGGTGCTGCTGGTGAACAAGAACTTCCCGGCACGGAATCTCGCCGACTTCCTGGCGTACGTGAAAGCGCACCCGGGGCAGATCAACTATGGTTCGGCCGGCAGCGGCAGCGCGCCCCATGTTGCCACCGAGCTGCTGAACCTGAAGGCGGGGCTCAAGACCACGCACATCCCGTACCGCGGGACCGGGCCCGCCATGACCGACCTGATCGGCGGGCAGATCGGCTTCATGATCGACAGCGCACCGACGGGACTCGCGCAGGTGCGCGCGGGGACGGTGCGGCTCATTGCCACGTCGATGCAGGCGCGCCTTGCGCAGACGCCGGACGCGCCGGCCATCGCGGAGGCGGTACCGGGCTACGAGGCCTACACATGGAATGGCGCCTTCGTCCCCGCGGGCACGCCGGCGGCGGTGATCGCCACGCTCAATGGCGCGTTGCGCCGTGCGCTTGCCGACCCCGGCCTGAAGAAGCGCGCCTTCGAAATGGGCCTTGTGCTCGAATCCGATCCCACGCCGCAGTCGCTGGCCACGCATGTGCACAGCGAAATCGCCAAATGGCGGACCGTCGCGCAGGCGGCCAATATCAAGGAGCAGTGAAGCATGACCCGACCCGACGCCACCACCGCATTCGACCCCGGCCAGCACCGCATGTGCGCACAGCGGTATTTCGAGGATTTCACCGTCGGGGAGCGCTTCGTACTGCCTTCCCGCACCATGACCGACGCGCTGTTTGCCGCGTTCCAGCTCGCCAGCGGCGATAACCATCCCGTGCATTACGACGCGGAATACTGCCGGGCGCACGGCATGCCGCACATGCTTGCCCATGGCTTCCAGGTCGTGATCCAGACTGCTGCGGGCGCCGGACTCTTTCCGCATATGGTCGAGGAATCGCTGAAGGGCTTCATCGACCAGAGCAGCCGCTTCCTGCATCCCGTCTTTGTCGGCGATACCCTTTACAGCGCGCTGGAAGTCAGCGAACTCGCGCCGAACCGGAGCACCGGCGTGCTGACCATGCGTACAACGGTGCATAACCAGTCCGCGGTGCTCGTGCTGGAAGGCACGCAGCGCTACCTGTTGCGCAAGCGCCAGCTCCCCGCATCTCCATGACGGAAACCATCAATCAACACCGCACGGTATTGAGCCGATGGATCTGCGTGGAGCCCTCGTGCAGGCGGATCCGATGCCAGCCCGATTCAGGCCGCGTCGTCCAGCTTGACCGCAAAGCCGCGCTGCACGCCCGGGCGCGCGAACAAGGCCTCGTACCAGCGCCTGACGTTGGGAAAACGATCCAGCGAAACCTGGTGACGCTCATGGCGCCACGCCCAGCCCAGGATGGCGAAGTCCGCCACTGTCAGCTCGCCCGCGACATATTCCACCTCCGCGAGCCGCCGGTCCAGCACGCCATAGAGGCGGTTGGTTTCCTCCGAGTAGCGCTTGAGCCCATAGTGCCGGTCCGCCTCCGGCTCGACCGTGCGGAAGTGATGCACCTGTCCCGGCATGGGCCCGAAGCCCCCCATCTGCCACATCAGCCATTCCAGCACCGGGACCCGGTCGCGCAGGGACGCGGGCAGGAACTTGCCCGTCTTTTCCCCGAGGTAAAGCAGGATCGCGCCGGATTCGAACACGCTGATCGGCTGGCCATCCGGACCATCGGGATCGACGATGGCCGGAATCCGGTTGTTGGGGCTGATGCGCAGGAAGTCCGGCTGGTATTGCTCGCCCTTGTTGATATTCACCGTCTTGACGGTGTAGGGCAGCGCCATTTCCTCAAGCGCGACGCTGATCTTGCGTCCGTTCGGCGTGTTCCAGGTGTGCAGGATGACGGTCATGGGAAGTCGGAGGTGATGAGGGGATGCGCCTTGGGTTGCGGCGGGTCAGCTGAGCGGCACGCTAACGTATTGCCGGAAGCCGGCACGTTCGCCGACACGCCGGTACCAGCGATCCAGGTCCGGCGTTGCGGGGCGGTCGATCTGGTCGTCGAGGCCATACCAGCGCCGCGCGTAGGCGCCCAGCACGAGGTCGGCGAGCGTGAACCCGTCGCCTTCGAGAAAATCGCGGCCTTGCAGCTGCCTGTCGAGAATCTGCCACAAGCCCGCCGCGACGGCGACTTCGGCGCTCAGGCGTGCCACGTCGCGCTCGGCGGCGGGCGTGCGCACATAGCCCCAGAAGACCGGCCTTTCCGCCGGCTGCAAGGTCGAAAGCGTCCAGTCCAGCCAGCGATCCACGCTCGCGCGCACCTTCGGCTCGGCCGGATACAGCGTAGCGTCTTTCCCGTACTGCATGGCGAGGTAGCGCAGGATCGAATTCGACTCCCACAGCACGAAGTCGCCGTCGATGAGCGTCGGCACGCGCCCGTTCGGATTCATCGCCAGGTATTCGGGCTCGTTGTTGCCGCCGAACTGCATGCCCGCGTCGATCCGCCTGAACGGCAGGCCGAGTTCGTCGCAACACCACAGTACCTTCTGCACATTGACCGAGTTCGGCCGGCCCCAGATCGTCAGCATTCGATGCGTCCCCGGCGAAAACGCCGCATTTTGCGTAAAGACATCAAAGATACACCAAGGGACGAGCGCGGCTCCAGTCCCTTTGCCCTCGCCGGGGGGCGCCCTCACTCCGTCGGAAGATTCTGAACCAGGTGCTTGAAGCGGCCCCAGTCGACCGCCGGATACACCTCCGTCGTCCCATGGCCATAGGCGCGCACGAGGATGGAGACGCGCGTCGCGGCTTCGATATCCGGCGCGTCGAAAATGTCCAGGTAGTCGTAGGGGCCGAGCAGCGCATAGGAGCCGATCCACTTGACCTCCGGGCATGCCTTGGCGACCTGCTCCTCGACGTGCCGCTCCAGCGCCTCCAGCGATCTCGGCTGGCGCAGCGATTCCACGGAAATGCGCGTGATCATGATGAAGATTGACATATCGCCACCTATAGCTGTTGCAGGTTGCCCGGCCCGGCACCCCGAGCCGGAATGCCGGCGCCTCGCCTTGGACTAGACGCCGCAAGGCCGAAGCCGTCAGTGAGATAAGCGTACGGGGACAGTCATGGAGTCCAGTAGCGTCCGGGTCACGCCGCCCGGCACCACGACATAGGGGCACCCGTCGGCGGGGCTCACGATCGCGTCAGAATGCACTGTAGTCCTTGCGCCGTGCAGCACAAGCGCGGCTGGCGCGGGGAGGTCCCTGTTCACGCAGTTCAGTCGATCGAGAAGCGCTTGACCAGCCAGCCGCGCAGCGCATAGGTCAGGCAGCAATAGCCGAGGAGGATCGGCAGCAGGAACACCCAGAACAGGCGTGGCGCGGCCACCAGCCCCAATGGCGCTGCGAGTGGCGAGTATGGCAGCCAGATGCCGGTCACGCAGATCGCGAGCGTGGTGGCAATCAGCGCCGTGCTGCCGCGGCTTTGTACAAAGGGAATCCGTCGGGTGCGGATCACATGGACGATCAGGGTTTGCGACAGCAGCGATTCCAGGAACCAGCCGGTCTGGAACAGGTGCTGCTGCGCGGGCGTGCTGGCGCCCAGTACCCAATAGAGCGTCGCAAAGGTGATGTAGTCGAACACCGAACTGATCGGGCCGATGCACAGGATGTAGCGGCCGATCTTGCCGATCTCCCAGCGGCGCGGGCGGCTGATGGCTTCCTCGTCGACGTTGTCGGTCGGCAGCGCGGTCTGCGAGAAATCGTAGAGCAGATTGTTGGTCAGCACCTGGATCGGCGCCATCGGCAGGAACGGCAGCCAGGCACTCGCGCCAAGCACGCTGAACATATTGCCGAAGTTCGAACTCGCGCCCATGCGCAGGTACTTGAGCAGGTTGGCAAAGACCTTGCGGCCCTCGATCACGCCGTCGTGCAGCACCAGCAGGCTCTTTTCCAGCAGGATGATGCTGGCCGATTCCTTCGCGATATCGGTGCCGCTGTCCACCGAGATGCCCACGTCGGCCGCCTTGAGCGCGGGCCCGTCGTTGATGCCATCGCCCAGTACGCCCACCACCCGGCCGCGCGCCCGCAGGGCCTTGACGATGGCCGCCTTGTGCGCCGGTGCCAGTTTGGCGAAGAGCTGCGTGCGCTCGGCGAGTTCCCCCAGCGCTTGCGGCGAGAGCCCGTCGAGTTCCGCGCCCAGTACGGCCCGATCCACGAC
>NZ_JBFTQG010000033.1:0-78509 GCF_056398885.1 Cupriavidus sp. 01T418
AGCACTTTATAACTTGTAAGCTAAAAGACCGAAGCCTTCCGCATCCGCTATCAAGCGCCCACACTTATCGGTTGTTTGTTTGTTAAAGAACTTCACCCGGTTCGCTTTGCTTACCGCGTCGCTGCGTTGTCCGCAGCAGAGAAACGAGATTATGAAGAGCAATCCGCGTTTCGTCAAATATTTTTAATCTTTTTTTGCTTCGGCAAGCTTCGCTATTTTTGCGCCACCCACCTTTCCAGCAAATCCCGCAACCCTTGCCCCGTCTGCAATGCAGCGCGGCGTGTGTGTTGCAAGGGGGCGAATACTAATGCGTCCGCGCCCGCCTGACAAGGCTCTTTCTGGAAAATCTCGAAACGGTCTTTTCGATCACCCATCGTAAGGCACTTACGGCCTTCGTGGCCCGCAGGCATATGCGCGCTGACAAGCTCAACGGGCGATCAGAAAATGCTCAACGCTCTGGCCAGCGCTAACGGCCCGCTGCAGCCATTGCGGCATCTCACCCTGCCCGTCCCAGCTTCGTCCTTCTGCATCACGATACCGTACGGCCGGCTTCGGCCCTGTCGCCGGCGACGGGAAACATCCCGCTTCCTCCAGGCTCGCCAACGAAAGGCCGTGCTTCGCCATTTGAATCTTGACCCAGACTATGGCGGCGGCTTTATCGATTTCGGAGGACATGGACGAGAGATGGTAGGGGCAGGCAGGAGATTCTGCCTCTGACATTCGCGCCGTACAGCAACAAGAGGGAAAGATCGTTCCTGCAGCTTGTGACGGCGCTGACGAGTGCCCAAGGTGGGAATCGACAACGGCGCCGCGTTGCGCGCATGCGGCATCCTATGCGCATCCCCCTCGGCTTCCCTTCGCGGCCTTGGAAAGACAAAAGGGCCAGCACGCGCAAACGTGCTAGCCCTTTTCATATCGGTGGTGCGGCTGGCAGGATTCGAACCCACGACCCCTTGGTTCGTAGCCAAGTACTCTATCCAACTGAGCTACAGCCGCACGCGAAGACGGCATTCTAGCGCAACCGCGCAGGAATGCAACCCCCCTCTTTTCTCGTGGCATGCAGATCCCGTCATGCTGCGGTGAACCGGCTTAGGCCGGCGCAGCATAATGCGGGCGCGCCACGGCGTCGATGCGGGGAAGCTGATCCGTTACCAGCGATAGCGCGCTCCAAAAGTGCCACCCGGATTGTGCCCGGCCTTCAGCTTGAGCCAAAGCTTGACGCCACCGTTGGTGCTGCCATGCGCGCCCAGGTTGAGTGAGAGAAGCCCGCGCAGCATATCGGGATCGATGCGAGTGCCGTTGATATTGATCACCTGCTTGCGGTCCTGCCACAGGTCGGCTTCGACGAATGGATAGACCCCGTTGGCGCCGGTGAGCCGGGTCGGCTGGGTGCCGTAGACCCGCACGACCACCTCGGCAGCGCTCGCATCCGCCGGCTGCCCTGCCAGGAAGCCGGGCGCGCTCTTCTGCGCCCCAGGCTGATAGGCGAGTTGCAAGCGCGGCTGTATCGTCAAGCCGCCGCTGCGCGGGACCACGGTATCCAGCGCGACGGCCATGCTTTGCACCCCGCCGCCGACAAACCCGGTGGCCGAAGTGACATCGTCCAGGTGCAGGAATAATTGAACGGGCCGCGAAGGGTTGGCGGGTTCGGCATACAGGGGATGGGGCACAGCCGCGCCGAGGCCGGGGACGTCATTGTCCGCGCCGGGTGGAGGCGACCCGCCGGTCCAGTACCACTTGCTGATCGATGCCACCAAGGGCACCTGCGCGTCCTCCACGCTGGGCCAGGCTGTCGGCGCGGGCGGCGCTGGCAGATCGTCTCCGGCGATTCGCGGAGGCAGCGCCAAGGCATTGCTGCTGGCGACCTGCGCAGGCTGCTCCGGCGCATTGCTGGCCACCTGCGCAAGCGAATCGGATTCGAGCTGGTCCCAGCCGAGACTGGCATTGCCGGCCGAGGAACGCTCTTCGGCCTGCGCCAGCGCTGCCAGCAGCATCGCAAGGATCGAGCAACAGAACTGGCGGCAGGGATGAGGGTGGGCTGCGTGTGCGCAAAGACCAGTCCCAGCGGTACTGGCGCCCCCTCCCGTCGCGCTCGCAGTTGACACGCCCCTGGCCATGACTGCAACCCCTGGCTGAAATGAACCATGCCTGCTTTGCTGGAGCATAGGCCAAACATGGTGCAGCCGTTAGGGCCCGGGCGCGCCTTGCGTGGGGTGCCGCACAGTGCGGCATGGCAGCCTGGCGGCAGCGTGTCAGCCGCAGCCAGCTTGCCATGCGAATCCAGATCGCTCCGCCAGGATCGCGGCTGGCATCCGGGACGGGCAGCGCGCCAGCCCGCGGCAGAACAAGAAGAAGCGAAACAAAGGATTAGCGGTTGTGCGCCCTGCCGGGCGCACCAAAAGAAAAAGGCCGCTGCGTCAGCAACGGCCTTTTTCATCGAGTCTTGGTGCCCAGAAGAGGACTCGAACCTCCACAGTGTTGCCACCGCTAGGACCTGAACCTAGTGCGTCTACCAATTTCGCCATCTGGGCTTCGTTGCGCTGTTTTTGCTGCAGCGCTGCGAAGAACGACATTATGCTGATAGCAGAATCCGCTGTCAACACCCTCCCAGCATATTCCCTCCAGCCTTCTTCAAGACTGGAAGCTGACGTTCCCAGGCCTGCCGTCAAGGTGCAGGGTCGCGGTAGCCGGTTGCGTGCTCGCCACCACCTTCCCGGCGCGCAGCACCAGCAGGCGGGTAGCGCGCAGGCGGATCGCCTCGACCGCGTCGCGCGCCTGCAGCAGCACCAGGTCGGCGCGGCAGCCCGGCGCGATGCCGTAGCCGTCCAGGCCAAGAATGCGCGCCGGCGTCTCGGTGACAGCAGAGAAACAGGCACGCATCGCTTCCTGCCCGGTCATCTGCGCTACATGCAGCCCCATATGCGCCACCTCCAGCATGTCGCCGGAGCCCAGGCTGTACCACGGATCCATCACGCAGTCGTGGCCGAATGCCACCGGCACGCCGCCGGCCAGCAGCTCCGGCACGCGGGTCATGCCACGCCGCTTCGGGTAGGTGTCGTGCCTGCCCTGCAGCGTGATGTTGATCAGCGGGTTGGCAATGGCGGCCACCCCGGATTCGCGGATCAGCGGGATCAGCTTGGACACATAGTAGTTGTCCATCGAATGCATCGAGGTCAGGTGCGAACCGGCAACCCTGTCCTGCATCCCGAGCCGCACGCTCTGGTAGGCCAGGGTCTCGATATGGCGCGACAGCGGGTCGTCGCTCTCGTCGCAATGCATGTCCACGCGCAGCCCGCGCTCGCTGGCCAGCTCGCACAGGATGCGCACGGACTCGGCGCCATCGGCCATGGTGCGTTCGAAATGCGGTATGCCACCCACCACGTCGACGCCCATGTCCAGCGCCCGCTTCAGGTTGTCGAGCGCACCGGGCGCACGCAGCACGCCGTCCTGCGGAAAGGCGACCAGCTGCAAGTCCAGGTAAGGCCGGACCTTCTCACGCACATGCAGCAGCGCCTCGGTGGCAAGCAGGCGCGGATCGCACACATCCACATGCGAACGGATCGCCAACAGGCCCTTGGCCACCGCCCAGTCGCAATAGGCCAGTGCCCGCTCGACGATGGCATCCTGCGTCAGCAGCGGCTTGAGCTCGCCCCATAGCGCAATGCCCTCGAGCAAGGTGCCCGACTGGTTGATGCGCGGCAAGCCGTAGGACAGTGTGGAGTCCATGTGGAAATGCGCATCGACGAAGGGCGGGGTGACGAGTTGGCCCGCTGCGTCGAATTCGGTGGCCGCCGGCGCCTTTAGCGCCGGCTCGACAGCCTTGATGCGGTCGCCAGCGATACCGATATCGATGCCGGTGCGGCCGTCGGGGAGCGCGCAGTTACGAAGGATAAGGTCGAGCATATTGGTTGTCTCATGGCGCCCGGGCGAACGATAACTACATGGCCACGCCGGCCGGCTCCAGCCCGCAACCGCGCAGCAAAAGCTGCACGAGATGATCGGTGGCCTGTTCATAATCGCGCTGGCCCAGGTGGCTCACCCCGAGCACGGCGCATACCTGCGACTCAAAATCGGCATAGGTCTGGGTAGCTGCCCAGATGGTGAAGAACAGGTGCAGCGGATCCACGCTGGCCATCTCGCCGCGCGCGATCCACTCGCGGATCACGCCGGCCTTGCGCGCCACCAGCGCGCGCAGCGCACCGCTGAGCACGTCGCGGATTTCCGGCGCGCCGTGCAGCAGTTCGTTGGCGAACACGCGCGAGGCGTCGGGATGGCTGGCCGACAGCCGCATCTTGGCGCGGATGTATTGCTCAAGGGCGACCCGCGGGCTTTGCTCCGCGCCGATAATGTCGGTCTCGGACAGCCACAGCGCCAGCGTATGCGCCAGCACTGCCCTGTACAGCGCCTGCTTGGTGCGAAAGTAGTAATGCAGGTTGGACTTCGGGACGCCGGCGCGCGCGGCGATCTCATTCATGGTGGCGCCGGCGAACCCGGCGCGCGCGAACACAGACTCCGCAGCGCGCAGGATGAGCGCCTCGTTTTCCTGGCGGATACGGCCGCCCGCCCTCTCCCGCAGTGGCGGAAAGCATGGCGGCGGCGCCGTGGCCGGCGCTCCCATTACTTGGTGCCGTAGAGCCTGTCGCCGGCATCGCCCAGGCCGGGCACGATGTAGCCGTGCTCGTTGAGTTCCTCGTCAATGGCGGCGGTGACGATTGCCACGTCGGGGTGCGCTGCCTGCAGTGCCCGCAACCCCTGCCGCGACGCGATCAGGCATACGTACTTGAGGGTGCTCACGCCGGCTTCCTTCAGGCGGTTGAGCGCGGCGATGGCGGAGTTTCCGGTGGCCAGCATGGGGTCGACCACGATCACCAGCCGCTCATGGATGTCCTCCGGGATCTTGAAGTAGTACTCGATCGGCTCCAGCGTTTCGGGGTCACGGTACAAGCCGATATGCCCTACCCGCGCGGCCGGCAGCAACTCCAGCATGCCATCCAGGAAGCCATTGCCGGCCCGCAGGATCGAAACCAGGCACAGCTTCTTGCCCGACAGCACCGGCGACTGCATGGGCGCGATCGGAGTCTTGATGGCGATGGTCTCCATCGCCAGGTCGCGGGTCGCCTCGTAGGTCAGCAACTGGCTGATCTCGCGCACCAGCCGCCGGAAATTGTCGGTGGTGGTGTCTTCGCTGCGTACCAGCGTGACCTTGTGCTGCACGAGTGGATGGTCCACCACCATCACGGACGGGGTGACAGGCGGCACAGCGGAGAGGTCGGTCATGATGCGCTCCTGGAATGCGGTCGTGAAGGGGTCAGCCTGCGGCTCGACGCGTGACTGCGATATCGGTCAGAACACCGTGCCATCGCTGTTGATGGCGAATGGCGGCGGTCCGCCGGGCCTGCGCTTGGCGGCAATGCGCCGTCCCGCCGCCCAGGTGCCGCCCTCCAGCACGCGGGCAAGCGGGAACGCCGCGGCCGACAGGCCGAGCGCATCGCGCACCGACGCGGCCACAAGGTCGAGCCCGGTCACCGTCAGGGCACGCCATTCCACGATGACCGGCTCATCGACCGTGTGCGCTACGGCGGCAAAACCGGGATCGCGCGGCACCATCAGTTCGAAATCGAACAGCAGGCCACCATTGCGGTACTCGGGCAAGCCGGTCAGCGCCTCCACCCCGGTCACAGTCAGGCCGGCATCTTCAAGCGGTTCCAGCAGCGAGTACGTCAGCCACTGGGTCAGCTTGTGGAAGGGCACCAGCCCATCGGTGCAGGCCGGATGGTGCCAGCAGTCCCCCAGCGACACCCCGCCCAGGCTGACGCGCCCCGGCCACACGGGCCCGAGCGCGACCAGCAGCGTGGACAGCACGAAGCCAGCCTCGATCTGCCCGTCGACGGCGTGCCCCTTGAGGTAGTCGTACAGGTTACCCAGCCGCGCTGGCGTGCCGAACACGGCCGACGTGGCTTGCGCCACTTCGCCCAGCCGGCGCAGCAGGCCGGCACGGCCGTCCAGGCCCACCAGCCGATTGTGCTGCGCCACCTGGAAGGCGGTCGCGATGGAAGACGCATCGATGCGCATCAGCCGCTCGGCATCGGAGCGCAGCGGCTGGCCCGGCTGGGCGGAAAAACCGCCGCGCGCGAACAGGTCGAAGCTGGCAACGCCAAGCCCCTCGGAGCGCGTCAGCAGCAGGTCGCTGGCCGGATCGCGGTAGCGCCAGTCCGGGCCGGCGCCAGCGTCCAGCAGCACGCTGGGGATGACCAGGTCGATGCCGATACGGGCACGTTCCTCGCGGTCGGCCTCGCCGGAAAGCCCGCCGCGTTCGCACAGGATCTGCCAGCGGTCCAGCTTCTCTCCAGGACCGCCGCTTTCAAAATGGCGCCAGCGGCTGTGGTACGGCACATTCAGGTCCGGATAACGCTGGCGGATGGTGGTCGCCACATAATCGGCCACCGCCGGAATGCGCTCCGGGTGCCAGGTAAACAGTCCGGACGCGCCAGCCGCCACATGGTCCGTCACGGCGGCGCAGCGCGTGCGTACCGCCGGGCCGGTCAGCAGCGCCGCGGCCGGATGTCCCGGTGGCACGGGGCTGGCCCATCCGGCGCGGTGATCCGGGTCGTTCGTGAACGCATCGGGGGCGCCCTGCGGGCCGCCCACTTCGGGGTTTTCGTTCATTCGTTCAGTCCTCTACCCTTCGCCAGCGCGAGTTCTTCGGCACCGGGCGGGGTATAGCTCGTGAAATAGCCAGCCGCCACCTTGGCGTCGATTTCCACGCGGGCATCGGCCGGGATCAGTGCATCGGGAATTGCTACCTGCTCGATCACCTCGATACCTTGAGCGGTCAGCGCCCCATGTTTCATATTACTCATCGAAGCCCAGCGATCGATACGCTTGATGCCCAGCCAGTGGAATACATCGGGCATGAGCTCCTGGAAGCGCATGTCCTGCACCCCGGCCACACACTCCGTGCGCGCGAAATACGTCTCGGCCCGGTCGCCGCCGACCTGCCGCTTGCGGGCGTTGTAGACCAGAAACTTGGTCACTTCGCCCAGCGCCCGGCCTTCCTTGCGGTTGTAGACCACCAGACCCACCCCGCCCTGCTGTGCCATCTCGATGCAAACCTCGATGCCATGCGCCAGGTAGGGGCGGCAGGTGCAGATATCCGAGCCGAACACGTCCGAGCCGTTGCACTCGTCGTGCACGCGGCAGGCCACTTTGGTTTCGGGCTTGCCCAACTGGCTGACATCGCCGAAAAAGTACAGGGTCATGCCACCGATCGGTGGCAGGAACACCTTGAGGTCGGCCCGCGTCACCAGTTCGGGGAACATGCCACCGGTCTGCTCGAACAGGCTGCGGCGCAGCATGCTCTCCTTGATGTCGAAGCGGCGCGCCAGCCCCGGCAGGTACCAGACCGGATCGATCGCGGCCTTGGTGACCCGTACGTCGCCGTTGGCATGCAGGATCTGGCCGTCGGGCGTGAGACGGCCGGCTGCGATGGCACCCATCAGTTCCGGCATATTGATGTGGGCGCGCGTAATGGCGATCGTGGGCCGGATATCGATGCCCGCCAGAATGCGGTCTGCAAAGGCACTCGAAACCAGGTGTCCCCAGGGATCCAGGGAGACGATCCTGTCCGGGTCGCTCCATTGCGGATGCGGCCCGATGGATTCGGCCGGGGAAGTGTCCGTCAGGTCAGCGCGGTGATCGCGCTGCAGCTTGCCGGAGGCCACGGCCAGCGCGCGGTACACCGCGTAGGCGCCGGAGTGGGTGCCGATCACATTGCGCTGGGCCGGATTGGTCACGCTGGCGATCACGGGCCCGCGCTCCACCGCCGTGCCGGCCCCCCAGTGGATGGGCTCGGCCGGCTTGTCGCGGCGCGCGTGCGAGGTCAGGACAATATGGTCGGACATGGCAGCCTCGGAACAGAAATCCTGACCAAACGGTCAGGTTCGCTATTCCATAGTAGGCAACCTTCGTGCCATATCCCAATGCTCGTTTATACCGTTTGTTGGGTGCCGCACGATGACCGGCTGCACCGTAGGCGTGCGCACGCCGGCGGCCCATGGCTGGCTCATGGTGCATTGGCACCATGTAACAGTGGCACCCGGCCGCTGGGGCGGGGTGCCGCTTCATTGGATACGCCTGTGAAGAATCAGGTCGACCGTTGCTGCCCGGCCTGTCGCGGCTGGGACGGCTGCGCACGAGCCGGCCACAATGCCAGCCGCAGGGTTCGCAGCGGGTGGGTGCTCTCGATGTAACGATGGAACAAAATACCGGCGGCATTGCTCGACAGCCACGCCAGGATCATGCCCAGCGCGTTGAGCAAAGGCCGATTCGGCGCGAGGTGGAACACCAGCGCGTTGACGAGCAGGCATACCGGGAAGTGCACCAGGAAGACCGAGTAGGAAATTCGCCCAAAGAGTGCCAGGCCAGGGGCTTGCGGCCAGCGCTCCAGCCAGCCACCGCGCCGCGCAAGACCCAGCAGCAGCGCGATCGACAACGCCACGGCGATGCGCAAGCGGAAGTCCACCATCAGAGCCGCCAGCACCACGGTGCCCAGCACAAGCAGCGCCATCGGCGAGCGCTCTGGCGCGGAGGCCCAATAAGCCAGCGTGCCCATGCCATAGGCACCGAAGAAGTAAATGGCCCAGATATCCCAGGTGGCGTCGCGGTTAAACCAGAACAGCGAAGCCAGGACCAGCCCCACCACCACCAACGCCCCGAACGGGCCCCCGCCAACCTCGAACCATTGCGCGCAGCGGCGCGCAGCCCACAGCGCCAGGATCAGCAGCACGAACAGTTGCAGATCGATGGCCACGTACCAGACGCCGGCCGACAGTGCGTCGAAGTCGAGCACATTGTGCAGCAGCAGCACATGCGCCAAGAACTGAGGCAGGCCAGGGGCCGCGGGAATGGAATCGTGATGCATCCAGGTGCGCGCAACGGCGGCACCGGCAATCGCAATCACGATAGCCACGGTATAGGGCACCACCAGCTTCTGGTAGCGGCGCCAGATTGCTTGCAAGGGGTGCGGCTCCATCAGATGCCCGTCCGGCGCGAGGCTGCGCGCCGCCAGGAATCCGCCGATGACGAGAAATGCCTGCACGGCGATGCGCGCGTATTGCGAGAACCAATCGAGCAGGTCGGGGGCCAGCACATGCGCCGCATCGGACATGGGGCCGTAAAAGGCAAGATGGTGCAGCACGATCAACTGGGAGCTGATCGCCTTGAGTGCGTCAATGCACGCCATGCGCGAAGGACGGGGGCTCATTTGTTATAGAAAGGCTACAAAGTACGCAGGGGGCGGATTCTACCCCTAAGAGTAGGCCTTGATGCTGAAGCATGCCTGGATGGACGGTAACGAGATGCTTCAATGAGTCGCAATCACCACATTTACGCGCAATATGGACCTGAGAAGTCACCTTAATAACACTTCGACTTGGAAATTATGCCGAATACGCCACGAAACTATCTCCGTTCAGGATCCTTCAAGGACATCCCGGTTCCGCTGTCCAGTAGCAGGGCAGTGTTGATCAGTGCGATGTGCGACAGGGCCTGTGGATAATTCCCAGCCATGTTGCGCGTCACTGGGTCATACTCTTCGGCTAGCAAACCGACGTCGTTCCGAAGCAGAAGGAGCCTTTCGAACAACTCCCGAGCTTGCGTCCACCGCCCGGCGAGTGCATACGCGTCGGCCAGCCAGAAGCTGCAGGCCAGGAAAGTGGCTTCCCCGCCTGCCAGTCCATCCGGCGTATTGGCGTGCGCGTACCGACACACCAACCMGTTGTTTAGCAACTCCTGCTCGATGGCTCTGATTGTCCCCAACATTCTGGGGTCCTTGCCATCGATGAATCCGACCACGGGGAGCAGCAGCAGGCTAGCGTCCGTGCAATCGCCTCCATAGACCTGAACGAAGGTATTCCGCGCAGTGTTGAAACCATGAGCACAGACATCGGCATGGATGGCGGTGCGCAGTGCACGCCAGCGAGACACGGCGCCGGACCAGCCACGCGCATCGGCGGTCTTGATTGCCCGATCAAACGCCACCCAGGCCATCACTTTCGAATAGGTGAACTGGTGACGACCATTGCGAACCTCCCAGATGCTCTCGTCGGGCTGCGTCCAGATGGACGCCAAGTGATCCACCAGCGCCCGCTGCAGCGCCCAGGACGCGGTATCGCACGGCAATCCTCCCTCGCGTGCCTGATAGAGGGCATCCAGCACTTCCCCGTAGACATCCAGTTGAAGCTGGGTCGCAGCGAGGTTTCCCACGCGCACCGGGCGAGCTCCCCGGTATCCGGGCAACCAACCCAGTTCACGCTCCCACAGGAGACGTTCGCCGCCAACCCCATACATGATTTGTGCTTGCTCGGGACTTCCGGCAACCGCCCGCGTCAGCCAGTCACGCCAGGCCTGTGCCTCCTCGTAGTAGCCGGCAGCCATCAGTGCGATAAGGGTGCTGGTGGCGTCGCGTAGCCAGCAATAGCGATAGTCCCAGTTGCGTACGCCGCCTGGCTCTTCCGGCAGCGACGTGGTGGGCGCGGCGATGATCCCACCGGTAGGCCAGTATGTGAGTGCCTTCAGCGTCAGCAGCGATCGCCTGACAGGCCCCTTCCATTCGCCACCGGCCGAGGACCTTCGCGACCAGTTCGTCCACCACGACTGGGTTCGCTCGAGTTCTCGGCAGGCATCCACGGGGACGGGGGCGGCGAGATGCGACGGTGCGTACGTGAGGACGAAAGGAACGACCTGACCCCCTTCGACAGAAAACTCCGAGGTCGTCGACAAGCCTTCGCCCCGAAGGGGAGCCGGCGTGCGCAGCATGGCCATTGCCGGGCCCGCGACTGCGCGGATGCCCTCGTCATCGTCGAGGCGCATGACCCATGGCACTGCGGAACCATAGTCAAACCGCAGGGTCATGTCCATTTTCATCCGTACCCTGCCGCGTCGGCCGCACACGATTCGGATTAAGTCCGTGCGCTCGCTGGCGGCCGGTGTCCCCTGATGAATCGCCATGAAATCGACAACGCTGACGTCGCCCTCCTGGCTCTGGAAGACTGTCTCAAGTACCAGGCTACCCGCGCGGTAGTGACGCCGTACCTCGTATCCTGGCGTGACCGGCGCGAGCAGCCATCGTCCGTGCTCCCGAGTGCCGAGCAGAGCGGCAAAGCAGGCGGGAGAGTCGAAGCGCGGCAGGCACAGCCAGTCGATGCTGCCGTCGCGGCCGACGAGCGCTGCGGTTTCGCAATTGCCTATCAGCGCGTAGTCTTCAAGACGTGCAGGCATGGCTCTTTCGGAAATAGTGAGGAACACGACGGCCTCCAACGTCGCAGTCGCGATCTCTCTTATGTAGGCCTTGCATCTGATTAATTGGATGCCGGATGCGGCGCTGTGGTTCCCTCGCGCCAGTGCCACCGTGCAACGTCATCACCAAATCGCAATGCGGCAGGCCACAACTTTCATTAGTGCAATCGAGGATGGCAGCGACTGGATGAGCGCCTCGAAGGATGAACGCAAGGCGTTTTTAGTGGGCGCCGGCACGCATTGCCGAGCAGGCAGGATTCAGTTCCACTGTGGATCTGCGGCCACATCTCCAACTCCAGCTCCGACCAAGATACCAACAGCGCGCGGACCGACTCACGTGGAATGTGTGTACCGATGACGACACCCAACGAAAGGGGTATGAATAAAAAATGAGAATCGCATAAAAATGCCCCAGCAGGTTATGTCCGCAGAGACATCAGGCGCAGTCCGGTCCACGTAGTCGTTGCGCATTGCATTCCAGGGGAATCACGGTCATGAGTGGCGTCTACAACCCGTTGCTGGTCTTCCTGTCGCTCATTGTGGCTTCGCTTGCCTCGTACACAGCCCTGGAACTCGCCGGGCGGATTACGTCTCTGTCAGGGCGGTGGCAGCGGGAACCTTGGCTGGTTGGCGGTGCCATTGTCATGGGGATCGGCATCTGGTCGATGCATTTCATCGGCATGATGGCATTCTCGCTGCCCATTGCGGTCGGTTACGATCTCGGCATCACCTTTGTATCGGTTGTGCTCGCAAGTGTGGTTTCCTTCTTCGCACTCACCACGGTGACCCGCGGTCACCTCTCCGCAATGCGGATCGGCGTAGGTGGTTCAGCGATGGGACTGGGTATTGCCGGCATGCACTACACCGGCATGGCGGCGATGCAGATGTCGCCTCGGATTCACTATACGCCGTGGATTGTGGCAGTGTCGATCGCTGTTGCCATCGCAGCTTCCATTGCCGCGCTGTGGATTTCGTTCACATTACGCGCTTCGGAAGCACAAGATATCGTTCCTAAACGGCTCGGATCCGCACTGATCATGGGGCTGGCGATTACCGGCATGCACTATATCGGCATGGCGGCAGCGAACTTCGAAGCGGGCAGCGTCTGCCTTTCGGCCAACAAGCTTGACACAAGCTGGCTCGCGATGGTTGTGTCGGCGGCCGCCCTGATCGTGTTGACCGGGACGCTGTTTTTTCTCGGCTGGCACACCAGCAGTCTGGCGAATTCATTGAAACGTGCGAACCACAAGTTGCAGCATCTGGGGACGCACGACGCATTGACCAATCTCCCCAATCGCCTGTCGCTAGCTGAACATATCGAACAGACGGTCAAGACTTCCGCGACCGGCGAATCCGAATTCGCTGTTTTTTTCCTGGACCTCGACGGCTTCAAGACCATCAACGATTCGCTAGGGCATGCAGTTGGCGACGATCTGCTCAAGTTGTGCGCGACTCGCCTGAGCGCAGGCGTGCGAACAGATGACATGGTGGCACGTGTCGGCGGAGATGAATTCGCCATCGTTCTGCATCGCTTGACCGGCGCTTCGGTTGCTGCCTCCATCGCCACCGGTCTATTGCGCGTGCTACGTCAGGAGACCGTCATCAACGGCGTCCGGCTACGCGTCAGCGCAAGCATAGGCATTGCACTGTTTCCCAAGGATGGAAGCAATGCAAAGGCCTTGCTGCACAGCGCTGACGCGGCGATGTATAGCGCGAAGCAGGGAGGGCGCAATGCATACCGATTCTTCGAGTCTGCCATGCACGCGAATGCGACCCGGACATTAACGCTGCAACGCGATCTGCAGCGGGCTTTGGAAGAGGGCCATTTGAGCGTCTCGTTTCAGCCAAAATTCAGTACGGCCCAGAACCTGGTGAGCGGCGCGGAAGCGCTGATCCGATGGAGTCATCCCGAGATCGGCAACATTCCGCCTCTCGAGTTCATTCCCATCGCGGAACGTTCCGGACAGATTATCCAGATCGGGGAATGGGTGATCAAGGAAGTATGTCGTTGGATTGCAGCTTGGGATGCGCAAGGGCTGCCGGCGGTGCAGATTTCCATCAATTTGTCGCCGGTACAGTTCAATGTGCCGGATCTGGTCGAGCGTATCGATGCCATCGTGAGTGCGGCGCGGGTGTCGGCAAAGCGAGTGATGTTCGAGATCACCGAATCCGTCGCCATGCAGAACGCTGCGAAGACGACCGAGACCATCCGGAAGTTTCACGCGAGGGGCTTCGAGATGGCCATCGATGACTTTGGAACCGGATACTCAAGCCTCGCCTATTTGCAACGATTCCAAGTCAGGCAGATCAAGGTTGACCAGTTCTTTACGCACGAACTGGATCTGCATGAAGCCGAGGGCCATGCACTCCTGAGCGCTATCGTCACGCTGTCACATGCTTTGCACATGGAGGTCGTCGCCGAGGGCGTTGAAACGAATACCCAACTGAACAAGCTCATTGCGCTGGGCTGCGATGAGGCACAAGGCTTCTTGCTGGCCAAGCCGCTACCGGCAATGGCGTTCCAGCAATTTCTGCGTTCAATCGCCGATCCTGCCAAGGATAATGAACAGCTTGCTGCATCGGCCGGAATCGCTGGCGGACTCCAGGTAACGAGGTGTTAGGAGTCACCGGGGGACTGCAGGGGCTCGGGCGTAGAACAAAGCAAAAATGCCAACAAGCCGAGACAGGATCAGGCGGAAAAACAAATCGCTTCAAATCAGCCAGCCAGCCAGGCCACCGCCACGGCAGCCGCGGCAAGCCAGAGCGCAACAATCACGACCACTGCAACGCGGCTGACAGGACGCTCCGCAGCGAGCGCGGCGGCGGCGCGATGCTGTTCCATCACCTCAGCCGGGATCAACCGAACCACCAGCAACACACCGAGGGGCACCAGCACCGCATCCTCCAGATAGCCCAGAACTGGAATGAAAACCGGAATCAGGCCAATGGGGGACAAGGCATACGAGGCAACCAACAAGGCTGGCGCTTTCGCATACCAAGGCGTGCGAGGATCGTGCGTTGCCAGCCACACCGCATGGACGTCTTGCTTTACCTCGCGTGCCCATGCACGCGCACGAGCAGCGAGTCGCGGGAGAAAATCCGAGCGCAGCATGTGGATCCGTACATCATCCATCACTGGTACCGCACCAAGGGCGAGCAGCAACGTGGCCAATGGGAGGGTGACGCTGAACCCGACATGCCTGAACCCCACCGCCCCAACTACACCGCCGGTAAAGAACAGTGCGACCAGCGTAACGAGCACGCGCAGCTTGCTCCGGTCGGCCAGCACAATGGGCTTCGCGGCATTGGCCTTGGCCAGGTTCCAGTAGAACAGCTTACCCAGTTCAATGCCGATATCGGTGACCATCCCCGTTATGTGCGTGGTGCGGATCTCGGCCTTCGAGAGCTTGGTGATCATGGCATTCTGCAATCCCATGATGAAGCAAAGCACCATGACCGTCGCCGGCACGAACAGCCATTCGCGAAGTTCGAGATTGCTGCCCAGCAAACCAAAACACACCAGCAACGCAGCTTCCAGCATCAACGGCAGCGCGTACTCGCTGTGCAGGCGCTCGCGCCGAGACCAGTTGATCAAAATCGCAGAGCAGGCCGCCCCCGCCAGAAACGATAACAAGGCACCGAGGCCGTCCAGGATGAGGCCGATACTGCCGAGCGCCAGATTGTCGGCCATCGCGGACACGATGCCCGACATATGGGAGGTGTACTGCCGCACCGCCAGGAATCCGCCTGCGTTAGTGGCGCCTGCCACAAAGGCAAGATAGCGCGCCAGTTGCCGGTTGGCTTCTGGACTGCGCTCCCTCCCGGTCAGTCTGCGCAAGTATGGGATCGGCATGGTCGCATCGATGAGCGTTACCTTCGGTTCAGACCGTCTCTATCCAACATTGCAGTTGTCCTCGGACACGGAAATGGACATGGAAATGGACATGGAAGATGAGTCGCTGCTGACCGAACGAGCTCGTTCCATATAGACCGGGATATCAGAATCCATCGGGTGAGTTCGACCAGTCTGGTATTCGATTCGTCACTCTGTCAGCAGGGCGGCGATGACTTTCACGGCAGCAACTTCGTCCGGCCCGATGGCCTGGATATGCACCTGGCTCCCCGCCCGCGCAGAGAGTCGCATCACCTCCATCACATTCTTGGCGTTCGCCGTGAAACCATTGCTGACAAGCAGGATCTCGGACTCGAACTGAACAGCGGTAAAGGTAAGCCGCGCAGAGCCGCGACCTTGCAAGCCCATGCGGTTGGTCATTTCAACTGTCGTGTCTACCACGTCGCCCTCAAAGATAAAGCGGCCCATAAACAACTTCCATACAACGATCCCTATGTCGAGCAGTCTTGGGGTGACCAGGTATGCCCCAAGAGCGCCCGTGAGCGCATCTAAAACCACATTCCCCGGAAGGCAAAACCTTGCAATCACGGGCTGCATCACACAGTTCAGTTGTATATAATGATAACCGCATTATCATACAACACTATTTCAAAGCGCATGGAATCCAAGACCGCCCGTTTCACCGTGTTGATCGACCCCGTGAAGAAGAAAGCCTTCGAAACACTGTGCGCGGCGCAGGATCAAACGCCATCACAGGTCGTCCGGCAGCTAATCCGCGATTATTTGGAGCAGCATGGGGTCGCCTACGCCACCCGGCCCCAGGTTGGCACTGCGGCTCTGCCTGAGAAGGACCCTGAGTGACCGCGTCACTCCGTGCATTTGTTTATGTGTGATGTGACGCATCGGACCATCATATTGGCAAGTTGAGGCTCAATGGAGATCAAGACTGCTCGGCTGACGCTGCTCATCGATCCAAACAAGAAGGCCGCCTTCGAGCGCCTTTGCGCACAACAGGATCTGACAGCATCGCAGGTGGTGCGTCAGCTCATTCGTGAATACCTCGCGCAGCATGGGGTCCAGTATGTGCCCAGCGGGGTGAATGCCGGCGATACCGTGCCTGCTGGCGACGGGACAACGCCGCGAGTACCGGCGCCGGCTCGGCCCGAAGCGCCTCCCCGTTTCACCAAACGGCGCGCCACAAGTCGCAAGGCCTAGACCATGAGCCAGGCGCCCCCTGTCGCACAATGGCTCCCGATCGACTGGATGCTTGTTGTTGTGGGGGCTTGGTCGATGGTCGGGGCCGCAGGCGCTGTAGCGGCTGACCCCGGTGTCTCGCGTTCTAGTGGCGCGGCACCCGGCACGACAGCCAGAGCAGCACCACTGCCGCACCCAGCGAAACCCAGTAATCGGTCGGCGCGCCGGCCCACCAATGGATATGCCAGGACACGAAACTCGGCGCGAAACGTGCCACGCCAAACGCCGGGTTCAACACGAACCAGAGGAAATCCTCAGTGATCCAGAACACCATGATGCAGGCGATCACGCGCGCCTGCGCGCGCCAGTTCCAGCGCCCGCCGAACAGCAGCGGGAAATGAAAGAACAGCGCCACGCAAGGGAACATCCACGCGTGATAGCCGGTCATCGGGCGGCCGCCCCAGAATATGTCCAGCAGCCAGTGGTGTTCGATGCGCCAGGTGGGCAGATTGGCTGCCCACCCCGCGGATCCTTCGATCTGGATCTCCACATTGGCGAAAAAATAGGCCAGCAGCACAGTCCAGGCCACGGTGAGCATCAGCACCAGTGGATGCCGCGACGGGTAGGCCTGCGCGCGCTGACGCGAAGCCGACAGGTTCAGGGCACGCATCTCAGCGTCCCGCCGGCGTGGCGCCGGCAGCGTGCGCGGCCCGCTGGCCGCACCCCGCCAGTTGCCCCAGCACGGTTTCCAGCACGCGGCGTGCCGCCGCCGGTCGACCCAGCGCGCGGGCTCGCGCGCGCATCCGGTCGAGCCGCGCCGGCTCCGCCAGCAACAGCCGGACGCGGTATTCGAGCGACACCAGGTCGACCCCCTTGAGCGCCGCGCCCTGCTCCAGCAGGTAATCGGCATTGCGCTCTTCCTGCCCGGGGATGGGCGCATTGAGCACCATCGGCACGCCCATTGCCAGGCATTCGGAGGTTGTCAGGCCGCCGGGCTTGGTGATGACCAGGTCGGAGCACGCCATCAGGCGCTCCACCTCGTTGGTGAATCCAAAGGGGAAGAGCCGTCCGGGATGCGCTGCGGCCAGGGTCTTGAGCCGCGCCAGCGCGATCTCGTTGCGCCCGGCGAGCACGATCAGCTGGAAATCGTGGTCCAGTCGCATGAGCGCATCGGTCACTTCGTCAAGGCCGCCCAGCCCTGCCCCACCGCCCATCAGCATGATGGTCCGCCGGGCCGCATCGAGCCCGAAATGCCGCGCGCAGGCCAGGCGGTCCTGCGGGTGGGAAAACGCAGGTACCACCGGGATGCCGGTGGTATGGATGCGGCCGGCTTCGATACGGTTGGCGCGCATGCGGAAAGCGATTTCCTCGCTGGCGGCGAAATAGCCCGTCATATGGGGAATTACCCACATGCCGTGCAGATCGAAATCGGTCACCTGCACCCACACCGGCACCGCCAGGCGCAGCCGTCGTACCTCATGCATCAGGATCTCGGCAGGCAGGAAATGCGTGCACACGATGGCATCCGGCGCGAATTCGTCAATCGCGCGGCGCAGCGCGCGCGTGCTGAGGCGCTCGGCGGCGCGCCGCAGTTTTTGCATCGGCGCGGCCGGGTCGGCCTCGGAGGTTCGCTGGTAGAGCATGCCCCACAAGGCCGGGTAGGTGTTGACCAGCTTGATGTAGAAATCCGTGTAGAGCTTGCGGAAAGTGGCCGGAACATACTCCATGACATCGAGATGCCGTGTTTGCACGTCCGGGAATTCGGCTTCGGCGGTCAGGCGCAGCGCTTCGGCGGCGCGCATATGGCCGGCGCCGGCGGAAACGCTGAGGAACAGGAGTTTTTGCTGCGACATGTGGATTCGGGTTTCCGGGGGAAGGCCCCCGGTTGATCGGAATGTCAGGCTGACGCCCATGGCGGGTAGCAGTGTATACGCCCGCTGCGGCACCGGATCGCCCAACGCGGGAAGCCCGCGCCCGGATGACTTCATGACAAAGGACTTGACTGATCAGCGCCAGCTCGCCGGGCTTGCGCATCGGCACGCGGAATCACTGCTGCTTTTCATTGGGGGCGGTTCTCGCCAAGGCGCCGAAAAGCGGGGCGTTAGGGGTCAAAACCGGTGCCACAGGCGGCTTCCCGGTTTTCCGGCTAAGCATTTGCTTATGACAAAGATGTTCTTTGCCTCTCAAGGCCATCGGCGTAGCCTTGCCATTTTTGAAATACTCAACATATGTTCCCGTTATCCACATTGGCCAGCGCCGGCGCAACACGCGCCTCCCGCCTGCTGGCCAGGCTCGTTTTCGCCGCGGCTGCCGCCTTGTCGATTGCCGCCCCGCAAGCGGCCCAGGCGCAAAGCCCGGTACTGGACAAGATCCGCAATACCGGCACCATCGTGCTTGGCTATCGTGAGTCGGCCCTGCCCTTCTCCTTTGCCGATGACAAGGGCAAGCCCGCTGGCTACGCGGTGGACTTGTGCCTGCGCGTCGCCGAGGCCGCGCGTGTGAAGCTCGGCCTGAAAACGATCACGGTGCGCTGGCTGCCGCTAACGCCGCAGAACCGTATCCCGGCCGTGGTCAACGGGCTGGTGGATCTCGACTGCGCGCCCAATACGAATTCGCTGGAACGCCAGAAACAAGTCGCTTTCAGCGTCTCGCATTACATCTCCACAGTGCGCATGCTGGTGCGCGCGGACTCCGGCATCCAGTCGTTCGATGACCTGCGCGGCAAGAACGTCGTCACCAGCGCCGGCTCCACCGGCGACCGTCACGTGCGCCGCCTGAAGAGCCAGTACGGCTACCATGACATCTACGCCAAGGACCATGGCGAGTCGTTCCTGCTGCTCGAATCCGGCCGTGCCCAGGCCTTTGTGATGGATGACGTGTTGCTGTCAGGGCTGCGCGCCCGCGCCAAGGACCCCTCGCAATTCGTGATCGTGGGTCCGGCGCTGTCGATCGAGCAGAATGCGCTGATGATGTCCAGGGCTGACCCGGAGTGGAAGCAGCTTGTTGACCAGACCCTCGCATCGGTATTCGCCGGTCCCCAGGTCATCACCTTGCAGAAGCAATGGTTCCAGCAGCCGATCGGCGCGCGCAAGATCAACCTTGCGCTGGCGCCGAGCGCGCAAGTGCGCGATGCCTGGCAACATCCTTCGGACGTTGCCACGGATTGATAAATCCCGGCGATGCCTGTCGATGCATCCAAAGCCCCCGCGCCCGTCAGTTTCGCGGGCGTTTTTCAGGCAAGGTGGGGTCGCTGCCCGACGACATCCGAGGTGCAACAGCGTGCGCCATAAACCGATAAAGTGCCCAATGCGACATATTCCCCGCTATCCGTCGAGCAAGTCTTGGCAGCAAAGGCAATAGCGGCTTTCCATAAGTCAGCACAAAGCGTGCATTTCAAAATACAGCGCGTGTTGACAGCTGGGCGAAATGTTGGCGACACTGCTACCCAAACGGATAAACCCGGCACGGTAGCCAAGCCTTGGCAAGGCGACCTTTCCCGACAGTTTCCGTGTACTCGAACCGCCGGAAGGCGGCACTTTCCAGGAGAAAACATGAATAAGTTCGTCGCGACAGCCATCGCGCTGTGCATTGGCGCTGTCTCCGTAGCAGCCCAGGCGCAATCCACCGGGAAGAAGCAGTTCGACCCGTATAGCCAGGGTGCCAAGTCGGGCGAGAAGTTCGACCCGTACACCCAGGGCGCCAAGTCCGGTGACAAGTTCGACCCGTATTCCCAGGGCGCGAACAAGAGCACCCGCACGGACCTGACCGACGCCTCGGCGCCGGAGGCCAAGAAGCCGGCCAAGAAGAGCAAGAGCAAGAAAACCAAGAAGCACGCCGCATCGGCCGCAGCCGCGAGCTGATCGGCAAGCCGCGCCGGACTCCGGCGCTCGCCAGAAAAAAACCCGCCATCTCCATCGGCGGGTTTTTTGCTGCTGGCTGGACGCCGTGCGTTGCCGCACCGGGAGGGCCTCAGGGCGCGGTAGTGTCCAGTTCCATCCCGGTCACGTCGATGCGCTGCACCTTGTCCTGCTGGCGGATCTCCGTGCGGAGCACGAACGCCTCGGCAGGGCAATACCAATCCGTCACATGCATCACGGAGGGTTCGACCTGCACGACCTCCTCTCCCACCATCAGTGGCCCCAGCGAGGTCCGCTTCTCGTAGGTGATCGGCATGCACTCCTTGCGCCCCAGCACGGTATCGATCATCTGACGCTTGCCCACATGACGGGAGCCGACGCTGATCGAGGCGTACAGCGCGCGCATGCTTCCCACCACCTTATCCGCGCCCACTGGATATATCTGCAGCGAGACGCTGGACTCGAACGCCTCGCCCTCGATCGTGCTGCCCTCGTGGATATCCATGCCGGCATAACTGAACACGCCCTGGCCCCTGAAGGCGGCTTCGCCATACATGCGCGCATAGCGCCCCTGCGCGTTGATGACGGCATGCTCGCTCTCGATGCTGGTCTTGGCCGCGCTGGTGCTGCGGTCGATATTGAGCATGTGGACCTGCGCCATGATGATCGGCGGCCCCATCAGCGCGGACAGTGCCGACTTGGAGCGCACCTCGAGTTGCGCGCGGCAACCTGTCGGGCTCTTGGTTGCATGGCGCAGCGTCATGGTGACCGACATGGGCATGGTGCCATCACCTTCCATCTGCACCCGCGAACCGGAACGGAACCAGGGCGCGTCGCAAAGCACGGCGAGGGGCCGCACCGGCGCACCCTCGGCCGGAGCCGCGGCGGCCACTGCGGCGGTCTGGGCCGGCGCAGGATTGCCCGCAGCCAGCCACACAGCCCCGGCAACGGCAACAGTCCTCGCTAATTGCGCCTTTGTCCTCACATGATTCCTGTCTAGAATGATTTCGCGCCCCGCTCGTTCCATCGGAGCATCGCTGGCTAGAAATTAGCGCTTTTTTGCGTGCGTGTCTTGCCGATCATCGACGGTCTTCATGGCGGCCAGCCCGGCGCGGGCATCTTGCAAGGGAGTTTCCATGCTTCAGTATTACGCCAAGCTTTGGTGGGTCGTGGCACTACGCGGCGTTCTCGCCATCATTTTTGGATTCTGTGCCTTTTTCGCCCCCATCGCGACGCTGGCCGCGCTCGTGCTACTGTTTGGCGCCTTTGCCGCCGCCGACGGCATCACGACCCTGCTGATGGCGATCTCGGGCAGCCAGCGAGAAGCCAGCGATCGCGGCATCCTTGCCTTGCAGGGCCTGCTCGGCATCGGCGTGGGCCTGCTGACCTGGTTCAGCCCCGTCGTGACCGCGTTCTCCCTGCTGTTATATATTGCCGCCTGGACGCTCGCCACGGGAGTCTTGCAGATTGTCGCTGCGATCCGCCTGCGCAAGGACCTGCCTAATGAATGGTGGCTGGTGCTGGCAGGGCTGGTCAGCATCGTTTTCGCATTTCTGCTGCTGTGGCAACCGCTTGCCGGCGCACTGGCACTGCTGTGGATGATCGGTGCATGGGCGGTGGTATGCGGCATCCTGCTGGTCGGCGTCGCGCTGCGTTTGCGAAGCGCCAGAAACATGCCAAATGCATCACTTTTCACCTGAAACACGCGGCCTGCGCGAATCGTCCCGCGGCGGCAGACCCTGCCCGCGACTGTGGGTTCCGGCGGTCGTGCTAACATTGCGCGCCGCGCCACATGACAACCACGGTTGGCCATGTGGCAAGTGGCGTGGAAGGCTTGGCGCGTGAAAGACACGAAGGACTAAGGCGGCGGGCACGATCGATTGCTTTTATTTTGTGTCTACCGAAGCAGTGGTTGCAGCGTTGTGATGTTTTCGCCGGCCCGGCCGGAGCCGCCTGGCGATCAGGGTGGCGCGAACCGGCTCGGCTGCCGCCGCCGGAGCGGCGCCATTGCCAGCCGGTACACGTGCCTGCATGGCATCAGGCGAGGCAAACCGAGCATCCATTGCGGCGTGGGCTACCGGCACCAGCCAGGGACGCCAGCAACACCCCGCCAGGCCCGAGAATCGGCCGTCCAGAGCGCAAGCCCGACGGCCATCCACCCGTTTCCAGGAGACGTATGCGTAGTTCCGTGACCTCGCGAGACACCTCGCGAAGCGCCGCACAAGGTGTTTCGCAATCTGCCGGTCTGCCGATTGGCGCAATTGCGCTGGTTTGCCTGTTTATTCTCCTGGTCTGGTTCGGCACGCTGGATGCGCGCCACCTGCTGCGCTCCGATGAAGGGCGTTATGCCGAGATCGCCCGCGAGATGTTTGCCAGCGGCGACTGGGTCACGATTCGCTACAACGCGCTCAAGTACTTCGAGAAGCCGCCCTTTCATATGTGGGTGACGGCCCTGTCCTACACCCTGTTCGGTGTGGGCGACTGGCAGGCCCGCCTCTGCGTGGCGCTGTCGGGCATGGTCGGCCTGTTGGCTTCCATGCTGGCGGCACATCGCTGGTATGGCGTGCGCGTCGCCCTGCTGACCGGCCTGATCCTGGTGGCCGCGCCCATGTGGAGCGTGGCCTCGCACTTCAACTCGCTGGACATGACCCTGTCCGGCGCCATGGCCTGCGTGCTGGCCTTCATGCTGCTGGCCCAGCATCCCAGCGCCACGCCCGCCGCCCGCCGCTACTGGATGTGGGCCTGCTGGGTGGCGATGGGCGTGGCGATCCTGACCAAGGGCCTGGTGGGCATTGCCCTGCCGGGGCTGGTGCTGGTGATCTACACGCTGGTCTCGCGTGATTTCGGGCTTTGGCGCCGCCTGCACCTGGTCACCGGCATCGCGTTGATGCTGATCGTCACGGTGCCCTGGTTCTGGCTGGTGTCGGAACGCAATCCGGAATTCCTCAATTTCTTCTTTATCCACGAACACTGGCAGCGCTATACCTCGACGGTGCACTCCCGCAAGGGGCCGCTGTGGTACTTCATACCGCTGCTGGTGGCCGGCTTCATTCCCTGGCTGGGCCTGATGCCGCGCATGTGGCAGGTGATGCGCGGCGGCGCCGCCGCGGCGCGCACGGCCACCGTCAAGCCGTTCCAGCCGGCGCTGCTGGCGGGGATCTGGGCCATTGCCATTTTTGTCTTCTTCAGCCTGTCCGGCTCCAAGCTGCCCGGCTATATCGTGCCGATCTTCCCGGCGCTGGCTATCCTGGGAGCGGTCGCGCTCGCCCGGATCGACGAAACAGCCTGGAAGCGCCAGCTCAACGGCATGCTGGTGATCGCGGCGATCGGCTTGCTGGCCAGCCCGGTGGTGGCTACGCTGAACTCCGACAATACGCCCAATGAGCTGTACCGGCTGTTCGCGGTGTGGGTTGGCGCCGCCTTCGTGCTGATGCTGGCGGCTATCTTCCTGGCCCGCAAGCTGCTGGCCAGCAAGGGCCTGATGGTCAGCATCACGGTCTACGCGCTCGGCCTGTTCAGCAGTTTCACGGTGGCGCTGCTCGGCCACGAGGTGATGGGACGGCCGACTTCGGGCGTGGACATGGTGCCGGCCATCGAGGCGGTCCTCACGGATGACATGCCGATCTATGGTGTGCGCATGCTGGACCATACCCTGCCCTATTACCTGCGCCGCACCACCATCATGGTGGAATGGCCTGACGAACTGGAATTCGGCACCAGGCAGGAGCCCGGGAAATGGCTGCCCACGCTGGATGCCTTTATTGCAAAATGGCAGGATGGCCAGCATGCGGTGGGTATCATGTCGGCTGCCACCTACAAGCAGCTTGAGGAGCGCAAGGTACCGATGTACAAGATCGGGCAAGACAAGCGCCGMGTGGCGGTCACCAATTTCCCGCCTCCCGGCAACGTAACGGCAGCACCCCGGCAAGAACAGAACCGCGCGCAATGACGCTTTCCACCTTCGCTTTTATCTTTACCGGCGTGCTGCTCAACGCCTGTGCGCAGTTGCTGCTCAAGGCCGGCACCAACGCCGTGGGCGCCATCACGCTCGATCGCGCCACGCTGTTCACCACGGCCCTGCGCGTCTTGACGCAGTGGCCGGTGCTGGCCGGGTTGACGCTGTACGTGGTCAGCGTCGGTGTATGGATCGTCGGCCTGTCGCGAGTCGACGTGTCGATCGCCTACCCGATGCTGTCGCTCGGCTATGTCGTGAATGCCCTGGCAGCCTGGTACCTGTTCGGCGAAATGATCGGCCCCATGCGCGTGGCCGGCATGCTGCTGATCCTCGCCGGCGTGTTCCTCGTTGCCCGTTCCTGACCACCTCACACCGTACCAAGAGCCTGATCGTCATGACCGCTCCCGCTGCGCAAGCCTTCCTGCCCTTCGTCAAGCCGAATATTGACGCCGAAGCCATCGCCGAGGTCGGCAAGGTACTGGCGTCGGGCTGGATCACCTCCGGCCCGAAGATGCACGCCTTCGAGGCTGCGCTGTCCGAGTTGTTCGGCGGCCGCCCGGTGCGCACCTTTGCCAATGGCTCGGCGACGATGGAAATCGCGCTGCGCGTGGCCGATATCGGCCCCGGCGACGAAGTCATCACCACCCCGATTACCTGGGTGGCCACGGCCAATGTGGTGATCACGGTGGGCGCCAGGCCCGTCTTCGTCGACATCGACCCGCGTACGCGCAATATCGATCTCGACGCCGTGGAAGCCGCCATCACGCCGCGTACCCGCGCCATCATGCCGGTCTACCTGTCGGGCCTGCCGGTGGACATGGACCGTCTCTACGCCATTGCGAAGAAGCACAACCTGCGCGTGATCGAGGACGCCGCCCAGGCCATCGACTCGCGCTGGCGCGGCCAGCGCATCGGTGCCTTCGGCGACCTGGTCAGCTTCAGCTTCCAGGCCAACAAGAACATCACCAGCGTCGAAGGCGGCTGCCTGGTGATGAACTCGCCCGAGGAGGCCGTGCGTGCCGAGCGCCTGCGCCTGCAAGGCGTGATCCGCACCGGCATGGACGGCATGGACGTGGAAGAGCCCGGCGGCAAGTTCAACCTGACCGATGTCAACGCCGCCATCGGCCTGTCGCAGCTGGCGCACCTCGACGCCATCACGGCGCGCCGCGCGGAACTTGCCGAAACGTATTTCCGCTGCGCGGCTGACAGCGGCCTGGCCGAACTCGGCATCGAACTGCCGCTGCCGCGCGACGGCGAAGCGGCCACCACCAACTGGCACATGTTCCAGGTGGTGCTGCCGGCTGAACGTATCGAAGGCGGGCGCACCGCGGTGATGGAAGCCATGCGCGAGCGTGGCGTCGGCACCGGTGTGCACTACCCCGCCCTGCACCTGTTTTCTTATTACCGCTCCCTGGGCTGGCGCGAGGGCATGCTGCCGCATGCCGAACGCATCGGACGGGGCATCGTCACGCTGCCGATGTTCCCTGCCATGCAAGCCGCCGATGTGGAGCGGGTATGCGCAACTCTTAGCGAAACATGCAAACGCCTCTTAAAATGAGCCCAGTCGAAGTCTCGGTCGTCATCCCTGTCTACAACGAGGAAGATGGCCTGCAAGCCCTGTTCGACCGGCTTTACCCGGCCATGGACAGCATGGGCTGCAGCTATGAGATCATTTTCGTCAACGACGGCAGTCGCGACCGTTCGGCGCAGATCCTGGCCAGCCAGTTCCACAAGCGCCCGGACGTCACGCGCGTAGTGCTGTTCAACGGCAACTTTGGCCAGCACATGGCCATCCTGGCCGGCTTCGAACACACCCGTGGCAGGATCGTGATCACCCTGGACGCCGACCTGCAGAACCCGCCGGAAGAAATCCCGCGGCTGGTGGCGACCATGCGCGAAGGCCACGACTACGTGGGCACCATCCGCCGCGAGCGCAACGACACCGCCTTCCGCCGTATTGCTTCCCGGGCCATGAACCGGCTGCGCGAGCGCATTACGCGCATCAAGATGACCGATCAGGGCTGCATGCTGCGCGCCTACGACCGCAATGTGATCGACACCATCAACGCGTGCCGCGAGGTCAACACATTCATTCCCGCGCTGGCTTATACGTTCTCCTCCAATCCGGTGGAGATCGTAGTGGAGCACGAGGAGCGCCACGCCGGCGAATCCAAGTACTCGCTGTTCCAGCTGATCCGGCTGAACTTCGACCTGGTGACCGGCTTCTCGATCGTGCCGCTGCAGTGGTTCTCGGCCATCGGCACCCTGCTGTCGCTGGCCTCGGCCGGTCTGGTGGCGGTACTGCTGGCACGCCGCTTCCTGTTCGGCGCGGAAGTGCAGGGTGTGTTCACCCTGCTCGCCTTCAACTTCTTCCTGGTGGGCATCATGCTGTTCGGCATCGGCCTGCTGGGTGAATACATCGGCCGCATCTACCAGGAAGTGCGCAACCGCCCGCGCTACCGCATCCAGGCCGTGCTGGAAGGCACGCCGGAACAGCAGAAATCCTCGGAGCCCTCGTGCGCGTAGTCGTTTTCGCTTATCACAACGTCGGCGACCGCTGCCTGCGCGTGCTGCATGCGCGCGGCGTGGAGGTGGCGCTGGTCGTCACGCACCGCGACCGTCCCGATGAAAACATCTGGTTCCGCCGCGTTGCCGATACCGCCGCCGAACTCGGCCTGCCCGTCACCTATGGCGAAGACCCCAACGATCCGGCGCTGGCCGCGGCAGTGGCCGCCGCGCGCCCTGACGTGATCTTCTCCTTCTACTACCGCGCGATGATTCCGGCTGCGGTGCTGGCGCTGGCTGCGCAGGGTGCGTTCAATATGCACGGCTCGCTGCTGCCCAAGTATCGCGGCCGCGTGCCGGTGAACTGGGCGGTGCTGCACGGCGAGAACGAGACCGGCGCCACGCTGCATGCCATGGAAGCCAAGCCGGACGCCGGCTACATCGTCGACCAGACCTCGGTACCGATTCTCCCCGACGACACCGCCGGGGAAGTCTTCGAGAAGGTGACCGTGGCTGCCGAGCAAACCTTGTGGCGCGCGTTGCCCGCCATGATGGCCGGCAACATCGCACAATTGCCCAACCGCCTGGCCGAAGGCAGCTACTTCTCGGGGCGCAAGCCCGAGGATGGCCGCATCGACTGGCAACAGCCCGCCGCGCAGGTCTATAACCTGATCCGCGCCGTGGCACCGCCTTACCCTGGCGCCTTCACCGATATCGGTGCACGCCGTTTCGTGGTGGCGCAGGCGCGCCGCCTGCGTGCCGCCACCCCATCCCAGTCCACCAGCGCCGCCCGCCCGGGCCTGCACGTGATCGACGAGCAGATCGTCGGCGTGTGCGGCGACGGGGGACACATCCTGGTACGCGAACTGCTGGAAGACGGGGCCCGCCCCGCGCCGGTTTCGCCTGCCGCGCTTTCCACATTTCTTACTGCATTGTCCAAAGAGGAAAACCGATGAAAAAGGTCCTGATTCTTGGCGTCAACGGCTTCATCGGCCACCACCTGACGCGCCGCATTCTTGAAACCACGTCGTGGGAAGTCTACGGCATGGACATGTCCAGCGACCGCCTTGGCGACCTGGTCGACCATCCGCGCATGCACTTCTTCGAAGGTGACATCACCATCAACAAGGAGTGGATCGAGTACAACATCCGCAAGTGCGACGTGGTGCTGCCGCTGGTGGCGATCGCCACCCCGGCTACCTACGTGCGCCAGCCCCTGCGCGTGTTCGAACTCGACTTCGAGGCCAACCTGCCGATCGTGCGCGCCGCCGTGAAGTACGGCAAGCACCTGGTATTCCCGTCCACCTCCGAGGTGTACGGCATGTGCCATGACGACGAGTTCGACCCCGAGACCTCCGAGCTGATCTGCGGCCCGATCAACAAGCCGCGCTGGATCTATGCCTGCTCCAAGCAGTTGATGGACCGCGTAATCCACGCCTACGGCATGGAACAGGGCCTGAACTACACGCTGTTCCGCCCCTTCAACTGGATCGGCGCCGGCCTGGACTCGATCTTCGAATCGAAGGAAGGCTCTTCGCGCGTGGTCACCCAGTTCCTCGGCCACATCGTGCGCGGCGAGCCGATCAAGCTGGTCGACGGCGGCGCGCAGAAGCGTGCCTTTGCCGACGTCACCGACGGCATCAGCGCCCTGATGCGCATCATCGAGAACCCGAACGGCATTGCCACCGGCAAGATCTACAACATCGGCAACCCGCGCAACATCCACTCCGTGCGCGAGCTGGCCGAGATGATGCTGAAGATGGCCGGCGACTACCCCGAGTACGCCGAGGAAGCCAAGAAGACCCAGATCGTGGAGACCTCTTCCGGCGAGTTCTACGGCAAGGGCTACCAGGACGTGCAGAACCGCGTGCCGAAGATCGACAACACCGTGGAAGAGCTGGGCTGGAAGCCCCAGGTCACCATGGAAGATGCGCTGCGGGCCATCTTCGAGGCTTACCGCTGCAAGGTGATCGAGGCGCGCACCCTGGTCGATTCGGCCAACTGAGCGCACGCACCCGATGGCCCGTATCGCCCTCAAGGTCGACGTCGACACGCTGCGCGGTACCCGCGAAGGCGTGCCGGCGCTGCTCTCCATGCTGGCCCGCGTGCGGGCCGAGGCTACCTTCCTGTTCAGCCTCGGCCCCGACCACACCGGGTGGGCGCTGCGGCGCGTGTTCCGGCCCGGCTTTCTGAAGAAGGTGTCGCGCACCTCGGTGGTGTCGAACTATGGCTTGCGCACGCTGATGTACGGCGTGCTGCTACCCGGCCCCGACATCGGCCGCAAGGGTGCGGCCGAGATGCGCGCCGCGCGCGCGGCCGGCCATGAATGCGGCATCCACACCTGGGACCACGTCTACTGGCAGGACAATGTGCGCGAGCGCGATGCGGCCTGGACGCGGCGCCAGATGCAGAGCGCGTTCGACCGCTACGTCGAGATCTTCGGCGAAGCGCCGCCCACTCATGGGGCAGCGGGCTGGCAGATGAACGACGAGGCCTTCCGCCAGATCGACGACTGGGGCATGGTCTATGCCTCGGACGGTCGCGGCACCGGTCCGTACATCCCCGCCGTGGACGGTGTGGCATGCCGGCACGTGCAGATGCCGACCACGCTGCCGACACTGGACGAACTGATCGGCGTGGATGGCCTGACGGAAGACAACGTCCACCAGGCCGTGCTGCGCCTGAGCGAAGACGGACGCGACCACGTGTTCACCCTGCATACCGAGCTGGAAGGCGGCAAGCTGGCGCCTGTGTTCAACCGGCTGCTGGATGGCTGGCGCGCGCAGGGCCACGAGCTGGTGTCGATGGGAACGTTCTACCGCCACCTCGATCGTGCCAGCCTGCCGACGGCGCCGGTTAGCTGGGGCGCTATCGAAGGCCGCAGCGGCGAGCTGATCATCCAGCCCTGACGCTCCGCTTCAAAGCATCGACGCGCCCCCTTCCCTGGGGGCGCGTCCGTTTCAGTTTCGGGCCCGCCCGGCCTTCGCCAGGCGCAGGCCATTGAACACCACCAGCAGGCTCGCCCCCATGTCGGCGAACACCGCCATCCACATGGTGCCCAGGCCCATTACTGTCAGCGCCAGAAACACCACCTTTATACCGAGCGCCAGCGCGATGTTCTGTTTCAGGATCGCCGAGGTCTGGCGCGAGAGTCGTATAAACGCCGGGATCTTGCGCAGGTCGTCGTCCATCAGGGCCACGTCGGCGGTCTCGATGGCGGTATCGGTCCCGGCCGCACCCATGGCGAAGCCGATATCGGCGCGCGCCAGCGCGGGCGCGTCGTTGACGCCGTCGCCCACCATGCCGACCGCCACGCGCTTGCCGCCGTTGTCTTGGGCGCCCTGCGCACCCTTCACGCTCAGGGCCGCAATGGCGTCTGCCTTGTCCTGCGGCAACTGATTGCCGCGCGCCTCGTCGATCTGCACCTGCGCGGCGATGGCCTGCGCGGTGTGCGGGTTGTCGCCCGACAGCATCAGCGTCTTGACACCCAGCGCGTGCAGTTCCGCCACCGCCTGGCGGCTGCTCTCCTTGACCGTGTCCGCCACGCCGAACAGCGCCTCGACGCCGTGGTCGGCGCCCAGCAGCACGACAGTCTTTCCTTGCCGCTCCAGCGCTTCCAGTGTCGCTTCCAGTGCCGGCGAGCACAGGCCAAGGTCATGAATCAGGCGGTGGTTACCCAGGTAGTAGCTGCGCCCCTTCACACTGCCGCTGACACCGTATCCGGGAAGCGCGGCAAAGTCCTGCGTCTCCAGCGGCACGATGCCGTCGGCGCGCGCGGCGTTGGCCACGGCCATGGAAACGGGATGGTCGGAGCGGGCAGCCAGGCTGGCAGCGATCAAGCGTGCCGCACCGCTGGCGGCCTCGCCAGCCGCGGCGGTCGCGTCCAACGGCTGGAAATCGGTCTGGACCGGCTTGCCATGCGTGATGGTGCCGGTCTTGTCCAGCGCCAGCCATTTGAGATCCTTGCCCTGCTCCAGGTAGACGCCGCCCTTGATCAGGATGCCGCGCCGCGCAGCCGCGGCCAGCCCGCTGACGATGGTCACCGGCGTGGAAATCACCAGCGCGCACGGGCAGGCAATCACCAGCAGGACCAGCGCCTTGTAGATCCAGGCGCTCCAGCCGCCGTCCAGCACCAGCGGCGGCACCACCGCCACCAGCACGGCGCCGAGAAACACCAGCGGCGTATAGACGCGGGCAAAGCGGTCGACAAAACGCTGCGTGGGCGCGCGGCTGCCCTGCGCCGCCTCCACCGCATGGATGATGCGCGCCAGCGTGGACCCGCTGGCCGGGGCGGTGACTTCGTATTCCAGTTCGCCGGACTGGTTGATGGTGCCGGCGAACAGCGCGTCGCCAACGCCCTTGTCCACCGGTACGCTCTCGCCGGTGATCGGTGCCTGGTCCAGCGTGGACTGGCCGCGCAACACGCGTCCGTCGAGCGCCACGCGTTCGCCCGGACGCAAGCGCACCAATGCGCCGACGGCCACCGCGCCAGCCTCCACGGGCAGCCAACTGCCGTCCGGCTGCCGCACCGTGGCCTGCTCCGGCGCCATCGCCATCAGGGCGTGCACGGCGTTGCGGGCACGGTCCAGCGACGCCGCCTCGATGCGCTCGGCCAGCGCGAACAGCACCATCACCATGGCCGCCTCCGGCCACTGCTGGATCAGCATGGCGCCGGTGACGGCAATGCTCATCAATGCGTTGATATTCAGGTTGCCGTTGGATAACGCAATCCATCCCTTCCTGTAGACACCCAGGCCAGCCATGGCCAGGGCCGCCAGCGCCAGCAGGGGCGCCAGCCATTCCTGGGCGGGCACATGCAGCCATCCAACCGCCTCGGCGCCGAGCGCGGCCACCCCGCCCAGCGCCAGCGGCCACCACGGCCTGGCCGCTTGCGGCGGCAGCTCCGCGGCATGCTCCGACAGCGGTTCGGCCTTCATCCCGAGGCTCTCGATGGCGCGCACCACGGGCTCCAGGGACTCCAGCGTGTGGTGCACCGTCAGTACGCGCTGCATCAGGTTGAACTGCAGCGCGGCCACGCCGACGATGCTGCCCAGCTTGTTGCGGATCAGGGTCTCTTCCGTGGGGCAGTCCATCGCGTCGATGCGATAGCTGGCCGCCGCTGCGCCGGCCGGCACCGCCACGGGAGCCGCCGGTGCGGCGCTGGCGCCGCCACAGCACGCCGGGCTGGCAGCGTGGGCATGCGCGTGACCGTGATCGTCCTTGTGATCGTGCCCATGGCCATGGTGGTGAGCGTCCTCGTGTTTGCGTGCATGTGCATGCGAATGCCCATGATCTGCATCCTCCTGTCTACGGAGCGAGGCCTGTTCTGGCGTTGCGCTAGGCATGGCGGTGTTTCCTGCTTGTTTTTGCTTGCCGTCCATTTAAGACCCTGGAGCGACTACAGGGTCAAGCGCATTGTGCATCCTTCCCCAAGTGCATCCGCTTTGGCCATCTCGCCACGGCCAACCGCCCGATCCTTTCGCGTGCACGGCGACCACGCTGGGGTGCAACCGCTAGCGCAGGGACACAACGGGCAGGTTGAATGCCGGACTGCCGGCGGGCGAGCGTTAGCCGACGCGGAAAAAGTCGATCGTCTGTCCGGCATTGACCGCCCGCTGCAGCCACTCCGGGCGCTCCCCGGTGCCATCCCAGCTCTGCCCCATGGCATTGCGGTAAAGCGGCCGGGCGGGCTTTTCCGCCTCCGGCGCCGGGGCGGGATCGGCAAGTGCGGCCGCCGGCGTAGCCGGGGCAGGCGCCGGGGGTGCCGCGAAACAACCCGCCTCAAGCAAATCGTCGAGCGTTAGGCCGTGGCGGTCCATCTGCTCACGGACCCACACCGCCGCGGCTACTTTGGCTTCATCAGACTCTGGCATGACTTTCGTAATTGACTTTACCGGCAAAGGATGGCCGGCAAAGCGGAGGAAGGGGGTAATCCGGCGGGTCGAGCCGCCTGCAGCAGGCGATTTTACAGGGTCTTGCGTCCAAGCTGTCGCAGACATTTCCAAAGCGATCATCTCCGGTGCCGCGCACCTGGAAATCGTCGCTGCAATCCGCGCCAGCCACCCGCCGCGTCGGCCCACGCAGGTCCGGCGGCAGGCCGCCCCGGATCAGCACGAAGTCGCCGTGGTTGCTGCGGTTGGCAAAGTAGATACACTGCACTGCGGCAGGCAGGCAGCCGTTCGAGCGCGCCTGCATGCCGGTCAGCAAGCGGGCGAACAGGATGATGGCGCGCGCCAACCGTTTGGAATACCACATCGTGTGTTATCTCAGCAGCAGTAGCAGCAAGGCCACCAGCAATTGCAGGGCGGCCAGCGCCGCGGCCCAGTGGAGGCAGCGCAATGCGCCGCGAACGCGCTGCGCCATTGACCGCCCGCCGGCCTCGGGCCTGGCCCAGCCCAACCGCACGAGCGCCTGGTCCAGCGCGCCCAGCATCGCGGCCATATCGGCGTGTTCACCCTGTTGCGAAGTATCGGCAAGCGCGCCGAACAGACGGCGATCGATCGCCACCCGCACCAGCAGCCATAGCTGCAAGGCGCCCAGCAAGGCCGCCACGATGCCCAATATCAGATAGGCCTGGCCCGCCGGCGCCAGCGTGCCGGCCAGCAGCACATTGATCAGCGCGAGCACCAGCCCGGCCCAGATCAGCCTGGCCGCGCCGTCGAGGCCGCCCACCGCGGCCTGCGCCACCCAGCGCTGCGCGGCAAGGTCGAGGTGCGTGTCATCATGCATCGGGACCGACATTGCCTGCTCCCCTGAAGACTGTGCAGCCGCCTGCCAGCGGCCAACAAATTGCGACAGCGCGGCCACGCTGTCCGGGCCCGGCACCACGGCTGGGGCCGCCCCTTGCGCAGCAAGGCCAGCGCCTGTCCGGCATCCCGCGCGCGAGTAGCCAAGCGCGCAGCATACATCCACGTAGCATCACTCCACGGGTTGGGAAGACGGTCAGGCGTGCGGCGCCGCGCTGGCGCGGGCCCGGCGGAGTTGCACCCGAGGCAGCCGGCCATGCCGGCTCCCTGCCCCGCCGCCGTCTGCCTCCCATGGCGCCGGGCCGGTGTGCTGCGCTCCCGACAATCGAGCAAGCATAGCCTGATATTGCGCGTTTACGTCACTTCGCAATAATTCATGAGACCAGCGACGGCGCCACCGACGGCACGCGGGACACGCTCAGCGACGGCGCATGAACGCCACCGCTGAGCGCCAGGAATCAGCGGATCTCGCTGTAGATTTGCCTGGCCTGTTGGGCCGAGGCTAGCGGGCGGCCCAGCGTCCGCGCTCCCTCTGCCGCCTGCCCGACGAGCGCCGCATTACCTGGCGCGGTGCTGCCGTCGCGCAACTTCAGGTTGTTCTCGAAACCTACCCGCACATGGCCGCCGAAGGCGGCGGCCGCGGTCACGCAGGCATTTTCCTCGCGCCCGAAGGCGCAGATCGCCCACGGCAGCGTGCCTTCGAAGACCCGCAGGAACGGCAGCAGGTCGCTCGGCGACGATACCTGCCCCGCCGAATACCGGCCCAGCACAAACAGCACCGACCACGCGCCCGGCGGCACCAGGCCGCGCGCGCGCAATGCTTGCCAGCGCGCCACGTCGGCGGCGTCGTACAGGATGATCTGCGTCATCACCCGCTCCCGTGCCAGCCAGCTCAGGAAATCGGCCAGTTCCGCCTCCGGGATGTCCGGCACCGCGATTTCGCGCAGGCCGACGGAAACCGCCTCGGGACGGAGTTCGCGCACCATCGCGATCTGTTCGGCGGCGCGGTAGATGCCGGCGGCTTCGCTGGTGACCTGCACCAGCAATTGATCGCCCACCTCCTGTTTCACGGCGGCAAGCGCGTCGCGATAGATCTGCGCATCCAGGGAGTGGCGGCCATCGGGCTGGCGCACATGCATATGCATCATGGCCGCGCCGGCTTCGAGGCAGGCCCGCGCCTCGGCCGCCAGCGCCGCCGCGGTCAGCGGCACGGCCTGGTGGTCGGCAGCGGTCTTGTAGGCGCCGTTGGGCGCCACGGTAATGATCAGCGGCGAATCCGCCAGGAAGGTGTGTTCACTCATATTGCGCTCTGTGTCGTTCAGGGTTCGATCTTGGGCAGTTCCGGCGCGATCAGGTCAAGCCCCGCGCGCAACAGGCGATCATAGCGCTCGCGCTCGGCTGCGATGGTTTCGGGCGTCCACCTGTAGAACCCTTCGCCGGTCTTCATGCCGTGGCGACCGTCCGCCGCGCGCTCGCTCAGGCACCGGGCCGGCTCCGCCGAGTTGTTGAAGGTGGGATACATCGTAGCGCCGGCCGCCGCGTGCACGTCGATGCCGGCATGGTCGCGCTGCATGACCGGACCCGCGGCCAGGAAGCGAAAGCCAAAGCCGAAGCGCACCGCCGCGTCCACATCCTCCGGCGAGGCGATGCCGCGGTCGATCAGGTCGAAGGCTTCGCGCGACAAGGCGTGCTGCAGGCGGTTGGCGAGGAAGCCGGGAAGATCTTTTTTCACCTTGACCGGCACCATGCCGCAACGGCGCATGAAGGCGATCAGGGCGTCGGCGCCTGCCTCGGCGCTGACGCCTCCCAGCACCACTTCCACCAGCGGCACCAGATGCGCCGGCATGAAGAAATGCAGCCCGAGCATGCGCTCCCGCGTGGACAGGCCCTCGCCGATGGCGCTGATCGGGAAGCTGGAACTATTGCTGGCGAGGATGGTGTCCGGGCGGGCACGCTGCACCAGGTCGGCGAACAGGGCGCGCTTGATATCGAGACGCTCGGGGATGCATTCGATCACCAGGTCAACCGTGCTCCAGTCGACGGCTTCGAGCGATGTGGCGACGGTCAGCCCGGCCAGGCCAGCCTCGGCCGCCGGCCCGATGGCGGCGAGGTTGGCGGCAACTCTTGCCGTCACCGCGGCTGCTCGCTGCGTCTCGGGCTCCACCACCGTGGTACGGCAATGCGCGCGGGTGAGCACCACGGCCACATCGGCGCCCATGGTGCCGCCACCCACCACCACGGCATGGGCGGCGCCGGGAGCGGTTAGCGAAGAGGTTGCGGGGGCTTCTGGCATGGCGTTCCTTTGTACTGTCGGGCGGGCGGTTGTCGATGGGGCGCTTTGAACACATTTACCAAGTGAATGTATCGCAAACGGCTCTTTGCAGCGTATCACGGCCCCGATCTTGCAAGTTTAAGCGCCAGTGTGACGGCCCGCCTGTCGCATCAAGCTGCCCGCCCGTCGCGCATGTGACGGCGTGGGCGCCTTGCGTTTCGCCTCTTGACACCCCGATGATTGCGCCTATTATGGTGACGCGATGCTGCGGCGCAGCAAGTCACGATTGCCACCGGCGAAATCCCTTCGGACGCGTGGCATCGTTTATCGGAGACGCTTATGGTCACCCCCTCTCACTCCGGAGCCGTCGAGGCGCTCACGCCTTCCCCGGACATGGCTTTCGGCCTGACCGGCGCATGGGCGCAGCTGGCCCAGAAGATCGCCGCGCTGAACCTGGAAACGGCCCGGACAGCGATCGCGGAAAGCACCGAACTCTTCCTCGAAGCGGCAACCCAGCCCTTCACCTTCGGCACGTTCCGGCCCGAACTGGCCGATGTGATAGCGCAGCACATCGCCGCTTATACACACGGACTGAACGAGATCCTGTACGGCGCGCACAACGACCTTGCCAGCGAGGTGCAACGCCAGTTCGCCACCATGACCGGCCAGGATCCGTTTCAATGGTGCCTGATGGGACGGGATTTCCTGCCGGATTATGGCGGCACCCTGCCCAATATGCGCATGGCGATGGCGGGATGGGTTTCGACCTGCCTGCCGGGCGCCAAGCCACTGCCGGTGGAGACGGTCGAACCCGGGCAGCGCAAGTCAGTGTTGCTTCCTGCACCGGCAGACGACGAGCCCGGCAAGGCGGCGGAATAAGCCTGGTTACTATCCAGCCCGACTACCGGTGCGGTGTCACCGGCGGCCGGGCTACCCCGCCTTGCGGCACGAGCCGTCATCGCGTCATTGGCAGGCGGTACCGGGCACGGGCTTGCCAGAGTTGGTCACGCCCTGGCACGCGTCGCCGACACTGGTCTCGGCATCGAAGGCAGCGCTGTTATATGGCTTGAGCCTGCCCGCTACCGTGCAGCAAAAACGTGGCTCCGTCGGGGGCGGCGGCGGCAACACGCTCTTCGCCATGCGGCCGGAGGCGGGTGCTTGCGCCGGACTTGCGGCCGGCGGCGGAGCGGGAGAGAAGCGAGTGGCTGGCGGCTTGGAGGACTGGGCGGCGGCGTCCTGCTCGTCGTCATCGGGGGAAACGCACTGGCCCTTCTGGCAGATTCGCTCCCCTTTGCACTGCATGTCATATTGGCAACCCGCTGCATTCGCGTGCAGCGGCAACGCTATCGCCACCGACGTGGCGAACAGCAAGCCCAGCGTTCTCATATCCACTCCTGCTCGACTGCCATCGCAAGACGCTCACGTCGGGTCCCTCCCGGCGCAAACGCAATTTCAAGCCTCCGTTGAACGCCGCGATGACCATGGCGATCAACCGCCATCTTTAGAATAGCCAGCGATAGCAAGCATCGGTGCCCGGCGCGAAAATTTTGTGAGCGTCGCCCCACCAACGAGCGCGGCGGCTAGCGTCAACGGCGCAGCCCGTCCACGTGCGCGCGCGCCTGGTCGCGCCGCGCGGCCTCGGCAACCTCGTTGGTCACGACGGTCTGGCCGATCGGCGCCAGCGCCATGCCAGCCAGCTTGAGATGCTGGATACCGAAAGGAATGCCGATGATGGTGACAAAGCAGGCAATGGCGGATGCCACATGGCCAAGCGCGAGCCAGAGACCGGCGAAGATAAACCAGATCACGTTACCGACCAGGCCAAGGGCACCGGTGCCGATGTCATCCCGCTGGCGCAGTTCGCGGCGGCTGATGGCCTGCTTGCCGAACGGGAAGAAGGTGAATTTGCCGATCACGAAGCAAGCCTTGCCCCACGGTATGCCGACGATGGATAGGAAGGCGAGCAGCCCGGCCAGCCACCAGGCCAGACCCATGAATACGCCGCCGAAAATGAACCAGATGAAATTGCCGATAGCACGCATGACTCTCCTTCAAGACAGTGAAGCCAGGCGCGATGATACGCGAACGCAACTTGCCTGAGTGGCGCTGCCCCAAGCCGGTTCAAGACCTCGCAAGCGCATCGCCGAACACCATCCAGGAACTAACCAAAGCCCTCATCAAAGCCCTCATCAAAGCCGGCGAGGCGCTCTATGATTCAAAAAGGATCGTCAGGGATTAATGGATTCATACACCTTCCACCAGTAGGCCGGCACGCCCGGCGCGGCAATCCGCGCGGCCGGCGAAAGCACTGTCGACCGGGGCGCCACTGGCAGGCCGGATGTCTCCCGGAGCATGCGCCGCCACCCAGCGCAAAAGGATCGCCATGACCCGCTTCAACACGCTCTGTGCAACCTCGCTGGCATCCATCTGCGCTGCCGGTGCGGCACTGGCCCAGCAAGGCCTGGTCGTCATCAACCAGAGTGGCGTCGCCGCCTCGGGGATATCCGGCAGCAGTGTCGTCATCGTCAACGGCCAGGTGGTCTCCTCCAATGACGCCACCAAGGGAACGGGGCCCCAAAGGACCGAGCGGCGCTCGGTAGGGGCGTTTTCAGGCGTGCAGCTCAATGCGCCGGTCGAGGCGGTATTCTCGGCGTCGCCCAACGTTTCCGTTTCCATCACCGGCCCTGCCGATATCCTGCCGCTGATCGTGGCCACCGTTGTCGACGGCAAGCTGTCGATCGGCCTCTCGGCACCGGTCGTGCTGGCTGCGCCGCTCAAGGTGACCATTACCGGGCCGTCGTTGCAGGCGGTCAGCATCCCCGGCGCCGGCACCCTGCGGGCATCCGGACTGCGCGAGGCATCCATCGACCTGCACCTGTCCGGTTCCGGTTTGATCGTGGCCGAGGGGCAGGTAGGCAGCGTGCGCGCCGCCATTTCCGGCTCGGGCGAGGTGGACGCCAGCGCATTGCATGCGCAGAGGCTGGACGCGCAGCTGACCGGTTCGGGCCGTATCCTCGGCTACGCATCGGATGCCGCCAGCGTGGCGCTGTCGGGCTCGGGCGATATCGTCGTCGCCGGCAAGCCGCCCCAGCGCGCCGTCAGCCGGACCGGGTCGGGCCAGGTGTATTTCGAATAGCCGGCGGCCGGTCCGGCTGCGCAAACCTGCCGATGGCACCGCGATCGCCACGCATTTCCTGCGCGACCGGACGGTCGACAATCGGGTCATGGCGCCGGCTTGCACCTTGGCGTCGACACGCGCATGCGTGCAACAATTTGCGCCCGCGACAGCCGCGTCGATCTGCCAGATGCTGACGACCGGCAGCACCAACAACGCTGGTTGACGCTGCGGTGCAAGAGTGGCAGGATTCCGGCCTTCGGTGGACTACTACCCACCTGGTCACAAACGCCTACGGTCACCGCGGGCCTTGGAGTTCTTAAGTCATGCGTGTTGCTTTTATCGGCCTGGGTGTCATGGGCTATCACATGGCGGCCCATCTCGCCGCCAAGGGGCATCAGGTCACCGTTTACAACCGCACGGCAAGCAAGGCCGAGCAGTGGGCCGCGGCCTTCGGCGGCAAGTCGGCGGCCACCCCGGCGCTGGCCGCTCAGGACGCCGAAGTGGTCTGCTCCTGCGTGGGCAACGATGATGACCTGCGCGCGGTGCTCACCGGTGCCGAAGGCGCCTTCGGCACGGCGCCGGCGGGCTGCGTGTTCGTGGATCACACCACCGCCAGCGCCAATGTGGCGCGCGAACTGTACGCCGCCGCCAGCCAGCGCGGGCTGCACTTTGTCGATGCCCCGGTTTCGGGCGGCGAAGTCGGCGCGCAAAAGGGCGTTCTGACCATCATGTGCGGCGCCGACGAAGCCGTCTTCAACCAGGTCGAGCCGGTGCTGGGCGCCTATGCGCGTGCCGTCACCCGGATCGGCGGCGCGGGCGCCGGCCAACTGGCCAAGATGGTCAACCAGATCTGCATTGCCGGCCTGCTGCAGGGCCTGTCGGAAGCCATCGCCTTTGGCGAGCGCGCCGGGCTGGACATGAAGGTGGTGCTCGACGTGATCAGCAAGGGCGCAGCGGGCTCGTGGCAATTGGAGAATCGCGGCCCCACCATGCTCGAAGGCAAGTTCGACTTCGGCTTCGCGGTGGACTGGATGCGCAAGGATCTCGGCCTTTGCCTGGACGAAGCCCGCCGCAACGGCGCCAGCCTGCCCGTCACGGCCGTGGTCGACCAGTTCTACGCGGACCTGCAGCAAGACGGCTGCGGCCGCGCCGACACCTCCGCGCTGATCAAGCGCCTGCGGTAACGGTGAGCGGGCAGTCCCTGCCCGCTGCCTGCCCCCCTTCCTGCGCCCCCCTCCTCTGCTGACGCCGCGCTCGCGGCGTCATCCAATTCCTACATCGATATCAGCGGCTGCCCCACTGGGTCCGCCGCCGTGCCCGGCTATCTTGTAGCCATGGCAGCCGTGCCCGTTCCCCAGTGACTGGCACTTCGCAAGGGAAATCACCAAGGAGAACCACCATGCTGAGACTCGCAAGCGCGCTGATCGCGGGCGCCGTACTCCTGCTCGGGCTGAACGGCTGTACCGCAACCGGGGCTGTGGCCGGCGGTGTGGCAGGCCATGAACTGTCGCATGGCAATACGGCGGCGACCGTGGGCGGCGCGGTGGCTGGCGGCGTCATCGGCCACGAACTGGGCAAGTGAAAGTCAAGTTGCCCGGGTCCGGACCGTGATGGGTCGCCTGCCGACCTGTCGGCCTATTGTCCTTTTGGCCTGTAGACAACAGCGTTCGCTCAGGGAAACAAGGGCGCGCCCTTCATTATTTTCATCGCTGAAAGAATGCGGCTTCCCCGCGCGGGATTGTCTCGTCGCCGGCGTCTCAACGGGGTCAGTAAGACTTCGGCAAACCCAGCACCCGCTCGGCAATATGGCACAGGATCAGCTGCGCGCTGACCGGTGCAATCCGTGGGATATACGACTCGCGCAGGTAGCGCTCCACCTGGTACTCGCGCGCATAGCCCATGCCGCCCAGCGTCAGCACGGCGGTCTGGCACGCCTGGTGGGCGGCTTCCGCCGCCAGGTATTTGGCGGTATTGGCTTCGGCGCCGCAGGGCTTGCCCTGGTCGTACAGCCACGCCGCTTTCCATACCATCATGTCCGCCGCTTCCAGCGCCATCCAGGCCTGCGCCAGCGGATGCTGGATGCCCTGGTTCTGCCCGATCGGGCGGCCGAACACGGTGCGCTCCTTCGCGTAGCGGGTCGCGGTTTCCAGCGCGACGCGGCCGAGGCCGACGGCTTCGGCGGCAATCAGGATGCGCTCCGGGTTGAGGCCATGCAGGATGTATTCAAAGCCGCGCCCCTCTTCGCCGATGCGGTCTTCCACCGGTACCGTCAGCCCGTCGATAAAGAGCATGTTCGAGTCCACCGCGGCACGCCCCATCTTGTGGATCTCGCGCACCTCGATGTGCTTGCGATCCAGCGCGGTATAGAACAGGCTCAGGCCCTGGGTCGGCTTGGCCACCTGTTCCAGCGGCGTGGTGCGGGCCAGCAGCAGCATGCGCTCGGCCACCTGGGCAGTGGAGATCCAGATCTTGCGGCCATCCACGCGATAGCTGCGGCCATCGGCCGACAGTACGGCCTGGGTCTTGAGATGCGTGGTATCAAGGCCGGCGTCGGGTTCGGTCACGGCAAAGCAGGCTTTCTCCTGACCGGCGATCAGCGGTGGCAGCGCGGCTTCCTTCTGGCGCTCGTTGCCGAACACCACTACCGGATTGAGGCCGAACACATTCATATGGATGGCCGACGCGCCGGAAAACCCCGCGCCGGAGGCCGACACCGTCTGCATGATCAGCGCCGCCTCCGTAATGCCCAGTCCGGCGCCGCCATAGGCCTCTGGCATCGCGATGCCGAGCCAGCCGGTTTTCGCCATGGCCTGGTGGAAGGCATGGGGAAACTTGCCCTCATCGTCCAGCCCGGACCAGTAGTCGGCGCCAAAGTCGCTGCAAATCTGCGTCACCGCTTCGACGATGGCGCGCTGATCGGGAGTCCTTTCAAAGTTCATGCCTGCCTCATTCCGGCTGGGCGGGCGCTTCCGGTGCCCCGCACTCGCGCAGCAGGTCGCGCAGTTCGTTGATGACCGGGAATACCTCGTGGTTCCAGTCCGCGCCCTGCTTGTCGTGGGCTTCCTGTTCCGCCTCGACGATCCAGCGGTCTTCCTTGAAGATCCGTTCGGTAAACCAGACCAGCAGCGGCCACGCCAGGTTGAGCACGCCGGGAATGCCGGGCTTCTTGATCGACAGCAGCCCGAAAGTGCGGTTGGTGCGCTGCTCCGCGTCCAGCGGCACGTAGACGATCCACAGATCCATCACCAGCGTTGCTTCCGAGGTGCGGATCTGCAAGGTCTGGTAGGGGTAGCAGGTACGGACCGTCATGACATCCTTGCCGGCCTGCCCGCCGTTCTTGCCGCCACCGAACACCAGGGCTTCGCCCACCGGCTGCTTGCCGTCCTCCCGCGCGAAGGTATAGTCGACCTCGACCCACCCCGGACCCCGCCGGCGCCCGAGCGAGCGCGCGCGCATCTGGCCCATCTGCCGCCGGTGCAGGAACTGATGGTTCATGTCCATCAGGTTCTCATGCATGAACGAGTAGTGGCATTTGACCTCACGGCCGAAACGGCGCGTCTTGTACGCCTTGTCGGCCACCGAGGCAAGGTTGGGCAAAGGCGTTTCCTCGGCCAGCACCGCGCTGCCGGGAAACACGAAGATCAGGCCCTCCACCTCGCGGCACGGATACGAGCGCACGCCGTTCGGCAGCCGGTCGCGGCCCAGGTATGGCACGTCGATGCAACTGCCCGTGCAGTCGTAGGTCCAGCCGTGATAGCAGCAGCGAATCGATTCACCCTCGACCACGCCCGCATGCAGCGGCACCTGCCGGTGCGCGCAGCGATCCTCCAGCGCGAATACCGCGCCGGACTCCGTGCGCACCAGCACGATCGGGTCGCCCGCGAAGCGCACGCCATGCGCCTTGCCGCGCTTGACTTCCCGCGACCAGGCTAGCGGATACCAGTGATCGGGATGAATGGTGACGCGACGCAGGTCGCGGATCGGGACTTCGGCGGAGCTATCGCTGGCACTGCTATCTAGCAACGGGACTGCATGCATGGGGGACTTCTCCTTGCAAGACTCGAATCTCGATTGGCCGACTGCACGGACTGGAACTCACTGGGGGATCAGTCTACCCGAAGGTGAGCCCAAGCATGCATGGCCGGCTGCGCCCGACGGCAAGCGAGCGCCATCGGCCGGCAGCGGCAGGATGCCCCGCCCGGGCGCCGTCAGGGTGCGGCAGTGCGGGAAGTCGTGCTCTCCCTGGCGCGCAGGCGGCGGCATGCCAGCAGTGGCAGGCGCAGCAGGAAGCCGGCCAGCAGGCGCGCATGCATCCCGCTCAGCAAGAGGTTGTCGCGCAAGTAGTTGAAGTGCGATACGCCGCCTTCCCCGGCGCTGAAATAGCGCACCGGCGCATCCAGGTTCAGCGGCCGCACGCCTTGCCAGCACATGCGCACCACCGCCTCGGGATCGAAATCGAAACGCCGCATCCAGCGCTGCTTGTGCATGACGGCACGCAGCGGCGCGATCGGGTAGACGCGAAAGCCATAGAGCGAATCGCCGATGCCGGCCCAGAGCGTTTCCAGGTTGGCCCACGCGTTCGAGATACGGCGCCCGTAGACCCGGGCCTTCGGCGCGCTGGCATCGAAGACCGGACGGCCTAGCACCATGGCACGCGGGTCGCGTTGCGATGCCGCCATGAAGGGCGCGATCAGGCCGGCGGGATGCTGGCCGTCGGAATCCATGGTCAGCACGTGGGTGAACCCCTGCGCGGCGGCATGCTCCAGCCCGTGCAGCACCGCCGCACCCTTGCCCTGGTTGCGGGGCAGCACAAGCACGCGCAGGCCCGGGTCGGCCGCCGCTTCCTGCTGCAGCCATTGGGTGCTGCCGTCGGTGCTGCCATCCACCACCACCCACACCGGCGACCAGTGGCGCCGCGCCTCGCGCACCGTGTCGCGAACCTTGGACCCAGGGTTATAGCTGGGAATCAGGACGAGATGGGTGGTGGAAGGCTTGGTCATGCGAAGGTGAATCTGAAAGTGAATCTGAAAGTGAATCTGAAAACAGTGAAAAAACACGCACCGGGGCAGAGCGCGGCAAGCCGCCGCCCATCCTGGTCACGCAAACCCGGCAGATCACACATGATGCGCCGCACGGCCAGTCGTACCGGGACGCAGCGGCGCCATCTCCGGGCAAGACAACTCCGCCTCATAGTACTGCGCCAGTTCGGCCATGAACCCGCGCTCGCTGCCGGGAGGATCGAAACGCCGGCCCAGCCGGACGCGATAGCAAACCGGCATTTCGGGCTTGCGAAATAACGGCCAGCCCTTGCCCAGGAACGGCGAATCGGTCTCGATGATCAGCGTCTGCACCGGCACGCCCGCACGCTTGGCAATCAGGCCGACGCCGCCCTTTAAAGCATTGACCGGGCGGCGGGTGGTGCGCGTGCCTTCGGGGAACACCAGCACCTGGCCGCCATGCCGCAGTTCCCGCACGGCACTGCGGATCAGGCCGGTCAGCGTGTCGTTGCGGATATAGCGCGCCAGCCTGGCGGCGGCACCGAGGAAGGGATTGTCCACCACCTCGGCCTTCATGACGCAGGCCGCCCCGGGCAACCGGGACAAAACCAGCAAGGCGTCCAGCAGGCCGGGATGATTGGCCGCCAGCACGAGGGGCGGCCCGCCACGCAGGCTGTCCAGTTCGCGCAGATCGAAGCGGCAAGCGCCCATGGCGGCCAGAGCCCACAGATAGAAGCGGAATATGCCCATGATCACGAAGCGGCCGAAGCGCTGCCCCAGCCCGGGCGGCAGCAGCCAGTAACAGGCCGCGGCAAAGGGTGCCCAGAGCAGCGAGATCAGCGCCAGCAGCAGCAGGCCGGCATAGAACGCGGCGTACTCGGCCGCCGCCGTAGCCTGGCCCTGCAAGGTCTCGCGCAGTTGCCGGAACATCAAGGCACCTCCCTGGGCGCGCTCACGCAAGCACTTCCAGTCCGTGGCCGGCCGATGCCTCGATTTCCACCAGCAGGTCGCCGCGGCAGATATCGGCCTGCACGTATGCGGCCGGCACGCCGGGACCCACCGCTTTTTCCAGTTCCGCGCGCACGCTGGCGACGGTGCCACGTTCCTGCGGATGGCGCACGTAGACCCGGTAGGCGAGTTCCGGCAAACCAAGACCGGGATGGCCGTCGCGTGCAGCCTGCTCCAGCACGGCGGCGATGTTGGCGATGCTCTCGCGCGTTTGCGCGGCCACATCGCCGACGTGCACCGTGCGATGGCCAACGATGCTGGCGGTGCCGGACACGAACAGCACCGGCGCGGCGCGCTCGCCCTGCGCCCCCCCCTGCGTACTGGCCAGCCACAAGCCGGCGCGCGCAAAGGTCGGGCTGCGCAGGCCGTATTGCGCAGGATAGTGATAGGCGCTGACCTGCCGCGGATTCTCCACCGCGACAGGCGCCCGCGGGCTGGCCAGGAAGCCGATCGACAGCGTGCGCTGCGCCACGGACTGGCCCACCGCGCCAAGCGCGCAGGCCGCCGGCACATTGCCCACGATCTCCCGGCGGCAAGCGGTGAAGGCATCCTGGCGCCCGATATTGAACTGGCGATACCGCTCCATGCCGGACTCCTCGGCATTGATATCGGCCACGTAGTTCCAGACCCGCACGAGATAGGGATAGCCCTGCGCATCCAGCAGGCCGAAGATGTCGCGATAGGCCCGCTCGGTCGCGAGTCGCAGCGTGGCGCCCGGGGCGCCGTCGAACTCCGCCTCGCGCAGCGTGACGCTGCCGAACATCAGGCCCAGCGTGGCATCCACGCGGAAATCCACCACGCCGTGCCGGCCGGTGGCGGGGGCTGCGTTGCTCCCGTGCCAGACTTCGCAAACGACCGGATCCTCGCCGAGCGGCGGCGTGGCCACGCGCGCCAGCGGCAAATCCGTCCCGGCAAGCTCGGGCGGTGGCGTACCGTCGCCATACCATACGGCCCCCAGCGCGCCCTCCAGCCAGCCCGGCCGCGCCGCCGCCAGTGCGCGGGCCGAGTACTGCGCCAGCCGCAGCGGTGTTGCGTTCATCGCATCGCGCTTCATCGGCCGGCCACCGTGCCGGTGTCGTCCAGCGGGCGGATATTGCGGCGGCGTTGACGCCATGCGCCCAACGAGCGCCGGCAGTTGACCAGCGCCACGCCGTAGTAGAGCACCTTGAAGGCCAGCAGCGAGCGCCAGATCGGCGTCTTGCCGTAGATGTCGCCGGCCAGCACGGACAGCAGCGCCTCCTTCATGCGCAGCACATTGCGCGGCCCCATGAACAGGTCGCGCATGGTCGGCGACGTCATGCGGTAGATAAACCAGGAGTACTGCCTGGGACCGTGGCGCACGACCTTGTCGAAGCGCTGCAGCGCCGCCTGCGCCCTGGCGGGCTCGCGCAGGCAGGTTTCGATGGCATCGGCGGCGGCAAAGGCGCTGGTCATGGCCAGCATCACGCCCGAGGAAAACACCGGGTCGATAAAGGCATAGGCGTCGCCGAGCAGCACGTAGTTCGGGCCAAATGTCTGCCCGGTCACGTACGAATAGTTGCCGGTGGCCTCCACATCCGCGATCAGTTCCGCGCCCGCCAGGCGCTCCGCCAGGGCCGGACACAGCGCGATGGTGTCGGCGAAGAAATCCTTCAGGGGCTTGTCGCGGCGTTTCAGGTAATACGGCCAGGTCACCGCGCCCACGCTGGTGGTGCCGTCCGAGAGCGGGATGAACCAGAACCAGCCATGCTCGAACCAGAAGATCGTGATATTGCCTTCGTTCTTGCCAGGATGGCGCCGCGCGCCGCGAAAGTGCCCGTACAACGCGGAACTGTTGTGCTTGGGATTGCGCAGCTTGGTCTTGAAGCGGTTGGCAAGAAACGTGTCGCGGCCCGACGCGTCGACCACGAAGCGTGCCTGCCAGTCCGCCTGGCTGCCGTCGTCGCGCACGGCATGCACGAGGGCTCCCGCGTCCTGCGCAAGGAACGCCACTTCCCGCACCCGGCATTGCTCGATCACTTGCGCACCTTTGCGCGCCGCATTGCGGAACAGCAACTCGTCAAAGGCAGAGCGACGCACATGATAGGCATAAGGCATCGACTTGTCCCAGGCATCGGCGAACTCAAAAGCCTGGCCGTCTTCGTGCCACGGCGAGACAAACTCGGCGGCCCATTTCTCGATGGAGATGGCCCGCACTTCGTCGGCCACGCCCAAGCGCTCGAACAGCGGCAGGTTGGCGGGCAGCAAGGATTCGCCGATATGGAAACGCGGATGGCTCGCTTTCTCCAGCAGCGTGACCTGGAAGCCCCGCTCCGCCAGCAAGGCCGCCGCGGTGGATCCGGCAGGACCGCCGCCGATCACCAGCACATCGCACTGGCGCGGACCGGAGCCCGGCAACGGGGCCGGCATGCCGCCACCGGCGCTGGAATGGGCGTTCTTATCCATCATGTCTTCTAGCATCCCGCGGCCGTCCTAGGCCATCCCACCATTGATCGAGAGCGTCTGGCCAGTGACGTAGGCCGCCGCGTCCGACACGAGGTAGGCGACCATGGCCGCCACTTCCTGCGCGCTGCCGGCCCGGCCCGCCGGCACCAGTTGCCGGATGCGCTCGACCGGAAACGCCTGCGCAATCATGGGCGACTCGATGACGCCAGGCGCCACGGCATTGACGGTCACCCCGCGCGAGGCCATCTCGATCGACAGCGAGCGCGTGGCCGCGATCAGCCCGGCCTTGGCGGCCGCATAGTTGGCCTGGCCGCGGTTGCCCATCAGCGCCGCCACCGAAGCCATGCTGACGATGCGGCCCCAGCGTGTGCGCATCATCGGCATCAGCAAGGGCTGGGTGACGTTGAAGAAACCGTTGAGAGAGACGTCGATGACGCTGCGCCATTGCTCGCGCGTCATGCCGACCATGGGCGCGTCGTCATGGATGCCGGCATTGTTGACGAGTATCTGCACCGGCCCGTGCGCGAGGATGCGCTGCAAGGCAGCGTCGGTGGCATCGGCATCGGTGACATCGAAGGCGATGGCATGCGCGTGCCCGCCGGCGGCGCGAATCGTCCCGGCCACCGCTTCGGCCTGGCCAGGATTGCGGTTGGCATGGACCCAGACCTCGTGGCCGGCCTGTGCCAGCGCCACGCAGATCGCTTGTCCGAGCGCACCGCTGCCACCGGTGACCAGCGCCAACTTCCGCTTCTCTTGCTGCTCCATCCACGCTCCCACAAGCGGCTGCTTCGTTACGGTGACAGGCACCGCCTCCGAGGTACGGTACGGTACGGATACCCCTCATCGGTGTGCGTTTGTCAGTTCTCCTGCCTCTGACATCCCCGGCCGCTGGCCCAATGCCTCAACGGGACCGGTTCGCTGCCGCGTAGGCGGCAAGGCTGCCGAGCGAGGAGAAAATCTCGTGGTTGTCGGGATTGTCGGAGCGCAACTCGAAGCCGTATTTCTTGGAGATCAGCAGGGCAATTTCCAGGATGTCGATGGAGTCCAGGCCGAAGCCGTCGCCATACAGCGGCGTCTCGGCGCAGACGTCTTCCGGCTTGATATCGGTGATATCGAGTTCGCCGATGATCAACTCGGCGAGTTCATGTTCCAGTTCGGTCATCATCGCAACGTTGGAAATATCGAAGGTTCCGCATGCACGCTACGGTAGCCGTCCGCCACGCATCATGGGCAGCCCGGACATGCGTGCCGGGGCATGGGTGAAGTCGGACGGCTACTGTATACTTCGGCACCGTCTTTGGGGCAGATGCTACCAAGGCGGGGTAAATCCCACTAGAAAAGAGAAGTTTGGTAACAACATTGTTCACCACTTCCGGAATCATGGGTCCACTTCAGCAGTCTTCACGCTATATGCTCTCGTCTTGCTTCCGGGCGCCCGGAAAGGTGCCGGTTCGTCCTGTCGGGCGTCATTGTAGGGCATGCGATCCTTGCAGCCGGCAAGACGAGCGCCACTGTCGTACCCATATAGCGCCCCCAAATGTCATTTTGTGATCCATTAGCTCCCCACCGTGCCGCCGACCTGTCCGCCAGGCCGGCGGACGACTGCCACGCCGGCTGCCAAACCGCCGCACCCAAGCAGATGCCGGGCACGGCACATGCGGCTGGCGAACACCCGCTGCGCCGCCATGGCTGGATAATCGTTGCTGCACTCTTCGCCTGCTATGAATACGCCTTGCACCGTGCGGCCCAGCAGCCCGGCGCTCAGGTGGCCGGCTTGCTGCTGGGTGCCGCGCCTTTTGTCCTGCTGGGGTTGAGCCTCAGCTGGCGTTCCTCCTGGCGGCTCCCCCTGCTCATTTTGCTGGGGCTCGCTTGCGCCGGCCTGTGGCTGCTGCGCGCGCCGCTCTCGCTGCATTTCGGGTGGACCTACTATTTGCAGCACATGGGCGCGAACGCCGCGCTCGGATTGATGTTCGGCCGTAGCTTGCGGCGCGGGCAAACGCCGCTGTGCACCCAGTTCGCCGCCATCGTGCGGGGACCGCTCTCCCCTGCGCTGAAACGCTACACGCGCGCCATCACGCTGGCGTGGACGCTGTTCTTCGCCGTCATGGCAACGGTATCCACGGCCTTGTTCGCGCTCGCGCCTATCGCCACCTGGTCCACCTTCGCCAACCTGTGCAGCCCGCTGCTGGTGGCATTGATGTTCGTGGTGGAAGCGGGCTGCCGCCGTCTTGCGCTCCCGGGACTGGCCCATGCGGGCGTGCGGGAAGCGCTCCAGGGCTACCGCGCGGCCATGGCCGCGCGCGCCGGGCTGTCGCGTTGATGCCAGCCGCTCCCGCACATCGGCAGCCCGGCGTCGTGCCCGCCTTTCCGCTGGTCACGCACGCCTCGCCGGACAGCGTCATTGCCTACCATCTCGGCCAGGCAGTGACGGTGCGCCGCTTCCTCGCCGACGTTACGCGGCTTGCCGCCGAGTTGCCGCCGGGCGGCCATGTCTTCAATGTCTGCGCCGACCGCTATCGCTTCACGGTAGGCCTGTGCGCCGCGCTGGTGGCCGGCAAGATCAGCCTGTTGCCGTCCACCCATACCCCGGAGATGGTGCGCCAGCTCGCCTCGTTCGCACCCGACGCCTTCTGCCTGCACGACACGCCGGATTGCGATATCGCGCTGTCGCGCTTCCGCGTTCCCGGCTTCGTCGGGCAAGCCACCGATGCACCCGCGGCCGAGGCGCGCATACCGTCGATTCCCGGCGAGCGTGTCATGGCCTATGTGTTCACCTCGGGGTCGACGGGACAGCCGGTGCCGCACCGCAAGACCTGGGGCTTCCTGGTCAGCAATGTGCGTGCCGCGGCGGCACGGCTGGGCTTGCAGGACGGCCGCGCCTATACGCTGGTGGGCACCGTGCCGCCCCAGCATATGTACGGCTTCGAGTCCACGGTATTGCTGGCCTTGCAGGGCGGCATCGCGCTGAGCGCGGCACCTACCTTCTACCCCGCGGATATCCGCGCTGCGCTGGAAGCCGTGCCGCGCCCGCGCGTGCTGGTGACCTCGCCGGTCCATCTGCGCGCGCTGCTGCTTTCTCCTGGCAAGCTGCCGCACGCAGACCTGGTCCTGTCCGCCACCGCGCCGCTGTCGGAGAAGCTGGCTTGCGAGGCGGAGGCGCGCCTGGCCGCGCCGCTGATGGAAATCTACGGCTGCACCGAGACCGGCCAGTTGGCTACGCGCCGCACCGCGCAGACCAGCGCCTGGGAATTGTTCCCCGGGGTGAAGCTGGAAGCGCGCAGCGAAGCAGGAGATGCCGGAGATGCCGGAGAAGATGAACAGGTCTGGGCCGCGGGCGGCCACGTGGAGCAACCGGTCGCCATGGGCGACGCGCTGGAACTGCTGGACGAAACCCGTTTCCTGCTGCACGGCCGCAAGGCGGACCTGATCAATATCGCCGGCAAGCGCACCTCGCTGGCTTACCTCAACCACCAGATCAACGCCATCGCGGGTGTGGAAGACGGCGTCTTCTTCGTGCCGGACGACGACCAACCCGAGGGCCACGTGCGGCGCCTGATCGCGCTGTTGGTGGCGCCGCGCCTGCAGGCTGCGCAGATCCAGCGAGCGCTGCGCGAGCGCATCGATCCGGCCTTCCTGCCGCGCCCGCTGCTGTTCGTGGACACCCTGCCGCGCAACGCCACCGGCAAGCTCCCGCACGAGATCCTGGCGCCACTGGTGGCGAAATTGCAGGCAGCCCAACGAGGCAGCGAGGCGGCATGATACGCGCGCGCCAACCCGGCCACCGCCCCGAGCAAGACGAAGCGCGCGCCACGGACGGCTTCGTCATCGCGCCCGACCACCCCGCGCTGGCCGGGCATTTCCCCGGCCATCCGGTGGTACCGGGGGTGATCCTGCTGGATCACGCGATCGTGCTGATTGGTGCGGCGCTGGCGCAACCGCTGGAGATCTTCCAGCTCGGTTCGGTCAAGTTCCTGAGTCCGGTGTCGCCCGGCGAACCGGTGATCCTCACGCATGCAACCGATGCGCGCGGCACGATCCATTTCGCGCTCAGCGCCAATGGCCGTGCCGTGGCAAGCGGCACGCTGACCCCGCCGGGGCCGGCGCCGCAAGCCGGGGAAAACGGCGCATGACGTGGCTTGCCAAGCGGCGGCGAGCGACCAGCGCGGACTGGTCCAGCCGCCAGGAGCGCAGCAACACTGCGCTGCTGCGCATCATGAGCTGGCTCTCGTTGCGCCTGGGGCGTCCGTTCGGGCGCGCCGTGCTGCGCCTGATCACCGCCTACTTCGTGCTGTTCTCGCCAACCGCGCGCTATGCCTCGCGCGCCTACCTGGACCGCGTGCTCGGACGCTACGCGGGCTGGAGCGATGGTTTCAGGCACGTCTTCACCTTCGCCTCGACCATCCACGACCGGATCTACCTGCTCAACGAGCGCTTCGACCTGTTCGATATCCGCGTGCACGGCGGCGAGCTGGTGGACGAGGCCATGGCGCGGGGCGGCGGCGCCTTCCTGCTGGGTGCGCACATGGGCAGCTTCGAAGTGATCCGCGCCGTGGGCCGCCTGCGCCCCGGCCTGCGGGTGGCGATCACCATGTACGAGGAGAACGCGCACAAGCTCAACGACGTGCTTGAAGCCATCAACCCGGCCATGCGCCAGGACGTGATTGCGCTCGGCCGCATCGACGCCATGCTGAAGGTGCGCGAATACCTGGAGCGCGGCTTCATGATCGGCATGCTGGCCGACCGCACCCTCTCGCAGCGCGCCACCGACCCGGTGCAGCAGTGCGATTTCCTCGGCGCGCCGGCGGGCTTTCCCACCGGCCCGATTCGCATGGCGGCGATGCTGCGCCGTCCCGTGATCTTCATGACCGGGCTGTACCGGGGCGGTAACCGCTACGATATCCACTTCGAGGCGCTGGCGGATTTCTCTCGCGTGGCGCGCGGCCAGCGCGAGCACGAAGTCCAGGCCGCGCTGACGCGCTACGTGGGCATGCTGGAACGCCACTGCCACGACGCACCGTACAACTGGTTCAACTTCTACGACTTCTGGCAGTCCGGCCCGCCGCTTTCCGGCAAGCCGCCGCCCGGCAACGAGCCCTGACGCATGCCTCGACCCCCGCACGCTCGCCAGTCTTACCGTCTGCGTTTTCTTGCGCGCCTGTCCGTGCTTGCCTGCATTGCGGGCGCGCTTGGCATGGCAGCCCCGCCGCCCGCGCAGGCCGCGCAGGCCGCGCAGGCCACGGAACCGCCCGCCACCGCTTCAGCGGCCTGGAGCGTGGACCAGCTGATGTCCGCGCTGGCGCAGCGTAAATCCGGGCGCGTGCGTTTTACCGAGACGAAGTATCTCGCCATGCTCGAACGTCCGGTGGTGTCGTCGGGCGAGCTGGTCTTCGTGGCGCCGGATCATCTGGAAAAGCGTACCGTCGCGCCCAAGCCGGAAAACCTGGTGCTCGACGGCGACATGATGACGGTGGAGCGCGGCGGCAAGCGCTTCGTGATGCCGCTGCAGAACTACCCGGAAATCGCCGCCTTTATCGAAAGCATCCGCGGCACCCTGGCCGGCAACCGCAATGCGCTGGAGCGCTACTATCGCCTCGGCATCGAGGGCCGCGCGGCGCGCTGGACCCTGACCCTGACGCCGGCCGATGCGCGCATGGCGGGCATCGTCAAGCGGATCCGCATCGACGGCACGCTGGACACGCTCGACAGCGTGGAGATCGTGCAGGCCGACGGCGACCGCTCGGTGATGCAGATCAAGACGGCCGGCGCGCCATGAACGGGCAGGCCCGCGGCGACAGCTGGCGCCAGCGCCTGTGCGGGCGGCCGGCGCGCGTGGCGGTCGGCCTGTGGCTGCTGTTCCTGCTGGCCTGCGCGGCGGTGGTTTGCCGCACCAGCTTCACCGCGGACCTGTCCGCCTTCCTGCCGCGCGCGCCCAGCGCGGAGCAGCAATTGCTGGTGGACCAGCTGCGCGAAGGACTGGTGTCCCGGCTGATCCTGCTTGGCATCGAAGGCGGCGACGCCGCCGGGCGCGCCGCGCTTTCCAAGGCCGTGGCGGCAAAGCTGCGTGCCGACCCGCGTTTTTCCTCGGTCAACAATGGCGAGCCGGTCAACCAGGCCAGCGACCAGCGTTTCCTCTACGCACATCGCTACCTGCTCAGTCCCACGGTCACGCCCGAGCGCTTTTCGCCGGACGGGCTGAAGGCGGCGGTAGGCGAAAGCTTCGACCTGCTCGCCTCGCCGGCCGGACTCTTCACCAAGACGCTGTTGCCACGCGACCCCACCGGCGAAATCACTGCCGTGCTGAGCCAGCTCGACAGCAGCCAGCGCGTGCCGCTGCGCGACGGCGCATGGATCTCGCGCGACGGCCGGCGTGCCGTGCTGCTGGCGCAGACCGCCAGCGCAGGCTCCGACACCGACGGCCAGGCAAACGCCATCAATGCCATCCGCCAGGCCTTTGAGCAGGCCCGGCAAGCCCGGCAAGCACAGCCTGGTGCCGAGGCCTACCGCCTCGTGATGACCGGCCCTGGCGTGTTCTCGGTGAGCACCCGCGACACCATCAAGCGCGAAGTGGAGCGCCTGTCCACGCTGGGCATCTGCCTGATCGTCACGCTGCTGTTGCTGGTGTACCGCTCGGTGCCCACGCTGCTGCTCGGGCTGGTGCCGGTGTTATCGGGCGCCCTGGCCGGCGTGGCTGCGGTCAGCCTGGGTTTTGGCGGCGCGGTGCACGGGCTGACGCTGGGCTTCGGCACCACGCTGATCGGCGAGGCGGTCGACTATTCCATTTACCTGTTCGTGCAATCCGCCCAGTACACGCATGCCGGCCGGCGCGACGAGCGGGCCTGGGTCAGCGCGTTCTGGCCCACGGTGCGGCTGGGCGTGCTGACCTCGATCTGCGGCTTTGCCTCGCTGCTGCTATCGGGCTTCCCGGGGCTGGCACAGTTGGGGCTTTATTCCATTGCCGGGCTGACCACGGCCGCCCTGGTCACGCGCTTCGTGCTGCCGCGCCTGGCGCCAGCCAACCTGCGCATGCGCGACGTCACGCCGCAGGGCACCCGCCTGGCCCGCATCGCCGCGCAGGCCCACCGGCTGCGCTGGCCGATGGCCGTGTTGCTGCTGGCAGCCGGCGCGCTGCTGCTGATGCAGCGCGGCCCGCTGTGGAGCCAGGAACTCGCCTCGCTAAGCCCGGTGCCCGAGCGTGAGCAGGCACTCGACGCCTCGCTGCGCGCCGACCTTGGCGCACCGGACGTACGCTACCTGGTGGTGCTGTCCGGCCCCGACCAGGAGCGCGTGCTGCAGGGTGCCGAACGGGTCGCGCGAGAGCTGGACCCGCTGGTGGCGCAAGGCGTCATCGCGGGCTATGAGAGCCCGGCGCGCTACCTGCCCAGCCTGGCCACCCAGCGCGCCCGGCAGGCCAGCCTGCCGCCGCGGCAGGAACTGGCGCAACGGCTGCAGGCGGCGGTAGCCGATCAACCCGTGAAGCCTGGCCTGTTCGCGCCGTTCCTGGACGAAGCCGAGCAGGCGCGCAGCGCGGCGCCGCTGCGCCGCGAAGACCTGCGCGGCACCTCCATGGCCCTAGCCATAGACGGGCTGCTGGCCCGCCATGACGGGCACTGGAGCGCCACGCTGCCGCTGCGCGCGCCCGCCGCGTCGCCGCAGGGCAAACCGAGCCTCGACGCAACGCCGATCCGCGCGGCCATTGCGCGCGCCGGCTTGCAGGACACGCTCTTTGTCGATCTGAAAAACGAATCCGACCATCTCTACGCCAGCTATATGCACGAAGCGTTGCGCCTGTCGCTTGGCGGGCTGGCCGCCATTGCCGCGCTGCTGGCGATCGCGCTGCGCTCGCCGCGGCGCGTGCTGGGCACCTTGCTGCCGCTGGCCGCCGCCACGCTCGTGGTGGTGGCGGGACTGGCCGCCAGCGGACGGCAGCTCACCATCCTGCATCTGGTCGGCATGTTGCTGCTGATCGCGGTAGGCTCGAACTACGCCCTGTTCTTCAATGGCGGCGGCCGGCAGGCTGCCGCCATTTCGCCCCATACGCTGGTGTCCCTGGTGCTGGCCAACATGACCACGGTGGCGGCCTTTGGCCTGCTCGCCTTCTCGAACCTGCCATTGCTGCAGGCATTCGGCATGACCGTGGGTCCCGGCGCGGTGCTGGCACTGTTGTTCTCGGCTATCCTTGCGCCGCCGGCGCTGCTTTCCGCGCCGGCTGGAAACCAACCATGAGCCCCATGACCCAGTCCCCTGGCATGCAGCACGCCCGTCCGTGGCGTCCCGGCGCCCTGGTCAGCGGTACGCTGGCGCTACATGCCGGCGCCGCCGCGGCCATCGTCGCGCAGCCCGCGACCCTGCCATGGGCTGCCGGCGGCGTGATCGCCTCGCACCTGCTGCTGACGGCAGCCGGGCTGTGGCCGCGCAGTACCTGGCTGGGACCGAACCTGCTGACGCTCCCGCCATCGGCACACGGCTGCATCGCCCTGAGCTTTGACGACGGGCCCAATCCCGAGGTGACGCCGCGCGTACTGGACCTGCTGGACCAGCACCGGGTGCAAGCCACTTTCTTCTGCATCGGCGCACGCGCCGCGCGGCACCCCGAGCTGGTGCGCGAGATCGCGCGGCGCGGGCACGCGGTGGAAAACCACAGCCTGGACCATCGCCATCACTTCTCGCTGTTCGGTCCGGCCCGGCAGATGCGCGATATCGCCGCGGCACAACAGGTGCTGACGGAGCTGACCGGCACCGCGCCGCGCTTCTTCCGCGCCCCCGCCGGCCTGCGCAATCCCTTTCTCGAACCCGTGCTGTGCCGGCTGGGCCTGCACCTGGCAAGCTGGACGCGACGGGGCTTCGACACCGCCGCCGCCGGCGATGCCGGGCGCGTCGCGGCCCGCTTGCTGACAGGCCTGGCCGAGCGCGACATCCTGCTGCTGCACGACGGCAATCCGGGCCACGATCGAGCCGGCCAGCCTCTGGTGCTGGCGGTGCTGCCGCGCGTACTGCGGGCCATCGACAGCGCGGGGCTGCGCTGCGTGACGCTGCGCGATGCCGTGCCCCAGGCCACGCGCCGAGACACTGCGCCAGCCTGACATTGGTGACGTGGCCCGCACAGGCCTTTTGCTACAATCTGCGCACCGCGCAAACGGATCCACTACGCAGTGTCTCCCCTACTTTTCTCGCACTACACCGCCACAAGCTGCCTCGGGCACGGCCTCGACGCTACCCTGGCGGCATTGCGCGCGCAACGCGGCGGCCTGACCCCCTGCGGCTTCAGCGATATCAGGCTGGACACGTATATCGGTGAAGTCGCGCAGGTGGACGAGACCGCACTGTCCGCGGAATTGGCCGAGTTCGACTGCCGCAACAACCGGCTGGCGCAACTGGGGCTGGAACAGGATGGCTTCGCGGAGCAGGTGCGTGCAGCCGCAGCCCGTTACGGGGCGCAGCGGATCGGCGTGTTCCTTGGCACCAGCACCGCCGGCATCCTGCAGACCGAGCTGGCGTACCGCCGGCGCGACCCCGACACCGGCGCGCTGCCCGCGGATTTTCACTACCGCGGCAGCCACAGCCCCTACTCGCTGACGGAATTCGTACGGTGCTATTTCGCCCTGCGCGGGCCCGCCGTGTCGATCTCCTCCGCTTGCTCGTCCGGCGCGAAGGTGTTCGCCTCGGCGCGCCGCATGATCGAGGCGGGGCTGATCGATGCGGCCGTGGTGGGCGGCGTCGATTCGCTGTGCCACACCACGCTCTATGGTTTCAATTCGCTGGAACTGGTTTCCAGCCAGCCATGCCGGCCCTACGATGCGCAGCGCAACGGCATCTCGATCGGCGAAGGCGCCGCCTTCGGGCTGCTCGAGCGCCTGCCCGCGGCAAGCGCGGACGAGGACATCCTGCTGCTGGGCATTGGCGAATCCAGCGATGCCCACCATATGTCCGCGCCGCATCCGCAAGGCCTGGGCGCCCGCATGGCGATGGCGCAGGCACTGGCCAGCGCCGGACTGACCCCGGCGCAGATCGACTACGTCAACCTGCACGGCACCGCCACGCGCAGCAATGACGCGGCCGAAGGCAAGGCCATGCTGGACCTGCTGCCCACCGTGCCGTGCAGTTCCACCAAGGGCGCGACCGGCCACACGCTGGGCGCGGCCGGCGCCATCGAAGCGGTGATCTGCGCGCTGGCGCTGCGTCACGGCCTGCTGCCGGCGGGCATCAACACTAGCGAGCTGGACCCCGGGCTGCCACTCGACTACCTGCTGCAAAACCGCGAGCAGCCCGTACAGCGCGTACTGAGCAACGCCTTTGGCTTTGGCGGCTCCAACTGCAGCCTGTTGTTCGGGCGCGCCGATTCGCGGGAATGAACCTACCCATGCAAGCAAGCGCATTCATCGAAGGCATCGGCCTGCTAGGCCCCGGCTTCAAGGATTGGCCGCAAGGCGCCGCCTTGCTTGCCGGCACGCTGCCTTATGCCAGCGAGCCGACCGAGTTGCCGGCACCGACGGGCCTGCCCGCGGCCGAACGACGCCGCACCGGTCCCTGCGTCAAGCTGGCCCTGGCACTTGGCCAGCAAGCGGCAGCGGCCAGCGGCATGGATGCGGCGGCCCTGCCAACCGTATTCACCGCATCCAGCGGCGACGGCCACAACTATCACGTGATCTGCGAAACGCTGGCCAGCGGCGATCCGCTGATCTCGCCAACGCGCTTCCACAACTCCGTGCATAACGCGGCGGCGGGTTACTGGGGCATTGCCTCCGGCGCCATGGCATCGTCCAATGTGCTATGCGCCCGCGACGGCAGCTTCGGCGCCGGCCTGCTGGACGCCCTGTGCCAGGTGGCGGCGGACCGCGAAGCGTGCCTGCTGATCGCCTACGACACGGACTATCCGGAGCCGCTGCGCAGCCACCGGCCGATCCCGGACGCGTTCGGCGTGGCGATGGTGCTGCTGCCCGAGCCTGGCGCGCGTTCGCTCGCGCGTATCGACGTCACGCTGGCCGAAGCGCCGGCCAGCCGGATGACGGACCCCGGGCTGGAACGGTTGCGCCAGGGCATCCCCGCGGCGCGGGCCCTGCCCCTGCTGCAGGCGCTGGCGCTGGGCGGCGCGCGCGAGGTGGTGATCGACTACCTGGACGATTTGCGCCTGCGGGTAGCCATTACGCCGGCCGTGGCAGCATAACGCCATGGGTCCCGACGCGGCACCGCTGGGGCGCGCGTGGATCGCCGCGCATATTCCGCATCGGGGCACCATGTGCCTGCTGGACAGCGTGCTCGACTGGGGCCCGGAGTTCATCCGGTGCGAAGCCACCAGCCATACCCGCCCCGATAATCCGCTGCGCTCCTACGGACGCCTGGCGGCCGTTTGCGGCATCGAATACGCGGCGCAGGCCATGGCCGCCCACGGGGCCGCTCTGCAACAGCCCGCCCAGCGCCCGCGCGCAGGCTACCTCGCCAGCGTGCGCAAGCTCGAATTGCGCGTGGCGCGCCTTGACGACATCGCCGCGCCGCTGCGGATCGAGGCCCGGCGCATCAGCGGCAGCGAGAGCAACATTCTCTATGCGTTTGAAGTCAGCGCGGCCGGCCAGTTGCTGCTGGCCGGCCGCGCTGCGGTCGTCCTGGATGTCGCGCCAGGCCCGGCAGCTTAACGGGCCGGCAGGATCGTCCCGGTCACCTCGCCAAACCCGACCCGATAGCCATCGCCCTGGCACCAGCCGGCCATGATCACTTCGTCGCCGTCTTCCAGGAAGCCGCGCTTGCCGCCGTCGACCAGCGTCACCGGCTCGGCACCGTTGCGGGTCAGCTCCAGCAGGCTGCCATAGGAATCCGGCGTGGTGCCGCTGATGGTGCCGGAGCCCATCAGGTCGCCCACGCGGACATTGCAGCCCGACACCGTGTGGTGTGCCAACTGCTGCACCATGGTCCAGTACATGGCCTTGAAGTTGGTGCGGCAGACGGTGCTGGCATGCTCGGCGCCCTCGGGACGCAGCGCGACTTCCAGTGCGATGTCATAGGCGTTGCGCTCCGGCTGCTGCAAGTACGCCAGCGGCTCGGGCGACTGCAACGGGTTGTCGCGGCGGAACGGCTCCAGCGCTTCCATCGTCACCACCCAGGGCGAGATCGAGGTGCCGAAGCCCTTGCTGTTGAACGGTCCCAGCGGCACGTATTCCCACTGCTGGATATCGCGCGCGCTCCAGTCGTTGAGGATCACCATGCCGAAGATATGCTCGGCCGCGGCTGCGGTGCTGACCGGCTCGCCCAGCGCCGACGGCTTGCCGACGATAAAGGCCATCTCCAGTTCGTAATCGAGCTTCTGGCAGGCCGTGAAGATCGGGCGCGGCGCGCTGGGCGGCTTGATCTCGCCCTTGGGACGATGCAGTGGCGTGCCGCTCACCACCACCGAGCTGGCACGGCCGTTATAGCCGATGGGAATCTCCAGCCAGTTGGGCAGCAGCGCGTTGTCCGGATCGCGGAACATGCGGCCTACGTTGGTGGCGTGCTCGCGCGAGGAGTAGAAATCGGTGTAGCCAGGGATGTCCACGGGCAGGTGCAAGGTGGCCCACTCCATCGGCACCAGGGCTTGCTCATGCAAGGCGGATTTGGGGTGCAGTTCGGTATCGCCGGCCGACAGCAAGGCCGTCAGGCGCTGGCGGGTCGCGCTCCAGGCCGGCTTGCCGAGCCCGATAAAGGCGTTGAGCGTGGCGCCGCCGAAGACGCCCTTGACCGCCGCGGGGAGCAAGCCTTGCGCGTCCAGCACCGACAGGTCGAGAATGAAGTCGCCGATGGCGACACCCACGCGTGGCCCCTGCCCGGTCGGGGAAAAAATGCCGTATGGCAGGTTCTGCAGCGGGAAATGCGTGACGCCATCATTGGCGGAATCGATCCAACTTTGCTGGACAGTGGTCATCGGGGGCTCCGGAAAGGAATGACAATGGGTGCCGGCGGCATCGGCCGCGCGCACCCGCGATAAGAAAATGTGGGTCGCGTTGGCCGGAATCAGCGCTCGTTGGGGTTGAAATGCTTCTTCAGCCCTTGCCAGCAGCGGTAGTAGTCGTCCTGCAATTGCGCCGATTCCGCCGCGTACTGCGTGGGCCGGATCACGGCGGGGGTCTCGAACATAAAGGCCATGGTATCGCTGATACGGTGCGGCTGCGACGTATCGCCGGCGGTGGCCCTGGCGAAGGTATCGGCATCCGGGCCGTGACCGCTCATGCAGTTATGCAGGCTGGCGCCACCGGGCGAGAAGCCTTCCGCCTTGGCATCGTAGACGCCATCGATCAGGCCCATGAATTCGCTGGCGATATTGCGGTGGAACCAGGGCGGGCGGAACGTGTTCTGCGCTGCAAGCCAGCGCGGGCCAAAGATGACGAAATCGATGGTATCCACGCCGGGCGTGTCGGAGGGGCTTTGCAGCACCAGGAAGATCGACGGGTCCGGATGGTCGAAGCTGATCGAGCCCATGGTGTTGAAGCGGCGCAGGTCGTACTTGTACGGCGCGTAGTTGCCGTGCCATGCCACCACGTCCAGCGGCGAGTGCAAGATCGGGGCGCGCCACAGGTTGCCCTGGAACTTCGCCACCAGTTCGAAATCGCCTTCGCGATCCTCGTACCAGGCATGCGGCGTGAGAAAGTCGCGCGGATTGGCCAGGCCGTTGGAGCCGATCACGCCCAGGTCCGGCAGACGGAACAAGGCGCCGTAGTTCTCGCAGATATAGCCGCGCGCCTCGCCGTCCGGCAACGCCACGCGGAAACGCACGCCACGCGGCACCACCACGATCTCCTGCGGCTCCACGTCCAGCACGCCCATCTCGGTGGCCACGCGCAGCCTGCCCTGCTGCGGCACGATCAGCATCTCGCCGTCGGCGTTGTAGAAGAAGCGGTCCGTCATCGACCGGTTGGCCAGGTACAGGTGGATGCCGCAACCCGACATGGCCTCCGGGCTGCCGTTGCCGGCCATGGTGACGATGCCGTCGACGAAGTCGGTCGGCTCGGTGGGCATGGCCGGCGGGCTCCAGCGCATCTGGTTGGGCGACGGCTGCACGGCATCGAAGCGGCTGACGATGCGCGACTGCTCGACCAGCGTGAACGGCGCGTGCATCGCCGCCGGGCGGATGCGATAGCACCAGCTGCGCCGATTGTGCGCGCGCGGCGCCGTAAAGGCCGTGCCCGAGAGCTGTTCGGCGTAGAGGCCATACGGCGCGCGCTGGGGCGAGTTCTGCCCCACGGGCAACGCACCGGGCAGGGCCTCGGTGGCGAACTCGTTGGCAAAGCCCGACTGGTAACCGGGTGTGCCGTGGTCGGGCGCCTGTCCCGAAACGTTCAGTTGCGTTTGCGTCATGTCTTGTGTCTTCCTCTTGCGCTTGCGATTTGCGATTTGCGATTAGCGATTTGCGATGACTCTTGGTTTCTTGAAATGCGCCAGGGCGCAGCGTCAGGCTGCGGCCGCCGGGTCGGTGGCGGGCTGGACGCCAGCCCGGGCGAGCACGCCCGCACGGGCAAGCTCCATGGCTTCTTGCAGGACGGCAAGGTCGCCGATGTGATTGGCCAGCAGCAGGATAAGCTGCGCGTTGGCGGATTGGCTCTGCGCGTCGGAAAGGTCGCGATGCATGTCGATCAGTGCCTCGTAGAAGTCGTCCGGGCGGGTGAGATTGGGTTCGGTGTTCAGCAGCATCTGCCTGTCTCCCTGACGTCTCAGGCCATCGCCGCCGTGGCGACACGTTCATCGGCGGCGGCACCGTCCTGTGGCCAGCCGAGCGCCCGCTTGAGCGCGGCACGCACCCGGACGGGGTCGAAGATGCGCCAGCGCGCGCAGACGTGCTGGTCCGGCCGCAGCAGGTAAACCGAGCCGGGCCGTCCGTCGTAACGGCGCGCCAGCAGGCCTTCGCTGTCCTCTATCAAGCGCACGCCTGTTGGAACGCGCAGCGCCTCGGCGCCGCCCGCCGGGACCACGCACAGCACGGCCAGCCGTACCGGCCCGCAGGCCAGGCCCTGCAGGGCAGCCAGCGCCGCAGCAACATCCTTCTGCTCGAAAACCATGGCGGTAAATTGGCTGCCAAGCTGGCGCAAGAACCACGCGGCCGCCCCGTTCACCTTCACCGGCGCATCGACGCACGATGCGCCCGGCACCATCTGCCCGATGAACCTCGCCTCGCCCTGCATTTCGGCGGCATCCGGTGTATTGAGCGTGGAAGCGTGCAGCACCGTCGGCACCGAAAGCCGCCCGCTGTTGACGAGTTGGCGGGCAAAGCCGTGTTGCCGCGCCAGCGTCAGCACGGCATCGCGGAAGACGCGGCTCACGGGCGACTTGGGCGTAATGAAATCGGTCGAGCGGGTCGAGCAGCGGATATTCTCGTCCGCGGCGTATTCGCGCTCGCTGGCATAACTATCGAGCAGGGCGTCCGGCGCGCCGCCCGCCAGCACCAGTGCGAGTTTCCAGGCCAGGTTCTCCGCATCCTGCACGCCGCTGTTGGCGCCGCGCGCGCCGAAGGGCGAAACGCGGTGCGCGGCATCGCCCGCGAACAGCACGCGGCCGTGGCGGAAGTGGTCCATGCGCTGGCAGGAGAAGGTATAGACACTGACCCACTCCAGCGTAAATTCAACGCCCTCGCCCAGCAGCGCCTTGATGCGGGGAATCACCCGCTCCGCCTCCTTTTCCAGTTCGGGATCGGCGTCCCAGCCGAGCTGGAAATCGATGCGCCAGACATTGTCCGGCTGGCGATGCACCAGCACCGACTGATTGCGATTGAACGGCGGGTCGAACCAGAACCAGCGCTCGCTCGGGAAAGGCGCCGTCATCTTCACGTCGGCAATCAGGAAGTGGTCATGGAACACACGCCCCTTGGTCTCCAGGCCCATCGCATGCCGCACCGGACTGCGCGCGCCGTCAGCCACCACGACATAACGGGCCTGCAGGGCGTAATGGCCATCGGGCGTTTCCACATCCAGCGTCACCGCGTCGCCATCCTGCGAGAGCCCGGCCACGCGATGCTTCCAGCGGATCGCCAGATTGGCGAACCCGGCCGCGCGCTCTACCAGGAAACCTTCCACATAGTATTGCTGCAGGTTGATAAAGGCGGGCCTGCCATGCCCGCTCTCGGGCAGCAGGTCGAAGCTGTAGACCAGGTCCTGGTCGAAGAAGATCTTGCCGACGTTCCAGCTCACGCCCTTGTCCACCATGCGCTGGCCACAGCCGAGGCGGTCGAAGATATCCAGCGTGCGCTTGGCGAAGCAGATCGCGCGCGAGCCGGTGGAAAGCGTGCAATCGTCGTCCAGCAGCACCACAGGCACGCCCTGCTGGGCCAGGTCGATCGCGGTGACCAATCCGACAGGGCCGGCGCCGATCACCACGACGGGATGGACCGCATGGCCACCAGCTTCCGGCCGCCGCGCACTTTGCTCGGCACAGGGCTGGTACGCGAAGGTACGGGCCTGGTAGTTCGTTTCCATCTTGTCTCCATTCTCCCGCCACGGCCGCTGACGCGGCTCTTGCGGCAACCCGCGAGCTTTACTCCTGCAGCGCAGCCCACATGTCCTTGTCGCGCTGCGCGGTCCAGATACGCGGATGCTTGATGCCGCTGGCCTCGTCGTATGCACGCGCCACGTCAAAGGGCAGGCAGTGCTCGTAGATAAAGACCTGCCCGAATTTCTCGTCCATGGCAGCACGCGTATGCGCCATGGCGCCCTTCAGGTCGAGTTTCTGCGTCACGGCTTCCTTGCCTCGCCGCAGCAGCGTGCTGACGAAGTCGCGCGTGTAATCCAGGCCGCGCCCCACCATCTCGGGATTGGTCAGCGCCGGGCCGCGGCCGGGGATCAGGGCCACCGGTGCCAGCGCGCGCAGCGCTTCCAGCGTGGCCGGCCATTCCTCGAGTTGCGCGTCGCCGCAATAGCAAGCCGCGTCGTACTCGACCAGGTCGCCCGAGAACAGGATCTTCTGCGAAGGGATCCACACCACGGTATCGCCCTTGGTGTGGCCTGGCCCGAGGTGCATGACCTTGACCTCGAGCTGGCCCAGGTACAGCGTGAGTTCACGCTCGAACACCACATTGGGCCAGGTCAGGCCAGGCACGGTCTCGACACCCGCGAACAGGCGCGGAAAGCGCTCGATCTCGGACTTCATGTCGGCTTCGCCGCGCTCCACGATCATTTCGTAGGTGCCGCGGCTGGCAATCACATTCTGCGCGCCCTCGCTGAAATAGGCCGAAGCGCCCAGCACTCGCACGGCGTGGTAGTGCGACAGCACCACATGCTTGATGGGCTTGTCGGTAATGGCGCGGATGCGGGCAATCAGGTCCTGCGCCATCGCCGGCGTGGCGGTGGTGTCGACAATCAGAACGCTGTCGTCGCCAATGATCACGCCGGAATTCGGGTCTCCTTCCGCGGTATACGCATAAGCGTTTTCCGACAGTCTGGTGAAGGTGACCTGCTTTTCCTGCAGATCCGCCTGCGATGCAAAGGCCTTGCTCATGGTTGCTCCTGTCTCGCTCGTTGTTTCCAATGGGCCCGGGGCCCGACGGGAAGCTGTGCCGCCCTGCCCTTGCCCGGCAAGGCCACACCGCAGAGGACTGCTGCTGCCGGTGGATCACGCTGCCGGTGACCAGCCACCAGTCCGATGGGCTGGCATCACCACAAATTAAACAATACGTAATCTATTTACTATATCGTAATCCTAGCTTGCGGGCGTGTCAAACCTGCATCCTGGCCGCAGGCCAATTGCCGGCCATGCCGTCCGGATGACTTACGTTTCCAGGTTAGGCGTGAATCACGGGGACGCAAACATGCCGCGGCACAAGTCGGCAAATGACCGGGTGCTGTGCACAAATGCTCAGGGAAATGGAAAAAAGGGGGAAAAGGGATGGGAAAAGACGACGGGCAATAGCCGGCGGCCCCGCCATGTCGCGGGTGGGAAAGCCGTCAAACGAGGGCAAGTGATGAGCCAGCCGGGCGGGCACCAGGCCATGCCAGGCAAGCGGGCAAAACCCCTGCAGCGGGCACTTGGGGGCGTACCCGCTGCAGGTATGACAAGCGCGCGCCGGCCCGGCCCGAAACCGGGACCAGCACGAACGCTCAGGCTGGCTTGTGACCTTCGCCCGGGCCCGACGCGAAGCCTGTGCTGACCGGGGTGGCCGGTGCTGCAGGGCTGGCGGCGGTGGGTGTTGCGGCAGGCGCCTGTCCGGCCATGGAAGCAGCCGTGACGCCGCCGTTGCGGCTGGCAATAAACGCGTTGACGTCGGCAGCAAGATGCTGCGGAGCCAGCACCACTTCCAGGCCCAGCGCCTCGCAAGCCGCCAGGAAAGTCGACATGCGGGGATCGGCTTGACCCGATTCAGCCCGTAGGTAAGCTTCCCGGGAAATCCCGGCCTTACGGGCGACATCTTCCTGCTTGAGCTTTCGCGCTCGGCGCAACGCCCGCAGTTGCCGGAACGGTTCGCTAGCGCCTCTAGGCACGGCTGTACTGTTCATGTCGGTCTCCAGTCACCAGTGAAAGAAAAGTGCGCGGACGTGCATTCGAGTATAGAGCACGCAAAGCGATCCGTATGTAATCGGAGCAACACTTTGTGCAGATTTCTTGAGAGTGCCTAATCCAGACATGTCCGCGCCCGTCAATAGGTCCAATACCGCACAATTATCTGCCTCCGTGGTGACATAACGAACAACCCGAAATAAGGTTGACGAGAGCGCACTAACAAGATTTTGACAAACCGACCGGTCGTTCTATTCTGCCCCATGCAAGAAGGTCAACCCACCCGCGCAGCCGTCATCTGAACGGCCAAACGCACGCGCGGCGCTTGCCATCCACGCTGCCAAGCTCGCCTCACATTCCTGCCAACAAAGTGGGTATGTGACGTATCACATACCCACTTTTGGTGGTTGGGGCAATTTTTTGGCGGTTAATTGCTTATTAACCAAAAAATAGAGCTCCGCACGCGCCAGGGGCATACCACCCCGACAACGGCGCCCCCTGCCCGCCCGGCCAAGGGCCGCAGCGCATGGTGCCTCGCCTTGGAAGCCTTCCAGCACCAGCTTGCCGATGGCCTGCCACCCTACAGCTTCCCCGCTTATTGCGCCGTGCCCGCGAGAATCTGCCCGCCTCCATAACTGGACTGCGTCGGCATCTCCCCGCCCAGCGTCATGCGGATTGCGCAGTACTTGAACTCCGGAATCTTGCCGAACGGATCGAGCGCCGCATTGGTCAGCTTGTTGATGGCCGCTTCGTAGTAGCAGAACGGCACGAACACTACGCCGCGCGGGGTGCCATCGTCAGCCCGTGCAAACAGCGATACCTGCCCCCGGCGCGAAACCAGCGTGACGACATCACCGGGCTTGCCGTCCATGGCGGCCAGGTCGAGCGGATGCACCAGCGCCACCGGCTCCGGCTCGATCGCGTCCAGCACGCCGGCGCGCCGCGTCATGCTGCCGGTATGCCAGTGCTCCAGTTGCCGGCCGGTGATCAGCACCGTCGGGTAATCCTCGTCGGGCCGTTCTGCCGCGGGAATGATGTCGGCGGGTACGAAGCGGGCCTTGCCCGACGCAGTAGGAAACGCGTCGGTGAAGATCACGGGCTCGCCGGGATCGCCTTCGGCGCGGCAGGGATAGGTAACGGCATCCTCCTGCTGCAGGCGCTCCCAGGTGACACCGCCAATGCTGGGCATGGCATGCCGCATCTCCTCGAACACGTCGGCCACGCCTGCGTACTGCCAGTCCAGCCCCAGCCTGGCCGCCATCTGCTGGATGATCCACAGGTCCTGGCGCGCTTGTCCGGGCGGATCGATGGCCTGGCGCCCAAGCTGCACCGTCCGGTCCGTGTTGGTGAACGTACCGGTCTTCTCGGGAAACGCCGACGCCGGCAACACCACATCGGCCAGATAAGCGGTCTCGGTCAGGAAGATATCCTGCACCACCAGGTGGTCCAGCGACGCCAGCGCGTTGCGCGCGTGCCGGGCGTCGGGATCCGACATGGCCGGGTTCTCGCCCATGATGTACATGCCGCGCACTTCGCCGCGTTCAATCGCCTGCATGACTTCCACCACGGTCAGCCCCGGCTGGCGGTCCAGCGGCATGCCCCAAAGCAACTCGAAATGCGCGACGGCCTCGGGATCGTCGACGCGCCGGTAGTCCGGGTACATCATCGGAATCAGGCCGGCATCGGAGGCGCCCTGCACATTGTTCTGCCCGCGCAGCGGATGCAGTCCGGTGCCGGGGCGGCCAATCTGCCCCGTCATCAGCGCCAGCGCGATCAGGCAGCGGGCATTGTCGGTGCCGTGCACATGCTGGGAGATGCCCATGCCCCAGAGGATCATCGAGGCCTTGGCCGTGGCATACATGCGCGCCACATAGCGGATGGTCTCGGCATCGATGCCGCAGACCGGCGCCATCGCCTCTGGACTGTAGGCGGCCACATTGCGCAGCAGTTCCTCGTAGCCGATGGTGCGGCTGGCGATGAAGGCTTCGTCGACCAGCCCTTCGGCCACGATTACATGCATCATGGCATTGAGCAGCGCCACGTCGGTATCGGGCTGGAACTGGAGGAACCGATGCGCGAAGCGGGCCAGGTCGGAACGGCGCGGATCGGCCACGATCAGCTTGGTGCCGTTCTTCACTGCGTTCTTGATCCAACTCGCCGCCACCGGATGATTGACGCTCGGATTCGCTCCGATCACGATCACCACCTCGGCGCGCGCGACGTCCATCACCGGGTTGGAAACCGCGCCCGAGCCGATCCCTTCCAGCAGCGCCGCGACCGACGAGGCATGGCAAAGCCGCGTGCAATGATCCACGTTATTGCTGCCGAAGCCGGTGCGCACCAGCTTCTGGAACAAGTAAGCTTCCTCGTTGCTCCCCTTGGCCGAACCGAAGCCGGCCAGCGCGCGCTTGCCGTGCGTATCGCGGATGTCCGCCAGCCTGCCGCCCGCGAGCGCGAGCGCTTCTTCCCAACTGGCTTCGCGGAATACGTCCATCACGTGTTCGGGATCCATCACGAAATCGCCCTGCTTGGGAACACCTTCGCGCCGCACTAGCGGCACGGTGAGCCGGTGCGGATGCTGCGCGTAATCGAAACCATAACGGCCCTTCACGCACAGCCGTTTCTGGTTGGCCGGCCCATCGCGCCCTTCGACAAACAGGATGTGGTTGTCCTTGACGTTGTAGGTGAGCTGGCAACCCACCCCGCAGTACGGGCAGACCGACGCCACCTGGCGATCCGGCACCGGCAGCGCGGCGTCGCGCGCGGGCATCAGCGCACCGGTCGGACAGGCCTGCACGCACTCGCCGCAGGCAACGCAGGTCGAGGCGCCCATCGGGTCGTCCATGTCGAACACGATCGCGGCATGGTCGCCGCGATAGGCCAGGCCGATCACGTCATTGACCTGCTCGTCGCGGCAGGCGCGCACGCAGCGGGTGCACTGGATGCAGGCATCGAGATTGACGGCGATGGCCGGATGGGACAAATCAGCCGGCACGGCGGCGCGCGGCGCAAAGCGCGGCTTGCCGACTTCCAGCCGGGCGGACCACTGATCCAGTTCGTTGTCGCGCGTGTAGTGCGCCTCGGGCATGTCGGACTGCAGCAGCTCCAGCACCATGCGCTGCGCGCGCACCGCGCGCTCGGAGCCGGTCTCCACTTCCATGCCCTGCGCAGGATAGCGGCAGCATGACGGCGCCAGCACGCGCTCGCCCTTGATCTCCACCATGCAGGCGCGGCAGTTGCCGGCGGTGTCCAGCCCGTCCTTGTAGCAAAGGTGCGGCACGGCGAATCCCTCGCGCTGCGCCACCTTGAGCAGGCTCTCGCCCGGGCTTGCGGAAACGTCCCGGCCATTCAGGCGAAACGTCACCTTGGTGTCCGAGGAAGCTGCGACTTGCGCACGTTCGGCGCGGGTCAGTGCGTTCATATCGTCCTCGCGGCTCAGGCCAGTTCCTGGGGAAAGTACTTGATCACGCAGTCCACCGGGTTGGGCGCGGCCTGCCCCAGCCCGCAGATCGACGCGTCGCGCATCACCGCGGACAAATCAGCCAGCGCAGCCACGTCCCACTTCGGCTGCCGGATCACATCCAGCGCCTTGGCGGTGCCCACGCGGCATGGCGTGCACTGTCCACAGGATTCATGCTTGAAGAAATGCATCAGGTTACGCGCAACGGCAACGGCGCTGTCCTGCTCCGAAAACACCACGATGGCCGCCGAGCCGATAAAGCAGCCATAGGGTTGCAGCGTATCGAAGTCCAGCGGGATATCGCCCAGCGACGCCGGCAGGATGCCACCCGAGGCGCCGCCCGGCAGGTAGCCGTAGAAAGCGTGGCCATCCTGCATGCCGCCACAGTATTCCTCGATGAGTTCCCTGACGGTGATGCCCGCCGGCGCCAGGTGCACGCCCGGCCGCCTGACCCGCCCCGACACCGAGAAGGAACGCAAGCCCTGCCGACCGTGGCGCCCCTGCGCGGCAAACCATCCGGCGCCCTTTTCCAGGATCTCGCGCACCCAGTAGAGGGTTTCGAAGTTGTGCTCCAGCGTGGGCCGGCCAAACAGGCCGACCTGCGCCACGTAAGGCGGACGCAGCCTCGGCATGCCGCGCTTGCCTTCGATCGATTCGATCATGGCCGACTCTTCGCCGCAGATATACGCGCCCGCGCCGCGCCGCAGCTGGATCTCAGGCAGGCCCGGCACCGGCGGGTCGGCATGCAGGCGGCGCAATTCCTCGCCAAGCACCGCGCGGCAACCGGCGTACTCATCGCGCAGGTAGATGTAGATCGCCGAGACCTGGGTCACCGCGGCGGCGATCAGCATGCCCTCCAGGAAACGATGTGGATCCCGCTCCAGGTAAACGCGGTCCTTGAAGGTGCCCGGCTCGCCCTCGTCCAGGTTGATCGCCATCAGGCGCGGCGCGGGCTCGGCCATCACGATGCGCCATTTGCGTCCGGCGGGGAAACCCGCGCCGCCCAGGCCGCGCAAGCCGGAATCTTCCATCGTGCGCAACACGGCTTGCGTATCGCGCTCGCCCGCGGCCACGGCACGCAGCAATGCGTAGCCGCCCTGCGCGCGATACGCGTCGTAGCCGAGATAGGCTTCGGGTTCATGCCGCACCGCGCGAGCGGCCACCGTATCGGCAATGGTTTGCGCGCTGGCGGCATCCACGGGGTTCTGTCCGACCAGCGCGGCTGGCGCTCGCTCGCACCGGCCGATGCACGGTGCCGCCAACACTCTGATCTCGCTGCCCAGCAGATCCGGCAGCCTGGCGAGCAGGTCGCGGGCGCCTGCCAGCTCGCAGGCAATGCCCTCGCACACACGCACCGTCAGGGCGGGCGGCGGCTGCACAGCGCCATCCGTGTCCTCGCGCACCACCTCGAAATGATGATAGAAAGAGGCCACCTCGTAGACCTCGGCCTGCGACAGCCGCATCTCTTGCGCCAGCGCCACAAGGTGCGGGATCGCCAGTTGGCCGTAATGGTCGTTGATGGCGTGCAGATGCTCGATCAGCAGGTCGCGCCGGCGGGAGGCGTCGCCAAGCAAGGCTCTTACCTCGGCCAGCGCGGCCGGATCGGCCTGCCGGCCCTTGGGCTGGCGGCGTTTGCGCTGCTTGCCGATATCCTGGACCGCAATGGCAACGACGACCTGGTTCATGGCAATCTCGGTGGCTGTCTCTTGTGGGTACCGAAAGGCAATGGGGCAAGCGCCTGGCGCGCTTGCCCGCGGCTCTGGTTTTGTCTTGTCCCGCCGGACCGGCCAGCATGGCGGGTGGAAGGGACTTTGCCCTCGATGATATCCCTGTTCCCGCCAGGCATAGGTACGCCGCTGCCGTACGCCGCTGTCGGACAAATGCGCCTCAGGCAAGGTGCCTCCGGCACCGCGCGGTATCCCAGTCCTTCAGGGCAGAGGAGCGCAGAGGCGCAAGCACGCCAGGAGATCGATCGAACGCTGGATAGAAAGGATGGGAAAACTGGTCCCCGGGGGCTCTGCAAACAGGCCGAAAGTCTGACTAGCAGGGCAGGAGTTCAACTAAAGCATGGCAGCAGCGATCGGCAGCCGGGCTCTGCCGATCGCACCACGCGAACATCAGGCGCGGGCCAATTGAGATTTCACGTTCACGCCGGCAGCGGCAGGAGCGGCACGGCAAACACCGGTAGTTTCCTGTGCCGCGCCAAGTCCGGTAAAGCGTCCGTGCTCCTGGGCGCGGACCAGCACGGGGGTCGGCACGCGGGTGGCGATCAGGAAGGTAACGCCGATGCCAAGGGAAAGCAGACCAAAGGCGAGGCCGGGAAGAAGAGCGCTGTCCATCAAAAAACTCCAGGGAGGATGGTGAGTAGGAGTTTTCATTATATGCTGCAGCGCACTATCTGTAAATATTCTGTATGTGATATATCAAAAGAAATTTCGCACCCGCGCAACAGTCCCTGCCAGGCCCCTCTGCACCTCGCTCGGGGAGCCTCACCCTAGCCCACCCGCGCCACCAACGTCTGCTCATATTCCATCCCCCGCAAAACATCCCAGATGGCAGCGGCGTTCGGTTTGAGCGAACGGTTCTTGCGCCGCACCAGCATCACCGAGGATGTCACCTGCGGCCGCAGCGGACGCATGACCGCGGCGGGGTCCACGCCCGCCGAATGCGCGCGCGACGGCACGATGCCGATGCCCAGCCCGAGCGCCGCCATGCCGAAGATCGCGGCGAAATGCCCCAGCACCTGCGACGACCCCGCCCGCACGTGGTAAACGCCAAATGCCTGCTCCACGGCCGACTGGATTCCCGAATACTGGTCCAGCATCAACACGTTGGCACCATTGAGATCGCCCCACCCTACCGACTCGCGCGATGCCAGCGGATGCTGCGACGGCAGCACGGCATGAAACGGATCCGAACACAGCGTCTCGCAATACAGATCGTCGCCCGCCTCCGGATTCGTCGAGATGCCGAAGTCCACTTCGCCAGTGCGCACGCATTGCAGCGCGGACTCATGCGACCGGTCCTTCACGCAGATACCGATACCCGGCCAGGCCGAGCGGCAACCCGCAATCCAGCCAGGCAGCGACATCGACGACAGCACGGGATCGGAGGCGATCTGCACCGTGCCCTGGCACGGCCTGCCAGTGCCGTGGCTCTCGCGCAGCGTCTGCTCGACCTCCTCGATCAGGTGACAGATACGCTGCGACAAATGCTCGCCGGCATCGGTGAGTTCGACCTGGCGCGTGGTGCGATCGAACAGGCGCTGGTCGATCTCGTCTTCCAGTTCGCGCACGCTGCGGCTGATGGCGGACTGGGTGAGTCCAAGCTCGGCCGCGGCGCGGGTAAAGCTCTTTTGCCGCGCGACGGCGGCGAAGGCTTTGAGTTGCGGAAGTGAAATATTCAAGATGACCCCTTCTGTGAGCATGTGGCGCGAACCGTCTTGAGCGGCCCGGCGCGGCGCATCGTGATGGCAATCGGGCCCGGATTCGCTTGACGCGGTCCGGGCCCGGCTGGGGATTCAGTCGGTCTTGCCGGGAGAGAGTCCCGTCAGGCAAGCCGTGCTGTCGACCGCCGGCGCCAGGGATTCGACATGCCCGGTAATGAAGCGTCGTCGCATCGGGGCGAGCACGAACTTGGCGGACAAGCCGGCGGCAATGGTCACGGCCGCCGCCACCGTAAAGACCGCGTCCCATCCGCCCCGCGCCGACAGGACCGAGGCCAGCGGCACCAGCATCGCGGCCGTGCCCTTGGCGGTGTACAGCGTGCCGGCATTGGCCGAGGCGAACTTGCTGCCGAAGGTATCGGCGCACAGCGCCGGAAAGATCGAGAAGATCTCGCCCCAGAACAGGAAGGTCAGCGCCGCGAACGTCATGAACCAGTACGGGTCGCGGCCGAACTCCATCAAGCCGAGCAGCGACAGCCCCTCGCCGATAAAGATAAAGAACATGGTGTTCTCGCGCCCGATGCGGTCCGAGATGAATCCGCACAGCGGCCGCGTCAGGCCGTTGCACAGGTTATCGATCGACAGCGTCATGGTCAGCAGCGGCAGCGTAAATCCCAGCATCGTCACCGGCATCGAGGCAAAGCCGAAGTCCCGTGCGATCGGCCCCAGTTGCGCGGTGGCCATGATGCCGCCCGCCGCTACCGCCACGAAGGATGCATAGATGACCCAGAACACGGGCGTCTTCACCATGCGCCCCGGCGTAAAGGCGATGGGGTTGGTCAGCACCGCCTTGGCGGCCACGGCGCCGACAGGCGGACGCGGCTTGACCAGCAGCAAGGCCATCAGCAGGATGCAAACGCCTTGCAGGATGCCGAAGGTGATAAAGGCCTGCTCGTAGCCGGCACGCTGGATCATGTTGGCGATGGGAATCACGGTAAGCGCCGAGCCCGCGCCGAAACCGGCGGCGGTCAGCCCGGCAGCCAGGCCGCGCTTGTCCGGGAACCACTTGAGCGCGTTGCCCACGCAAGTACCGTAGACGCCGCCGGCGCCAATGCCGGCAATCACCGCCGCGAGGTAAAGCTGCGGCAGGCTCGTTGCATACGCATTGATGACCCAGGCCAGTCCCGCGCACAGTGCGCCACCCGCGACCACCGGGCGCGGCCCGATCTTGTCGACCAGCCAGCCTTCCAGCGGCACCAGCCAGGTCTCGGTCACGATGAAAATGGAAAAGGCCACCTGAATCGCCGACTCGCCCCAGTGGTGCTTGGCATTCATTGGTGTCACGAATAAAGTCCAGCCGTACTGGAGGTTGGCTACCAGCCCCATGCAAACCACGCCGATCGCCAGTTGAAACCAGCGATTGTGTAGCCAGCCCGAATGGCCCGCGGCCGCCATATCGTCATGCGCCATGTCGTGTCTCCTGAATAGTGCGTATCGCGCTCTGCGGCGCGACGGATAGGCTTCTCCGTGAGGGGGGAAGCCCTTGGTCACTACTTGATTGAGCGCGCCTGACATTGCGGCACGTGCATCTGGATTGATGCTAATGCAAACTAAGTACGGCCAAGCATAAAGTTTTTTATTATCATCATTGACGATCCTTTATACATTGGACGGACGAGTGCATGAAGAACGCCACGTTGCGCCAGCTTAAGGTTTTTGAGACGGTCGCCCGGCACCTGAGCTTTTCGCGGGCAGCGGAAGAGTTGCATCTGACGCAGCCGGCGGTATCGACACAGGTGCGGCAGCTCGAGGGCCATGTCGGATTGCCGTTGTTCGAACAGCTCGGCAAGAAGATCTACCTCACGCCGGCCGGCATCGAGATGCTGCACTACAGCCGCAGCATCATGCAGCAATTCCGTGAAGCGGAAGAGGCCATGTCGCAACTCAAAGGAATCTCCGGCGGGCGGCTCAATGTGGCCGTGATCAGTGCCGGCGATTACTTTTTCCCGCGATTGCTGGCGGAGTTCATGCAGCGGCATGACGGCGTGACGCTCAATCTTGCGGTGCACAATCGCGAGGAATTGCTGCACCAGCTTGCCAGCAACCTGACCGACCTGGCGGTGATGGTCCGCCCGCCGGAAGGCATGGACACCGTGAGCGAATCGTTCGCCCCCCACCCCTATGTCATCGTGGCCGCACCCGACCACCCGCTGGTCGGCGAACGCAACATCCCGCTCGCGGCGCTGGCCGACGAGGCCTTCGTTGCGCGCGAAAAAGGGTCCGACACCTGGAACTCCATGCAGGAAGGTTTCGCCGGGCGGCTGTCCAACATGCGTATCGCCATGGAGATCAAGAGCACTGAAACCATCAAGCAGGCGGTCATCGCCAATATGGGCATCGCCTTCCTGTCGGCGCACACCGTGGGACTGGAACTGCAGACAGGCAATCTCGCGGTGCTGGATATCGAGGGGTTCCCGGTGATGCTCAACTGGTATGTGGTGCATCGCAAGAACAAGCGGCTGCCGCCCGTGGCGCTCGCCTTCAAGCAATTCCTGATGGAAGAAGGGGCGAACCTGATCCAGCGCATCACCGGCGTGGACAGGCTGATCAAGAAGAAACGGAACCATAATCAATAGGTTATGGATATCAACCTGAACTTTAATTATCGTTAATTGATCGGCAACCCTATCCTCAACTCAGGCCCACTTTTGATAGCAGCCCGAGGAGTCCGATCATGAACCAGGTCCAGTTCGAAGCCAGCCCTGCAACCCAGGCCGACGGCGCAGCGCAGCGCATCAACGACGAATCGCAACTCACAGCCTACAACGCCGCCTTCATCGAGCTTGGCCTGCGCTTTCGCTGGGACAGCGAGATGTTCGCGTGGCTGTGCGGCATCGAATGCGAACAGAGCCGGATCGCGCGTTATATCGAGCAGTACCATGCCCATCTGCTCAAGGCCTACGATGCCGATTTCCTCAGCCGCCTGATCCTCGACAAGAAGTGCGAGTACCTGCGCGCGATGGGGCAGAAAACCAACTGAAATATCGATAGCGCGAAACGACACGGCAAGCGGAAGGGGCGCGGGAAAGCGCCCCTTCCATTTGCTGCGCCCGCGCCCTGGCCCGCTTACCCTCTGCTTACCCGTCACCTACCCGCCGCTCATCCGCGCATGTGACGCATGCGAATGACAGGTGCGCCGATACACTCGATCGCCACCTCCACCACCTCCACCACGGCGCCGTCCTTCATCGAGCCGACACCGAGCGAAGTGCCCAGGATCTTCCGCGCCGCGTCCTTGTTCGTCCTTGTTGTGTGCCATGTCAGGTCTCTCCATCTGTTCAAGGAATGCCTGGGCGTGAGCCGGCCCTCGCGCGAAACGCGAGGGCCGGCGGCTTGCAGACTCGGTTCAGGAAGTGACTGGCGTACGCGGGGATGCTCAGGGCATCAGACTGCCCCCGCGGCGCGCAAGGCTTCGATCTGCGAGGGCGTGCGGCCCAGCCAGTCGAGGATCTCCTCGGTGTGCTCGCCCAGCAGCGGCGAGCGCTCCACCTGCACCGGCGATGCCGACAGCGTGATCGGGCAGCCCAGTTGCACGTACTGCCCGCGCTCCGGGTGGTCCAGTTCCACCAGGTAGCCGCGCTCGTACATCGACTTGTCCTCGATCAGGTCCTTCATCGACAAGATCGGCCCGCACGGGACGTTGACCTCGTTGAGCGCCTCCATCACCTCGAACTTGGTGCGCGTGCGCGTCCATTTCTCGATGATGGAGAAGCACTCCTGCAGGCATTTGAGGCGGGCTTCCGGCGTGGCGAACTGCGTGTGGGTGATCAGGTCCTCCCGTCCGCACAAGCGCATCAGCGGCTCCCAGCCTTGCGGCTGGACGATGACGTAGACATAGTCGTTGGCGCCGCCCGGGGCGCAGCGCAATGCCGCGCCGGGCTGGCCGCCGCCCGAGGCGTTGCCGGCGCGCGGCACGAAGTCGTCGAACTGCTGGTTGGGGTACTCGCGCATCGGCCCGGCGGCCAGGCGTTGCTGGTCGCGCAGCTTGACCCGGCACAGGTTGAGCACCGAGTCCTGCATGGCCACTTCCACCCGCTGCCCGCGCCCGGAATGCTCACGCTGCAGCAGCGCAGCCAGGATACCCACCACGCAGTGCACGCCCGTGCCCGAGTCGCCGATCTGCGCGCCGGTAACAGTCGGCGGGCCCTCGCTAGGGCCGGTGGTGCTGGCCGAGCCGCCCATGCACTGGGCCACGTTCTCATAGGCCTTGCAATCCGCGTACGGCCCCGGGCCGAAGCCCTTGATCGACGCGTAGACCAGCCGTGGGTTCAGCGTCTGCAGGCGGTCCCAGTCGAAACCCGCGCGATCCAGCACGCCAGGGCCGAAATTCTCCACCAGCACGTCGCAGCGCTGTACCAGGTCTTCCAGCAACGCTTTGCCTTCCGGCGTCTTCATATTGAGCGTGAGGCTGCGCTTGTTGGAGTTCAGCATGGTGAAGTACAGGCTGTCGGCGTTGGGCACATCACGCAGCTGGCTGCGCGTGATGTCGCCGCGCCCCGGCAACTCCACCTTGATCACGTCAGCCCCCAGCCATGCCATCAGCTGGGTGGCCGAAGGGCCGGCCTGCACATGGGTCATGTCCAGGATCCGCACACCGTCCAGTGCCTTGTTCATGGTCTTGTCTCCTCACCACCGGGTTACTTGTACATGGTCTGGTTCTTGGTGCCCGGTGCGTACTCGCGCGGGTCCACCCAGATATTGATCACGGCCGACTTGCCGGTGCGCTGGACCGCCTCGCGCCCGCGCTGCAGCGCGCCGGCGATCTTGCCCGGCTCGCGCACTTCCTCGCCGTAGCCGCCCAGCATTTCGGCGAACCTGGAGAACGGCACGTCCGACAGCAGGTTGCCCACATTGCCGCGCGCCTCTCCGTACTTGGCGAGCTGGCCGTAGCGGATCTGGTTCATCGCCGAGTTGTTGCCGATCACCGCCAGGTAGGGCACGCCGAAACGGTTGGCGCTCTCCATGTCGAAGGCGGTCATACCGAAGGAGCCGTCGCCGTAATAGCAGAGGATCTCCTTGTTCGGGTTGGCCAGCCCGGCGGCAATGGCAAAGCCGGTGCCGACGCCCAGCGAACCCAGCGCGCCCGGATCCATCCACTGGCCGGGACGGCGCGGGCGTACGGCCTGCGCGGAGATGGTCACCACGTCGCCGCCGTCGCCGATATAGACCGTATCGTCCGACAGGAACTCGTTGAGTTCATAGGCCACGCGGTATGGGTGGATCGGCGTGTTTTCCGAGCGGAACAGCGGCATCAGCTTTTCGGTGGCCACAGCCTCGGCTTCGGTCAGCTGGCCCATCCACTTCCGGCGCGCCTGGCGCTTGTCGTTCTTGATGCGGCCGCTGGCGGCCTGCAGCACCGCGCCGAGGATGGCGCCGGGGTCGCCGACCAGGCCAAGGTCGATGTCGCGGTTCTTGCCGACCGTGCGGTAGTCCATATCGATCTGCACCAGCGTCAGTTCCTTGCTGATGCGCTTGCCGTAACCCATGCGGAAGTCGAACGGCGTGCCCACGATGATCAGGACGTCGGCATTGGCGAAGGCCTGCGTGCGGGTGCGGTCGAAGTGGTGCGGATCGCCCGGTGGCAGCAGGCCGCGGCTGGCGCCGTTGAAGTAGCCGGGAATATCCAGGCCCTTGAGCAGCGCGATGGCTTGCTCGTGGCCGCGCGCGGTCCAGACCTGCTGGCCGTAGAGAATGGCCGGGCGTTCGGCATTGACCAGGATGTCGGCCAGGCGCTCGATATCACGCGGGTCGCCGATCGATTTGGTGGAAGCGCGATAGTGGCCGGGGCGCGGGATCACCGCGCGCGCGAGGTCGACTTCGCGGTCGAGCACGTCGCGCGGGATCTCCAGGTACGCCGGGCCGGGAGCGCCGTTGAAGCACTCGCGTGCGGCCATCGAAATCATGTCGGCCACCCGCTCCGTGCTCGGAATGGTGGCAGCGAA
>NZ_JBFTQG010000034.1:0-74919 GCF_056398885.1 Cupriavidus sp. 01T418
CAATATCAACACCCTGGCCGTCAACCCCGGCCTGTTCAGCAAGCTTCCCTATGATCCGCAAAGGGACTTTGTGCCCGTGGGCCGCATGTTCTCGATCTACAACCTGCTCGTGGTTCGTGGCGACTCCCCGATCAGGAACGTCGCCGAACTGATTGCGCTGGCCAGGAAGGAGCCCGGCAAGCTGTCATATGCCGCGGCCGGTACCGGTAGCAGTGGCCACATGGGCGGCGAGCTATTCAAGAAGATGGCGGGCATCGACGTGTTGTTCATCCCCTACAACGGCGACCCGCCGTCCCTCACCGACCTCGCCGGCGGCCGGCTTGACTACACGTTTACCAATGCCTCGGTCGCATGGCCGCTCGTCAAAAGCGGCAAGCTGCGCGCGCTGGCGATCACCAGCCGCGAGCGTATTCCACTCTATCCCAATCTGCCGACCCTGGACGAGTCCGGACTGAAAGGCTACGAGAACGTCTCGTGGGGCGGTCTGGTGTTTCCCAAGGGCACGCCACAGCCGATCGTCGACCGGGTTAGCGCCGCGCTGGAGAAAGTGCTGAAGACCGACGCCTTGCGCAAGGAGCTGACCGACGCCAACGCATCGGTAGGCACCGGCTCCCGCGAAGAGTTCGCGCGATTCGTCGCCAGCGAGCAGAAGAAATGGGCCGGCCTCATCGAATCCGCGCATATCCCAAAACAGAACTGAGCTGAATCGTCTGCCTGGCGTTTTCTCTCGCCCCGCGCAAAAGGTCGCACGCCAGTCGTTCGACAAGACTCTCGTGCTCGATACGGCGAAGGGTGGTGTCCCAACCTTGTGGATGCTGCACGAAATGCAATCGCGCGATATGACGCCGCTGGCGATCGTGTTCAATACTGTCAACACAGTCCTCGCACAGGGAGCAGCGCTGGGGACATGATCCAGATCGATCCGGAAGCCAGGACGATTCGCGTGCTGGTTCGATGAGGCGCAGCTATCGGGCCAGATCGCGGAAGGGCCGCAACGCGTGCACGGGCCGAAATAAGGTAACAGGCCGGTCCCTGTCCGCGGTGACGGGGACTACCATTCCGTGCAATCGAGTGCCTGAAAACGGGTGTCTCGTTGCCGTTTCCTCGAATCCTATCGTGGCCAGTCGCCGCACCGCGGCGAACGCCTCAAGGATATAGCCGCCCGACGGCGCACGAAACGGAGTTGCGCAAACAAAAGCGAATGTGGTTGAAGGAGAAGGATATGCATACCGGCAAGAAGTCCGTGCGTGTGCAGGCCGCCAAGTGGTTCGGGCCTGGTGCGGCGTTGCGTGTGATCGAGTTCACTCGCGCGCCTTCGGATCGAAGGCGCTACGTCCGCATTGGCACGTTGCGGCCAGAAGGATGGGTGACGATCGTTTTCTTCCGGCACGATGACGGGTCGTGGAATGTCTTCCCACCAAAGACGGACATGCTGGGGATACGTGCCTGCCAGCTCGCGGCATGAGCGACAGGCCAGGCGAGAGATCTATGGTTTATAGGCTCCAGATGAACATCCTCGAATTGGCACAGGATGCCGGGATGCTGATCGACCTTGACGGCAAGATCGGGGTACCGAATACCGAAGCGTCCATAGAACAATCGACGCCTTTCAGCGTCTTGCACATGCGTTGCAGTCGGCCTTAGCGAAAGGAGATGCGGGGCAAACTCGCGCCGATGCAGCCGCGCCGGCGAGGGTTCACGTCGCTTGAATGGCGGTCTTCTCGTCGATACTGAGCACCACGGCGTTTCGAGGCGACTTGCGGTACAACTTCCCCCACGATGGCGCGATGCTCGATCTGATCTGCCGCCCGCTGCACAGCGTTTCCGAATCTCAACGACAAGCTCGAACAGCGGGGGTGCCAGATAGTGCTACCGCGGTAGCCATCCAGTAGGCACATCGTTTTGCACCAGAGCCGTTGCCGGCCCTGTGCATGCGAGCGGGCGCCTATGCGTTTGGGGTGGCCGGCTCGCCTACAGGATCCGGATGGATTTGCATGATGGCGTCGCGCTTCTCCAGCAAGTGCCGCTTCAGGATGGTGCCCAGCAACTTGCCGTCGCGCGCTTCCAGCGCCTTGATCATGTCTTCGTGATCGTGCACGGCGCGATCCCACTTGTCGGTCTGTTGATTCGAGCGGAAGCGCAGCGCCTTCAGGCGCCGGTTGATGCTCTGGTAGGTCTGGCGCAGCGTGGCATTGCGCGCCGCCTCGTTGATCCGGTCGTGAATTTCCTGGTTGCGGCTGTAGTAGCCCGGCAGGTCGTTCTGCACCCGGCAGGCCAGCATCGAATAATGCAGCGCCTTGATCTCCGCCAGTTCGGCCGGCGTCATGCGCTCGCACGCCAGCTCGCCCGAAAACGCCTCGAGGCCGCTCATCAGCTCGAAGGTTTCCCACACTTCCGATTCCGTCATGCGCGAGACGCTGGCGCCCCGGTTGGGAGAAATCTCGATCAGGCCTTCCGCCGCCAGCACCTTGAACGCCTCGCGCAGCGGCGTGCGTGAGATCCCGAGGGTTTCGCACAATTCGCGTTCATTGAGCTTCATGCCTGGCGCCAGCACGCCTTCCACGATGAATTTGCGCAGGTGCTCGACCACCGTGTCGTGAAGCCGTTGCCGTTCGACTTTGGGGAGGACCGGCGCAGGGCGGACGAGGTCGCCGCCAATTAGATTCTGCATACAAAGTCCTTATCTCTGCGTTTTTCGCATTTTACTGCATCTCCTGCCCGGCGCCCGGGATCGGGGTAAACCCCCAGTGTTTACCCCGAAACAGTACTTGGAGATTGCCCGCCACGCCTGCTAAAGTATTTTGAATGCAAAATGCATAATCCACAAAGGAGGGACCAATCCATGATCAAGCTAGACTTCCACCCCGCCGGCCGCCACTTCCTCCAGATCCCCGGTCCGAGCCCCGTGCCCGACCGCATCCTGCGTGCCATGAGCTATCCGACCATTGATCACCGCGGTCCGGAGTTCGGCGCGCTGGGCCGCAAGGTGCTGGCCGATATCAAGAAGATCTTCAAGACCGCGCAGCCGGTGATCATCTATCCGGCCTCCGGCACGGGGGCCTGGGAAGCCGCGCTGACCAATACGCTCAGCCCCGGCGACAACGTGCTGATGTTCGAAACGGGTCACTTCGCCACGCTGTGGAAGAAGATGGCGGAGGCACTGGGGCTGAAGCCGGAATTCCTGGGCCTGCCGGGCATCGAGGGCTGGCGCCGGGGCGTGCAGGCCGACATGATCGAAGCCCGCCTGCGCGCCGACAGCGCGCACGCCATCAAGGCCGTATGCGTGGTGCACAACGAGACTTCGACCGGCGTTACCTCGAACATTGCCGCCGTGCGCCGCGCCATCGACGCGGCCGGCCACCCGGCGCTGCTGCTGGTTGACACCATCTCCGGACTGGCCTCGGCGGACTACCGCCACGACGAGTGGGGCGTGGACGTAACGGTGTCGGGCTCGCAGAAGGGCCTGATGCTGCCGCCGGGGATCAGCTTCAACGCGTTGTCGCCGAAGGCGATCGCCGCCAGCAAGCAGGCAAAGCTGCCGCGCGCTTTTTGGGGATGGGACGAGATCATCGAGGCCAACAAGAACGGCTACTGGCCGTACACGCCGAACACCAACCTGCTCTATGGGCTGTCGGAAGCGCTGGACATGATCCTGGATGAGGGCCTGGATAACGTCTTCGCGCGGCACCAGCGGCTGGCCGAGGCGACCCGCCGCGCGGTGCGGGCCTGGGGCCTGGAGATCCAGTGTGCGGACGCCTCGGTGTACAGCCCGGTGCTGACCGGCGTGATGATGCCGGAGGGCGTCGACGCCGACGCGGTGCGCAAGCACATCTACGAACGCTTCGACATGTCGCTGGGCCAGGCGCTGGGCAAGATGCGCGGCAAGATGTTCCGCATCGGGCATCTCGGCGACTGCAACGACCTGACCCTGATGGCCACGCTGTCCGGTTGCGAGATGGGGCTGAAGCTCGCCGGCGTGCCGGTGGCGGCGAGCGGGGTCGTGGCGGCGATGGAGTACCTGGCCTCGCACGCGGACACGCCAACGCTGAAGGCCGCGGCCTGAACCGTCACCGGAAGGCCGAGCGGCTCGCCCGCGTGGCAGGCGCACGCCGGCCTTCCTGAATCACAGCAAGTGCAGACAGGCATGGCTTCGCCTCCCGGGGTGAGGCCAGGGAGAGGTGTTGCCTTTTGGTGCCCCGCCGTCTGACGCGCACCAGCGGGAACCGGCCAGAGAGCCGGCCCCGATGAATTTACCCCGGGCCCGGCACCCGCCGGGCGGGCAGGAACAATGCAACGGAGACAAGCCATGAAGCGCCTGCGTGCAACCAGCGTCGTGCTGGGGATGCTATGCATCATGTATTTCATCACCTACCTGGACCGCGTCAACGTCAGCACGGCCGCAGCCGGCTTTGGCCAGGAGTTCAACCTCAGCAAGACCCAGATCGGCCTGGTGTTCTCGGCCTTCGCCTACCCCTACCTGGTGTTCCAGATCATCGGCGGCTGGGTCAGCGACCGGTTCGGCGCCAAGCGCACCCTGATGGTCTGCGGCGTGCTCTGGGCCATTGCCACCTTGTTGACAGGTTTCGCCGGCGGGCTAATTTCCCTGTTGGCCGCGCGCCTGCTGCTCGGGCTGGGCGAGGGCGCCACGTTTCCGGCTGCCACCGCCGCCATGGCGCGCTGGGTGCCCAAGGAGAGGCGCGGCTTCGCGCAAGGCATCACCCACGCCTGCGCACGGGTGGGCAACGCCGTGGCCCCGGCCGCGGTCGTCGCCATCATGGCGGTCTATGGCTGGCGTGAGTCGTTCTATCTCTGCGGCGTGATCAGCCTGGTCTGGGTGGCGTTGTGGGCGGTGACCTTCACCGAGCACCCGAAGGATCATCCCCGCATCACGGCGGACGAGCTCGAAACGCTGCCCGCCCCCAAGAAGAAGGCCGGCAACGTGCCCTGGCGCCGCCTGTTCAAGCGCATGGCGCCGGTGACCATCGTCTACTTCTGCTACGCCTGGACCCTGTGGCTGTTCCTGAGCTGGATTCCCCAGTACTTCCTGCATAGCTACGACCTGGACCTGAAGAAGTCTGCCATCTTCGCCTCCGCCGTGTTCTTTGCCGGCGTGCTAGGCGACACGCTCGGCGGCATCGTCACCGACAAGCTCTACGAGCGTACCGGCAGCCTGAAGCGCGCCCGCAGCTGGATGGTGGCGGTCTGCATGCTGCTGACGATGCTGTCGCTGATCCCCATGTTGTTCACCCACCAGCTCTACGTCTCGATGGCTTGCCTGGCCGCCGGTTTCTTCTTTTCCGAGATGACCATCGGGCCGATGTGGGCGATCCCCATGGATATCGCGCCGGAGCATTCCGGTACCGCGAGCGGGATGATGAATTCCGGCTCCGCGCTGGCCGCGATCATCTCGCCGGTGCTGTCGGGCTACCTGATCGACCGCTTCGGCAGCTGGGAACTGCCCTTTATCGGCAGCATGGTGCTGATGGGCATCGGCGTGGTGCTGGCCTTGCGCATGCAGCCGGAAAGCAAGTTCGAGAGCGAGCCCGCTGCCGCGGCCAACTCCAAGCAATTGCACGCATCAGCGATGCGCGCTCCCCATTCGCCAACAGAAACCTGATCATGAGCTATCCCCATTTGGAACAGGAACTCGCCAGCCGGCTCGCACGCGCCGGCAGCGAAGGCCTTTGCTTCTCCGCCTTGCCCACCGAACTGCTGCCGCAGGATGCCGACACCGCCTACGCAGTGCAAGCCGAAGTGCTGCGCCTGCGCCAGGCCGGCATCGGCGGCTGGAAAGTCGGCGCGAAATCGGCGACCGGCCCGATCCAGGGCGCGCCGCTGCCGGACGACTGCGTGCATCCGAGCCCGGCAACGCTGTCGCGCAGCGGCTTCCGCCCGCTTGGCCTGGAACTGGAGATTGCGTTCTGCTTCGGGCGGGCCTTCACGCCGCGCGGCGCTCCTTATTCCTGCGAGGAGGTGCTGGATGGCGTGCAAACCATGGCGGCCGCGATCGAGGTAGTGGCGAGCCGGTACCAGGAATGGCCCGCGGTGGACAAGCTGGCGCAGCTTGCCGACCTGCAGAACCACGGCGCCCTGATCGTCGGCGAATACGTGCCCTACGAGCCCGGCTATCCCTTCCTGGATCCAGGCCTGTTCTTCACCTTCGATGGCGAGGACGTGGTCAAGGGCGCGCCGGCCAATCCCGCCGGCGACCCGCGCCGCCTGCTGCCGTGGGTGGTCAACCACTGCACCGCGCGCGGCATGACCGTGGGGCACGGCACGCTGGTCACGACCGGGTCCTATACCGGCATGCATTTCCCGGACAAGCCGGGCGCGGCGCTGGGCAGGATCGCCGGCCTGCCTCCGGTCGAACTCATCCTCGCGTAACAAGCCGCGCGCAGACGCGGCGCCGATACCCACAAGCCACTGGTAGAAAGCCATGAACCATCCCTCCTCCCTGCTGGCAAAGCCGATCCACCTCGTGCCGTCGCAAAGCCAGTGGTGACGGGCGGGGGTACCGGCACGGCGGAGTTCGACGCCGGCAGCGGCGGCGCTTGCGCCGTAGGGAGCCTCGCTCCCCGCCAGCCGCGAGCGATCCCGGACGTATTGCCAGTCTTGACGAGATGAATGTGTTCATCGCGTCGCCACTTAGCGCCCGCTCTGGCGCGGTCTCGACATGCCGGGATGATATTGACGTGCGGCTTGGGAAAGCCAGCGCGAAAGCGCTTCATGGCCTTGCGCAGCAGCGCGGCCTGCACGGTCGAGCAGCGCCTAGTCCAGCGGCGTCATATCGAAGATAGTGCGCGCGCGGACCCTCATCGATTCATAGAGCTTGAGGAAGCGGAGGCTTCGGGCAGCAGCCTGCGGCTCTCCTCGCTCAGCGCGATCGACTTGCCAGCGCGATCGAACAAACTGTATCCCAGGTCCTCCTCCAGCCGGCGTACCAGCGTGCTCATGGCAGCAAGCCGTGCGCCGGCGGCGGAGAACGAGGCAGCTTCCGCGACGACAAGGAAGGTACAGAAGTAGTAGCCCATCTATCGAAATTTTTGATTCTTAGAACAGAAATAATTCGTTTCATATTACGAGTTCTGCTGATTACAATCAGTGCAACGGGAACACCACAACACTTCTCAATTCCGCTACCCCGTGACAAGAAAGAACCTTCTCATGAACGCAACTCCGTTGTTTCACCTGGCATTTCCCGTTCACGACCTGAGCGAAGCCCGCCGCTTCTATGGCGAACTGCTGGGTTGCCCTGAGGGCCGCAGCTCCGATGCCTGGATAGATTTCAATTTCTACGGCCACCAGGTGGTCGCCCACCTGGCGCCGGAAGAATGCGGCCATCGCGCGACCAGCGCGGTCGATGGCGATGAGGTGCCGGTGCGGCATTTCGGCGCGATCTTGCCGATGGAAGAATGGGAAGCGCTGGCGAACAATCTGCGCGCCGCTAATACGAAGTTCGTAATCGAGCCGCATGTGCGCTTTAAAGGACAGGTTGGCGAGCAGGCGACCATGTTCTTCCTCGACCCGTCGGGCAACGCTCTGGAGTTCAAGGCGTTCGGCGACCTCAGCCAGGTTTTCGCCAAGTAATTAATTTCTCCTCGTACACGGGCCCACGTTGGCCCGCACGGAACAAGTACCGAAAATGACTGAATTCGTTATCCAGCCCGCCGAGCAGGCGAGCGTCGCCGTGGCCGGCAGCAGCGCCCGCTTCCCCATCCGCCGCGTGTTCTGCGTAGGCCGCAACTACGCCGCGCACGCCCGCGAGATGGGCAATGACCCGGACCGCGAGCCGCCGTTCTTCTTCACCAAGCCCGCGGACGCCGTCGTGGCCGCCGAAGGAACTGTGCCTTATCCGCCGCTGACGGAAAACCTCCACCACGAGATCGAACTGGTGGTGGCGATCGGCAAGGGTGGCGCCAACCTCAAGCCGGAGCAAGCGCAGGATCTGGTCTGGGGCTACGGCGTGGGTGTCGACCTGACCCGCCGCGACCTGCAGGACACCGCCAAGAAGATGAGCCGGCCCTGGGACTGGTCAAAGGGTTTCGATGCTTCCGGCCCGTGCGGCCCGTTGCATTCCGTGGCCAGTGTCGGGCATCCCGCCGAGGGCCGTATATGGCTCAAGGTGAACGGCGAGATCCGCCAGGAAGGCGACCTGAACGAGCTGATCTGGCCCGTGGCGGATGTCATAGCCTATGTCTCACAAAGCGTGGCCCTCGCTCCCGGCGACCTGATCTTCACCGGCACGCCCGCCGGTGTCGGCGAGCTGCAACCCGGCGATGAAGTCACGGCGGGTGTCGCGGGTGTCGGCGAGATCGCCTTCCGGGTCGGCAGGCGGTAAAACCAGCGCAATGGCGGCAGCAAGGCGGGCAAGACCAGTCTTACCGCGCCCAGCTTCCCGCCTGCCTAAACGGCCCCTCGCGAAGGAACCCCCGATGAGAAAACGAATCGTCGTGTACCGGAGCGTGCCGCAGAGCGCGCTCGCGCTGTTGCGCGAACAGCATGACGTGGTCGAGGTTGAACAGGTCGCTGCCGCAAGCCGCGCGCCGTTGATCGAAGCGCTCGCGCGGGCACACGGCATCCTCGGCAACAACATGAAGATCACGCCGGAGCTGCTTGACGCCGCACCATTTCTGGAAGCGGCATCGACCATTTCCGCCGGATTCGATGCATTCGATGTCGAGGACCTGACGCGGCGCGGCATCGTCCTCAACAACACGCCCGACGAATTGACCGAAACCACCGCGGATCTCGCGTTCACCCTGCTGCTCGCGAGCGCGCGGCGTGTCGTCGAACTCGCCGAATGGGCGCGGCGTGGTGAATGGCGTGCGTCGGTCGGAGCGGCTCAGTTCGGCGTCGACGTTCATCACAAGGCGCTCGGCATCGTCGGGCTCGGACGCATCGGCGGCGCCCTCGCGCGACGCGCGGCGCTGGGTTTCGGCATGGACGTGCTGTATTGCAATCGCACACGTAATCACGAAGTGGAAGAAGCCTACGGTGCGCAATGGCGCACGTTGCCGGAACTGCTCGCGCAGGCCGATTTCGTGTGCCTGCTGGTGCCGTTGTCCGCCGCGACCGAGCGGCTGATCGGCGCGGCAGAACTCCGCCTGATGAAGCGAACGGCGATCCTCGTCAACTGCGCGCGCGGCCAGGTGGTCGACGAAGCCGCGCTCATCGAGGCGCTGCGGGAACGCCGCATCCTCGGCGCCGGACTCGACGTGTTCGAGCGCGAACCGCTGCCACCGGACTCGCCGCTATTGACAATGCCGAACGTCGTCGCCCTGCCGCATATTGGCTCGGCTACGCAACAGACACGCGACGCGATGGCGTTGCGCGCTGCCCGCAACCTGCTCGACGCACTCGCCGGCCGTATCACCTCGACCTGCGTGAATCCAGAAGTGCGAGATGTCCTCGATGCCCGACGCCACGCGGGATGAAGCCCCACATCGTCCGGCATCGTCCGTAAACATTAAGTGCATTGCGCACGATTTGGTCCAAGGTAAACCCGGAATCACCGTGCTGGCAATCGCGGATACTAGAGTACATCCCTCGAGGGTCACCGTATCGGGGGCACCTTTTTTCGGAAGATCATCCAATGCAACAACGCAAACTCGGCACTTTCAACGTCAGCGCCATCGGTCTGGGCTGCATGAACCTGAGCCACGCCTACGGAGTGCCACCATCGGCCGAGCAAGCCGAAAAGGTACTGCTGACCGCGCTGGATGCTGGCGTCAATTTTTTTGACACGGCCGCCCTATACGGCTTCGGTGCAAATGAGAAGCTAGTCGGCAACATCCTGTCCAAGCACCGCAACCAGTTCACCCTGGCCAGCAAGTGCGGCATGACCGGCGTAGACATCAATGGCGATGGCAAGCCCGTGCGAGTCATCGACGGCCGACCACAGACCATCCGGGCCACCTGCGAAGCCGCGCTCAAGCGACTGGGTACCGACGTGATTGACCTGTACTACCTGCACCGCTGGGACAAGAAAGTACCCATCGAGGATAGCGTCGGCGCCCTGAGCGATCTGGTGCGCAAGGGCTATGTCCGCGCCATCGGTCTATCGGAAGTGTCGGCAACCACGCTGCGCAAAGCCCACAACGTGCATCCCATCACCGCGTTGCAGACCGAATATTCCTTGTGGACGCGCAACCCGGAAATCGCCGTACTCGAGGCCTGCCGCGAACTTGGTGTGGCCCTCGTCGCCTTCAGCCCTCTGGCACGCGGCTTTTTGTGCGGTGAACTGACCGACGTAGCCTCGCTCGAAGCCAAGGACATCCGCCGCTCCATGCCACGCTTTGCACCCGAGGCTTACGCCGCAAACTTGTCGCTGCTGGACGGCTACAAAGCCATTGCCCGCGACGTCGGTTGCTCGCTGGCACAGCTCTCGCTGGCTTGGCTGTTGCATCGTGGCAATGACATCATTCCGATCCCTGGCACCACCAGCGTGGCGCACTTACTGGACGATCTCGGGGCGATCGATGTGAAGCTCAGCGCAGATGACATGGCCCGTTTGGAGTCAGTGATCAACCAGCGAACCGTGGTGGGCAACCGCTACAATCCGCAGGGCAACAGCGAGGTGGATACAGAGAATTTCTGACCCGAGACGGGGGTGTCCGAATTTCTGTGACTGCGTAGTGCCGTCCAACTGGCGCAAATCCTGCGGATCGCCCCAAAGCGGGCAAGGTACTCAGCCTCTGGCACAGCCGGCATTTGGTCACAGTGCGTCCGCGGCTGGCAGCGCCGCCGCGAAGACTACTGGGCCAACCCATTCGTATGGCCGAAATCTTTAGCATCCGCACAACCACAAGTTCCGCATCGGCTGCATTGAATACCGCGATTGGGCTTGCACTCCTCAAGGCACAGCGCCTCAAGCAACTCACTGGTAAGCAAAAAACGATTGATCCGGCCGGGGGCCAGCGCTCAGGCAGACCTCGCAAGCCGACCGGCGCGGCGACCGCGCGGCACGTCGCGGCCACCAGGGCCCTCCGCGATTCAGGCTAACACCGGCACTGCCTCCTGGATCGGTTCGCGCAGCAGCACGAAGTAAGCCAGCGCCGCCGCCACGGCAACCGCCGCGCTGATGACGAACGCCAAAGAAAACGAGCCGCTGTACTGCACGCTGAAGCCGGTGACGATGGGCGCGACCGAGCCGGCCAGGTAGCCGCCGAAGTTCTGGATCGAGCCGAACGAGGCCACGCGCCTGGACGATATGACGGTGTTGACGATCATCCAGGCCGTAGCGCTGGCCATGTTGATGGAGAACAGCGCCAGGCACAGCAGCACCACGCAGCCCACCACATTGGTCACGAACGTCACCATCAGGGTAAAGGCCGCCGCCATCAGCAGGCCGGCAATGATGGTGAACTTGCGGCTGCCCAGGACGCTCATGCCACGCCGCACCAGCAGGTCGCAGGCGCGTCCGGCGACCACCGTACCGATGGCGCCGAACAGGTAGGCCAGCGAAACCACCCATGCGGTCTTGTACAGGTCCATGCCGTGCTGCTTCTCGAAATACCCGGGCAGCCAGGTGAGGTGCAGCCAGAGCATGTAGATCACGCCCATGAAGCCGAGGAATGCACCCCAGGTTGTTCCGCTGCGAAACAGCATTGCCCAGTCGGCCATCTGCTCGGACATGCTCGGACGCGCGGCCCGTGCGCTCACCGGCTCGGCGCGGCCGCTACTGGCGATGTATTCGGCCTTGCTCTTGTAGAACACGAACCAGCAGCTGGCGAGCACCAGCCCCAGGACACCGCTGATGACAAACATGCCGCGCCAGCCGAAGTGAACCATGAACAGCGTCAGCAGCGGCGGCGCCACGCAGGGGCCGATGCAGGTGGACGACCACACCAGGCCCGTGGGCGTGCCCCGTTCCTCCGCGTCGAACCATTCGGCCAGTGCCTTGGCCGCCGATGGGAACACCGGCGCCTCGCCGATGCCCAGCAGTACGCGCAGGCCGATGAAGTTGCTGAAGCCGCTGGCGAAGCCGAACACGGTCTGGGCGACGGACCAGAAGATCAGCGACGCGCCCAGGGCGATCTTGCTGCCCAGGCGGTCGATGATGATGCCCATGGGCAGTTGCGAGAAGGCGTAGGCGATGGAGAACGCTGACAGCAGGATGCCCATCTCCGACGGGCTGATGGACAGGTCTTTCTGGATCGAGGTGTTGGCGATGGACAGCGCGCTGCGGTCCAGGTAGTTCACCACGCCGATGAAGAACAGGAACACGACCGCGACCGTCTTATAGCTTTTAATTTTTCTCATTAATGTGTCTCCTTGATATGGAGTATGGGTCTGGCCCGGGCGGGCCTTTATCGGCTGAGCATTGCGGGGAACTCCTTGACCCCCATCCTCTGCGCGGCGGCCTGCAGGCTGGCCACCACGAAACCGGGCAGGTTCACACCATCGCGCAACTGCGCCTCGCGTAGCGCCAGGCCCGCGGCCCCGGGTAGCCGCACCGGCCGCCCGGCCTCCACCGGCGTGCTGGCGCGAACCTGATCCGCGAGGTGAGACGACTCCTCGGTAAAGCTCTCGAGCCCACCGAAGAAGGCCGGGTCGATGGCCATCGTGCACACGGATGCGCCCCAGGCGTCGGGCTTGTCCTTGCGGCCGTGGCCGGCGAGGCCCGAGGTCAGCGCCTCCACCATCAGGCCCAGGGCAAAGCCCTTGTGGCCGAACGCGCGCCCGCCCAGCGGCAGGATGCTGCCGGGCGGCGTGGAGAAGAAGGCTTCCGGGTCATCGGTAAGCACGCCCTGGTTTGACATCAGCACCGGCTGCGGCAGCTTCTCGCCGGCATTGCGCGTCTTGTTGAGGAAACCGTTGGTGATGGTGGACATGCTCACGTCGATCAGCATCGGCGCCTGCCGGGTGGGAATGCCGACCGCGATCGGGTTCGGCGTGAACAGCGGCTCAATGCCGCCGTGGGCCGAGACCGAGGCCACTGACGGATCCGACGAATAGATCAGCGGAACCAGCCCGCAGTCCGTCACGCGCTGGAGGTAGGCGCCAAGGCAGCCGATGTGGTGCGAGCGCCGGACCACCGCAATGCCGATGCCATGGCTGGCCGCCGCCTCGCAGGCAAAGTCCAGCGCCCGGCTCACGCAATACGGGCCGAGCACGTAGCTGCCGTCGAACAGGGCGGACGATGCGCTTTGCGACAGCGTGCGGAACTGCGTGGTGTCGACAATGGCGTGCCCGTCCAGAATACTGCCGAGGTAGCCGTTGACCAGGTTGGTGCCGTGGGTGGAATGGCCCAGCAGGTCGCCCTCGACCAGCGTGCGGGCGACCACCGAGGCCAGGTCGGCTTGCGCACCGGCCTTGTGGAACAGGCCCTCGACGAAGGTCAGCAGCGCGTGGTGGCCATAGCGGCCGGTGTTCAGTTCAGTTTGCATTGGATCTCCTCCTGCCTTTGCTTTGTCCGCTCTCGTGGGGGTGTGATGGCCCAAGCGCTCAAGCCAGGGCCTCGCGCGTCTCCACGCCGTCCACCAAGCGCTCGATCCCTAGCGGGTTGGCATTCTTGAGCGCGTCGGGGAGCAAGGCGTCGGGGAAGTTCTGGAAGCAGACCGGCCGCAGGAAGCGATCGATGGCCAGCGTGCCCACCGAGGTGCCGCGCGCGTCGGAGGTGGCCGGATAGGGGCCACCGTGGACCATGGCGTCGCACACTTCCACGCCCGTCGGGTAGCCGTTGATCAGCAGGCGGCCAACCTTCTCTTCCAGCAGCGCGAGGATGTCGGTGGACGCCAGCAGGTCCGCCGGCTCGCCGATCAGCGTGGCAGTCAACTGGCCGCGCAGGCCGTGCAAGGCGCGCATCAGTTCTTCCCGGTCGGCCACCTCCACCACCACCGTCGCCGGGCCGAAGACTTCCTCCTGCAGCAGCGCGTCGCCCTCCAGCAGGAGGCTGACATCGGCCTTGAAGACCTGCGCATGCGCTTGGTGGCCTTCTTGCTCGCTGCCCGCCAGGCGCGTCACGCCCGGGTGCGCCAGCAATGCCTCCAGGCCATGGCTGTAGCTGGCCAGCGCGCCGGTGTTGAGCATGGTCTGCGGGGCCACGTCGCGCATCAGCCCGCAGAAGCGCTCGAGAAAGGCGCTGAGCTGGGCGGAGCGGATGCCGATCACCAGGCCCGGATTGGTGCAGAACTGCCCCGCCCCCAACACCACCGAGGCCGCCAACTCGCCGGCGACCTTGTCGCCGCGCGCCTGCAACGCGCCGGGCAACAGCACGACCGGGTTGATGCTGCTCATCTCGGCAAACACCGGGATCGGGTGCTGACGCGCTGCGGCCATGTCACACAAGGCGCGGCCGCCCTTGAGTGAGCCGGTGAAGCCCACCGCCTGGATGGCCGGATGCTTCACCAGCGTCTCGCCGACACCCGCGCCGAAGATCATGTTGAACACGCCGACAGGCATGCCGGTACGCCCGGCGGCGCGGAGGATGGCATCCGCCACCAGTTCCGCCGTGGCCATGTGGCCGCTGTGCGCTTTGAACACGACGGGGCAGCCGGCCGCCAGTGCGGCGGCCGTATCGCCGCCGGCGGTAGAAAACGCCAGCGGGAAATTACTCGCGCCGAACACTGCCACCGGGCCAACGCCGATGCGGCACTGGCGCAGGTCCACGCGCGGCAGCGGCGTGCGCTGCGGCTGCGCGCGGTCAATGCGGGCGCCGAGGAAATCGCCCCGCCGCAGAACGCGCGCGAACAAGCGCATCTGCCCGCTTGTGCGGGCGCGCTCGCCCTGGATGCGCGCGGCCGGCAACGCGGTCTCGCGGCAGACGATGGCGATGAACGCCTCGTCCAGCGCATCCAGCTCATCGGCGATGGCATCCAGGAACTGCGCGCGGCGCTCGGCCGGCAGGCTACGATAGGCCGGGAAAGCTGCGGCCGCGGCGTTGGCGGCGGCATCCACCTCCTCCACCGTGGCCTGGATGAAGCGCTGCGGCAGCGCCTCGCCGGTGGTGGCGTCCAGGCTGCGCAAGATGACGGATCCGGCCGCGCTGCGGCCGCCACCGATGTAGTTGTAGCCAGCGTTGTCCGACATAGTAATCTCCTTCGAAAGGATGCACCGGGCGCGCAAGCGTGCGCCCCGGGCATGAAGCATGAAAGCGGATTGCCGGCTCAGGTCAATACCGGCCGGACGAATGGCGCCGGTGCACAGCCTTGTGCGACGGCCGTGCGCAGCCAAAGGCGATGCGGTTTGCGCCAGCCGCAGCCGGACCGGTTGCGGCTGGTTGCGGCTGGTTGCGGCTTCAGGCGGCCGAAAGCGCAGAGTCTGTCAATTGCCGGCGTAGCGGCAATGGGCTGGGCCATGGACTGCATTGGGGGGCTCCTCGGATGGCGCCCCCAAACGTTCTGCCCGGGGCACATCCGGGGGGCTATCGTTTTTGTCTGGAGGCGCGCGTTGCGGCACTTCCACGGCGCCCATTCTAGAGAGACGACCGATACCTTCCCAATGATATATTTGGATTAAACAATAACCTCACGTTATTGAAATCAGGTCGGTCCCGCCGCATCGTCCGCCATGCCGCCAGCCATTCCACCCGCCGCCCCCCGCAGCAGGATCGAGGCAAACTCCCGGGCCGAGCCGGTGAGCGGCTCGTCCTTGCGCGTCAGGATGCCGTAGTCCTGCGGCGTGAGCGTCAGGGAAGTGTCGAGCCGCTTGAGCAAGCCGCCCTGGATATGCATCTGCACCATGGACTCCGGCAGCATGGCGATCATCGGCCCGGACTGGAGCACCTGCAGGAAGGTATGCATCGAGATGGTCTCCACGGTGTTGGCCGGCGACGGGATCCCGGCATCGGCGAACGCCCGCTCCATGCGCGCGCGGATCGGCGTGCCTTGCGGGTAGAGGATCCATGGCCAGTCGCCGAGCTGCTCCAGCGGGGTCGGCGTGATGACGCACAGGGGATGCCGACTGTTCACCACCATGCAGAACGGCTCCGGCTCCAGCGGCTGAAAGTCGAACAATTGCCGTTGGCGCTCCTCGGTGAAACGCGCCACCACCAGGTCGAGCTCTTTCTGTTCAAGCATCTCCAGCAGATGGTCGCTGGTGTGTTCCACCACCTCGATGGACAGCAGCGGGTAACGTTCCTTGATCTTCACGATGGCCTCCGGCAGCACCAGGGAGGTCGCGGCAAAGATGGTGCCCACTTTCAGAAAGCCATGCCCGCCGCTGCGCAGCCGGTTCATCTGGTCGAGGAAGCGGTGCGCGTCGTTCAGCGCCATCTCCGCGAAACGCACCACCTGCACCCCCAGCTCGGTGGGCGGCATGCTCCGCGGCAGGCGCTGGAACAGCGCGAAGCCAAGCAGGTTCTCGGTCTCGCGCAGCATCTTGCTCACGGCCGGCTGGCTGATGTTCATCTGCTCGGCCGTGGCGTGCATGTTGCTGGTGCGTGCCAGTGTGTCGATCAGCACCAGATGCTTGAAACGGAGCCAGTTGCAGAGGTGGGAGAAAGCGAGGTCGGCCATGAGCGCAACATGCCGGATTGATAACCCAGCATTATCGAATGTTGAAAAATTGTCATTGGAGTTTATCAGCAGCCCTCTTTAATGTGGAGCGCCTGTACGCTCTCAGACCGCAAGACCGGTAGACGACCCATGCCCCACGTGCAACTCACAGTTTCCAACTCCCTGCCCGAAGACTGGGAGCGCGCCACCCTGATCGGCCGCGCCTGGATTCCCGGCGAGATCGCCGGCCCATCGCCCGTGGCACTGCGCGCCGACGGTGTGTTCGACCTGTCCCGCTCCTTTGCCACCCTTAGCCAATTGCTGGAAAGCGACTCCCCCCTGCAAGCCGTGCGCAGTGTGCAGGGGCGCCTGGTCTGCAGCATCCAGGACCTGCTCGACAACAGCGCCGGCACGCCGGAACCGGCACGCCCCTTCCTGCTGGCGCCCGCAGACCTGCAGGTGATCAAGGCTGCCGGTGTGACCTTCGCCGCCAGCATGATCGAACGCGTGATCGAAGAGCAAGCCGCCGGCGATCCCGCCAAGGCCGAAAGCGTGCGCCAGTTCGTCCAGGCCACCATCGGCGACAACCTGCGCGCCATCCGCCCCGGCTCGCCCGAAGCTATGCGCCTGAAGCAACTCCTGATCGAACAAGGCATGTGGTCGCAATACCTGGAAGTCGGGATCGGGCCGGACGCGGAAGTCTTCACCAAAGCGCCCGTGCTGGCCAGCGTCGGGTCCGGCGCCGCCATCGGCATCCACCCGAAGTCCGAATGGAACAACCMCGAGCCCGAAGTTGTGCTGGCCGTCGACAGCCGCGGCCGCATCCATGGCGCCACCCTCGGCAACGACGTCAACCTGCGCGACTTCGAAGGCCGTAGCGCCCTGCTGCTCAGCAAGGCCAAGGACAACAACGCCTCGTGCGCCATCGGCCCTTTCATCCGCCTGTTCGATGAACACTTCACCCTGGACGACGTCCGCGCCTGCGTAGTCAACCTGGAAGTGGCCGGCGACGACGGCTACACCCTGCGCGGCGCCAGTTCCATGAACCAGATCAGCCGCGACCCGGCCGACATCGTCGGCCAGACGCTCAATGCCAATCACCAGTATCCGGACGGTTTCCTGCTTTTCCTCGGCACGCTCTTCGCGCCCACCGAGGACCGCGACCAGCCAGGCGACGGCTTCACCCACAAGCTGGGCGACCGCGTGAGCATCCGCAATGAACAACTCGGCGGGTTACACAACGTGGTCACCCACAGCAGCCAAGCCACGCGGTGGACATTCGGCATCGGCGCGCTAATGGCGAACCTGGTCAAGCGAGGCCTGCCGGTCGGAAAGCAAGAGTCTGCCTAAACATCGCGTGGTCCAATGCGAGTAGACCCTGTCGACAGCCAGGGCTTAGCGCTGTATTTGCAGCGCTGCCAGCGCAAAGCATGAACCGATGGCATGTGCCGAGCCAGCCTCGCGCTTCCCAGACAGCCTGACCAAGGGTATCGCGGTCCGGCCGGCGTTTCCTGGTACATCGACGCGGTTGACGGATACCGTCGTCCGCTTCGAGATGGAGCTACCGGAACGCCTGTCTGTACGATGTCACGGTAGACCTATCGGCGTACCCGACTGTAGACCCATGGCCTGGAAGCAGATTGATGATGATGGAAAACAGTCACCCGGCAGGTGACCAATTGAATGAAGCCCGTAGCCCCTCCCCTATGCGGGCTTGGCTAGCGGTGGGTTCCGTGACTGTGGGCGCCTTTGCGTTCGTCACAACGGAATTCTTGCCGGTCGGACTTTTGCCACAAATCGCCCGGGAGTTCGGCGTAACGCCTGGCACCGCTGGCCTCATGGTCACGATCCCCGGCGTGATGGCGGCCATTTCCGCGCCCGGCATGATGCTCGGGGCTGGACGGGTCGACCGCCGGCATATCCTGCTCATACTTTCGGTGTTGCTGCTGACGTCCAATCTGGTATCCGCATTTGCACCCAATTTCGCGGTCATGCTGATCGGGCGCGCCATCCTGGGTGCAAGCCTGGGAGGCTTTTGGACTCTCGCGCTTGCCGCCGCGGGAAGACTGGTGCAGCCGCATGAAGCAGCGCGCGCGACCGCAATGATTCTGGCGGGGGTCACGTTTGCTACAGTGATTGGAGTACCCCTCGGCACGTTTATCGCCAACCTTGCGTCATGGCGGGCATCATTCATAGCGACCGGTACTCTCGTAACCGTCGCCTTGGTAGCCCAGGCGATCCTTGTCCCGTCACTGCCCTCGAAGGCTGCATTGCGTTTCGCTGATCTGTTCGCGCTCTTGCGCCGGACGCACTCGCGCAGAAGCCTGATCATGGTCGCCTTTATCTTCGGCGCTCACTTTTCTTCCTATACGTTCATTGCCCCTTTCCTGCTGCAATACGCCGACTTCAGCACCGAGGGCATTACGTGGGTTTTACTGGGCTTCGGAGCCATCGGCTTCGTTTCCAATTTCGCCGTGTCGGCAACGGTAACGCGCAACCTCAAGGCGTCGCTGGCTACGATGGTCCTGATGCTGCTGATCTCGCTGCTAGTGATGCCTGCGCTGCGCCATTCTGCCCCGACAGTGGTGGCGATCGTCCTTGCGTGGGGCATCGCATTTGGCGCGATTCCACTGTGCCTCAGCTTGTGGATTCAGAAATCGACAGCCGATCTGCCAGAAGCAGGCTCAGCACTGTTCGTTGGCATAATTCAGGTCGCAATCGCGGTGGGTTCGTCTCTCGGCGGCGGTGTCGTGGACCGGGTTGGCATTCCAGCGGACTTCGAACTCGGTGCGGTTCTCGCGCTGGTCGGGCTTGCGATGCTCGGGAGCTTCCTCACCCCTCAAAGGGATACTGGCTCAACTTCTGTCCCAGGAGAAAGCCTTGGGACCCGTCGCCCCCGCCGAAAGTTGCCAGCGCGGCGATGGCCACCTGCAAGCGGTCGTTGTTGACATGGTCCTGCGCCTGTTCCGCGGCGATCCGCGCCAGTTGGTCTTGCTGGGCCAATCGATTCTCCCGGGGATTTTGTTCCGTCACGCCTTCTCACGCGATGCTGTGCTCAAGCGCATGCGCTGCCGCCAGCACGCGTGCGTCGCCGCGGCATGGGCCGATCAGCGTCACGCCCACCGGCATGCCGTGCGCACCTGTGCCGGTGGGCACATGGACGCAGGGATTGCCCAGCAGCGTCCACATGCGGTTGAAGATCGGGTCGCCGGTAGCGGCCAGGCCTGCAGGCGCCTCGCCCTCGGCGCTCGGTGCGAGGACGATATCGACGGTATCGAACATGGACTCGAATGTCCTGCGCGCAGCAGCCGCAAGCGCCTGGGCCGTGAAGTAGCGGCTGCCATCGATGCTGCTGCCCGCCGCTAGCAGCGCGGCAAATGCGCTGCTGAAACCTTCGCGGTGCGCGCGCATCTCCGGCGCGAACGCAGCGGCTGCTTCGTAAGCCATGATGTCGATCTGGGCTTGCGTCAGTTCGTCGAATACGCCAGGCAGCACGAGATCGCCCAGCACGGCGCCCTGGCTCTCCAGGAAATGCGCTGCTTCGTCGAGCGCGCGACGGCTGTCGTCGCTTGCGCGTCTCCAGTGTGGCGTGCGACAAATGCCGACGCGCAGCCGTCCAGCCTGCCCCGCTTGCGGCGCGAGCGGCAGGCGCGCGAGCGACCCGATGAAGAAAGCGGCATCGTCCACCGTGCGTGCCAGTGCCCCCACGGTGTCCAGGCTTGGCGCGAGCGACTTGATGCCGGCCGACGGCAGCGTGCCGTAAGTCGGCTTGTAGCCTACCACGCCGCAATAAGCGGCTGGGCGCACGATCGATCCCGCCGTCTGCGTGCCGAACGCGACCGGCACCATGCCCGCGGCCACCGCCGCCGCCGAGCCGCTGGACGAACCGCCCGGCGTGCGCGGCGCCTCAGCCGGCGCGCGCGGATTGCGCGTGACACCAGGCTGGAATGTAGCGAACTCGGTGGTAATGGTCTTGCCCATCACCACAGCGCCTGCCGCGCGCGCCACAGCCACGCACGCGGCATCCGTGACGGGTCGATGCGCAGCGTAGATGGGCGAGCCGTAGGTGGTAGGCATATCCGCGGTGTCCATCAGGTCCTTCACAGCGATTGGCAGGCCGTGCAGCGCGCCCGTTGCGGGACCTGCATCGAGCAATCGCGCTTGCTGCAAAGCCAGTACCGGATCGAAAAACTGCCAGGCATGTATGCCGGGCTCAGTCGCTTCGATTTGCTCGATATAGGCGCGTACCACTGCCTCGGCGCTGAGTTCACGCTGCGCCATGCGTGCCGCGAGTTCGCGCGCGGGCAATGTCAGGAAATCGTCCATATCAGTTCTCCGTGAGCCGAAATACGCGGAGCGCACTTCGTCGTTACTTGCTATTGCCTCGGCCGTACGCTGCGCCACCACGTGCCCCTGCGAGAGCACGTAGCCGTAGGGCAACATGGCCAGCGTTTGCCGCGCATCCTGCCCGACCGGCAAGACAGTGATGCCCAGGCGTTGATCTGCCTTATGACCTTGAAACCGGGAACGAAGCCGCGCAGCGCGCGCTTACTGCTTGGAGAGAATCGCTATAGGCTAATGAACCAATGATTGCGAGCATTGCTGTGCTTGGTGCCACTATGGTGCAAGCCGTAACGAACAGCTGCACGCGTGCATCATCGACCCGCGTATCGCCCTACGGATACCGGCACCATCGAAGCCACCCCCGTCAATTAATGCGCACGTTCGCGTCTTTAACCACTCTCGCCCACTTTGCTAAATCCGCTTTCATCATCGCGGCGAGCTGCTCCGGTGTGCTAGCCTCCAAGATAGCACCCTGATTACCCAAACGCGCCACCAAATCGGGCGCTGCAACTACCTTCGCCATCTGTGTGTTGAGCAATTGGACGATCTCTTTCGGCGTGCCAGCGGGAGCAAGCAATGCGAACCAGTTTTTGGCGTCAAAACCGGGCAGGCCGGCTTCGGCAAGGGTTGGGATATCTGGACTCGTAGGCAAGCGCTTGGCGCCCACGACCCCCAGCGCTCTCAGTTTCCCATTTTTCACTAATGGCATGGACGAAGGAACGCTGTCAAAAAAAACGGAAACATTTCCCGCCAGCAGGTCCGGCATCACATTATTACTACCCTTATAAGGGACGTGCAGCATATCTACTCCGGCAGCCCYCATGAACATTTCAAGTTCTAAATGAGACAGGGTGCCATTTCCTTGGGAAGCTGCCGTTAACTGTCCCGGTTTTGCTTTGGCCAGGGCTATAAGTTCCTTGACAGACTTTGCCGGCACAGATGGGTGCACTACCAGCATGTGCGGCACATGGCCAACCAGCGACACAGGCGCGAAGTCTTTAATCACGTCGAAACCAAGCTTGCTGTAAAGGTTTACCGCGATGGCAAGCGAGCCCGATGCCAGCAGCAAAGTGTAGCCATCGGGAGCAGCCTTGGCAACCAAGTCTGTTCCGATGGTGCTGCCTGCACCAGGGTGGTTCTCCACCAATACCGTTTGGCCGAGACCTTCCGACAGCTTCTGGGCAATGGCACGACCCATGACATCCGTCGCACCAGCGGGCGGGAACGGCACAATCAACTTGATCGGCTTGCTCGGATATTGCTGCGCCATCACAACATCCGCGCTGGTAGCCAATACGCAGATGGATATCACTAGAGTAACCAGATGAACAATCTTTTTCCTCATCGAAATTTCCCCTTTTATTGACTGAATTGCACTCCTGAATCAATTCGAAACGACGAGATAACCATGCAATATTTATGCCGGCGTCATAGCGACAATCCTGCACCACTTTTGGAAATAATCGTCTTCGCCACTGGGAATTTTTTCTGTCGTGGCTTGATATAAAAATTGACTGCGGGTGAACTCCAGTTATCGCTGTACGAACGAACTAGAGACTGCAACCGAGTGCCTCGGTACAGTTGCGAGGACTCAATTCGCAGTCGCTGCGAAAGCGGGGCGAAAGCGCGGGGAATAAATCCGAATCCATGAACTTTATGCGGCCGCAGCGGGGATACGGTCATGCCAGTCGGTCGCCTCCTGATAGGCGTGCCCGATACGCAGCGCCAGCGCTTCCTGGTAACCGCCGCAGGCGATTTGCAGGGAAGTTGGCAACCCCCCGGCGGTAAAGCCGTTTGGCAGCGACAATGCGCACATTTCGAGTATGTTGGCGAAGCGCATGAAGCGGGTCGGCGTGGTCGTCTGATCCACCTCTTGCAAGGGCATTGCCGCCGTCGCCGTGGATGGGGTCAGGAATGCATGCACTCCGGTCAGCGCGGCTTCCATCAACAGCTTCATCTCGTCCCGGTGGCGCAGCGCCGCCAGGTAATCGCTGGCCGAGAGGCCGGCTCCGGCGAGCAGCCGGCTGCGCACGACCTCGTCGAGCTTCAGACTGCGATCCTCGACGGTCGGGCCGCGCAGGAAATACGACTCCGACTGCATGATGTGTGTCATCGACACAAAATCGACGAGCTGGAACGGCAGAGTGATGTCAACGATCTCCGCGCCGAGTCCGGCCAGCACGGCCAGCGAACGGTCGTACGCATCCAGCACGTCGGCCTCGACGCCAGTGCGTTCCACCGCCGGCAGACGCGCGAGCCGCAGACCGCGCACGCCATGCTCCAGGGTCGGCATCGGATCGGTCGCCTGACGGCCGCGCGTGACGGGATCCAGCGGATCCGGCCCTTGCAGCAGATCGTAAAGCAGCGCCACGTCCCGCACTGTACGGGCCATTGGGCCGGGTGTGTCGAGACTGGGGCTGAGCGGCAGGATACCGTGCGTGCTGATGCGGCCGATCGTCGTTTTCAGGCCGGTAATGCCGCACCAGGAAGCCGGCATGCGGATCGAGCCGCCGGTGTCGGTGCCGAGCGCCCAGGGCGCCAGGCGCGCCGCAACCGCGACGCCGGAGCCGCTGCTCGATCCGCCGGGCGTACGCGGCGTCCTGGCGTCCCATGGATTCCATGGCGTGCCCATATGCTGGTTTGTGCCCCAGGCGCCGCAGGCGAATTCCACCGTCTGCGTTTTGCCCAGCACAATCATCCCTTGACTGACCAGCCGGCGCACCACCGTCGCCGTGGTCGTCGCGCGATGGTTCAATCTGCTAGCCGAGCCTCCAGTGGTGATCCGGCCTTCGATGTCGATGATGTCCTTGATCGCGATCGGAATGCCGTGCCAGGGGCCAAGAGCATGGCCTGATCGTATGGCCTTATCGGCGGCTTCCGCAGCCAGCCGCGCTTCGGGTGCATAGACTTCGACGAAGGCATGCAGTTTCGGATCATGTGTTGCGATCCGCGCCAGCAATGCATCCATCAGATCGACCGGCGAGAGACGCCGCGCGGCAACGTCCCTCGACAGGACATGCGCTGGAGACAAAAGAGGATCGTTTGTCATGTTTTCCTAATGCATACTGACCAGGGTCAGGTCGAGCAGCCATGATTGCGCCGGGACAAACCCATGCACCTTCTTGTTCATCGCGCGCGGGTTCAGGTCATGCACCACGTAGAGCCATGGCGGATTGTCTACCAGGCGTTCATGTGCGGCGCGGTAAGAGGCCAGAATCGTTGCCGGATCCGTTGCCTTCGCCGCCGTGTCCAGCGCCGCCTCGAACTTGTCATCTTTCCAGTGCTCGAAATTGTTGCCCGCCGGCGTAGCGTTGGCTGCGGCGAAATAACGCGCCATCAAGCCGATGTCGGTCGTGGCCGAACTGGGATTGACCGCCATCGCGCCGTGCAGCCCGGGATTGTCGGGCGCAAGACGCGCTGTGCTCGACAGCACTTGCCACTCCACCACATCGAATTTCACATCCACGCCGCAAGCCTGCTTCAGGTTCTGCTGCAGCAGCTCGTTCATCGGAAGCGGCAGCATTTGGCCGGAGCCGGAATTGGAAATCATCACCTTGAACGACAACGGCTTTTGCGCGGTATAGCCGGCTTCCGCCAGCAAGGCCTTGCCCTTCGCGGGATCGAAACTGTAGCGATTGGCCGGTTTGCCAAAGGCCGGATCATTCGGCTTGAGCCAGCCGACCGCGGGCTCGGCGGTGCCGTTGAGCAGCGACACAATGGCGGGACGGTCGACGCAATAGTTCAGCGCCTGCCGCACGCGCACATCCTTGAATGGACTGTTCGGGGCGCTCATGTTGTACATCCACGGCCAGACATGCGGATAGGAATTGGTCGAGATGTTGAAACCAGCGGCCTTGAGCGACGGAACGCCGTCGGGCAGCGGCACTTCAATCCAGTCCACTTGACCCGAGCGCAACGCAGCCAGCCGGGTGTTGGCTTCCGGTATCGGCCGCAGCAGTATGGAATCGACCTTGGCTTTGTGTCCGGCATCCCAGTAACCGTCCCAGCGCGCCAGCCGCACCGATTGGCGCGGCGTGACCTGCGTGATGCGGAACGGACCGGTGCCGGCGGCCGGCAGCGTGGCAACGCGGGCCCAATCGTGGCCCGCCTTCTCGAACGAGGCCGGCGAAGTGAACAGCACGTAGACCACCATTAATGGAAAATAAGAAGTCGGCGCGGTCGTGGTGAGCGCAACTGTGTTGTCGTCGATCCTCTTGTAGCTGGCCAGCAGCGGTACGCGGGCGCGTGTGATACCGGAGGCTCCGGCCTCAAACTGCGGACTCTCCTTTCTGAAGTAGCGATCCAAATTCCAGATCACTGCATCGGCATTGAAATCGGTGCCGTCATGAAACTTCACGCCGCGCCGTAGGTGGAAGATCCAGGTCTTCTTGTCGTCTTTCGCCTGCTCCCAGCTTTCGGCCAATCCCGGCCGTATGGTTGCCAGGCGGTCGGAATGGCTCAGATCCCACAACACCAGTCCTTCGAAAATCGGATAGCCGAGAAAGCGCATGCCTTCCCAGCCGTTATTGGGCATGCCGGTGGTGGTCGGAATATCGGCTGCGGTCATGGCAATGCGCAGCGTATCTTCGGCCTGGGCCGGCGAGACCAGCGCGATGGCCAGGCTCAGGGCCAAGGGCCAACCGTGGAGAGCGGCACGGAAGCGACGAATATGCATTAATGGTATTCCTATTGTTAGTGCAGAGTGACCAGACTCAGATCGACGAACCAGGATTGCGCCGACACGAAGCCATGCACCTTCTTGTTCATCGCGCGCGGGTTCAGGTCATGGACGACGTAGAGCCATGGCGGATTGTCCACCAGGCGTTCATGCGCGGTCCGGTAGGAAGCCTGGATCGTTGCGTTGTCCGTTGCATTGGCCGCCGTATCCAGCGCCGTCTCGAACTTGTCGTCTTTCCATTGCGAGAAATTCGAGCCGGCCGGCGAGGCATTGACTGCTGCGAAATAGCGCGCCATCGCGGCGATGTCGGTTGTGGGCGAGCTGAAATTGAGCGCCATCGCGCCGTGCAGCGCCGGATTGTCCGGGTCCAGACGCGCCGCGGTGAGCAGCACTTGCCACTCCGCGACATCAAACTTCACGTCCACGCCGCAAGCCTGTTTCAAGTTCTGTTGCAGAAATTCGTTCATCGGCAGCGGCAGCATCTGGCCGGAGCCGGAATTGGAAATCATCACCTTGAACGACAACGGCTTTTGCGCGGTATAGCCGGCTTGCGCCAGCAAGGCCTTGCCTTTCGCCGGATCGAAACTGTAGCGATTGGCCGGTTTGCCGAACGCCGGATCATTCGGCTTGAGCCAGCCGGCCGCGGGCTCGGCGGTGCCGTTGAGCAGCGACACAATGGCGGGACGGTCAACGCAATAGTTCAGCGCCTGCCGCACACGCACATCCTTGAATGGGCTGTTTGCGGCGCCGATGTTATAGAACCACGGCCAGACATGCGGATAGGAATTGGTCGAGATGGTGAAACCGGCGCTCTTGAGAGACGGTATGCCATCGGCTGGCGGCACTTCGATCCAGTCCACCTGACCCGAGCGCAACGCAGCCAGACGGGTGTTGGCTTCCGGTATCGGCCGCAGCAGTATGGAATCGACCTTGGCTTTATGTGCGGCATCCCAGTAACCGTCCCAGCGCACCAGCCGCACCGATTGGCGCGGCGTGACCTGGGCGATGCGGAACGGCCCGGTGCCGGCGGCCGGCAGCGTGGCCACGCTGGCCCAATTGCGGCCCGCCTTCTCGAACGAGGCCGGCGAGGTGAACAGAATATAGACTGCCGTTGACGGGAAATAGGAGGCTGGCGTGGTTGTGGTGAGTGCAACCGTTCTGTCGTCGATCTTCTTGTAGCTGGCCAGCAGCGGCACGCGCGAGCGCGTGATACCGGTGGCTCCGGCCTCAAACTGCGGACTCTCCTTTTTGAAGTAGCGATCCAAATTCCAGATCACCGCATCGGCATTGAAATCGGTGCCGTCATGAAACTTCACGCCGCGCCGCAGGTGGAAGATCCAGGTCTTCCTGTCGTTTTTCGCCTGCTCCCAGCTTTCGGCCAGTCCGGGCCGTATGGTTGCCAAGCGGTCGGAATGTGTCAGATCCCACAACACCAGCCCTTCGAAGATCGGATAGCCGAGAAAGCGCATGCCTTCCCAGCCGTTATTGGGCATGCCGGTGGTGGTCGGAATATCGGCTGCGGTCATGGCGATGCGCAGCGTATCTTCGGCCTGGGCCGGCGAGACCAGCGCAGCGGCCAGGCCCAGGGCCAAGGTCCAACTGGCGAGAACTGCACGGAAGCGACGAGTAATCATGAGCGGTTTCTTTAGATATATAGTTAGTATTAGTGTCAGGCGTGCGCCGGCCTAGGCCCGCACATCCATGGCTGCGCGCAAGCCGTCGCTGACCATGTTGAAGCCGATGCTGGTGGCGAAGATGCAGAAGCCGGGCAGCATGGTCAGCAGCGGTTGGGTGTAGATCGCACCGCGCAAGGTATTGAGCATCAGTCCCCATTCCGCGTCCGGCGGTTTGGTGCCGAGGCCCAGAAAGGAGAGACCTGCGCCAAGGATCATCGATACGCTGATCAAGCTGGTCGCGTACACGAAAATCGGGCCAAGTACATTGGGCAGCACGTGCACGCGCACGATGGTGAAGCTGCCGGCGCCGCTGGCCCGCGCGGCCTCGATATAGTCGAGCTCCCGAACGCTGGTGGTGACCGTTTCCGCGACCCGGATGATCGGCGGAATGAAGACCAATGTGAGCGACAGGATGATGTTGAAGATGCCGCCTCCCAGCGCGCCGCTGATAGCGACCGCGAGCAGCACCGAGGGAAAGGCGAAGAACACGTCGGTGGCGCGCATGATCATCATGTTCACGCCGCCGCCCGCAAAGCCGGCGGTGATGCCGAGCAGGCCGCCGATGGCAAGGGCGATGACGACCGGGGTGATGCCGAGAAACCAGGAGGTGCGCCCGCCGTAGAGCAGGCGCGTGAGCATGTCGCGCCCGAGCTCGTCGGTGCCGAGCGGATGATGCCCGAAACCGATCGGCATCAGGCGGTGCAGCATATCGCCCTGGAAGGGATCGTTGGAAGTGAGCTCCGATGCCAACAGGACCGCCGCGAACATCAGCAGCAAAATGACGCCAAAGACGATGGTCGTCTTGTCGCGCAGCAGCCGGCGCGACACGCCATGCCAGTAGCCGTGGCTTTGCGTTGCATGTTTGGTTTGGATCGTGAGATCCGCCGGGGTAGTCGAAATGCCGGTCATGAGCGTTTAATCCTTGGGTCAAGGGCGGTCTGGAACAGATCGACCAACAGGTTGAGTGCAACGAAGCACATGGCCAGGACAAGGATCGTGCCCTGCAGCACAGGGATGTCGCGCTGGAAGATAGCGTTGTTTAGCAGAAAGCCGGTGCCGGGCCAACTGAACACCGTTTCGACCAGAATGGAGCCGCCCATCAGATAGCCGAGTTGCAGTCCCATCACCGCGGACGCGTTCGGCGCCGCATTCTTGACCACGTGGATGAAGATGTCACGCCGCAGCATGCCTTTTCCGCGCAGCGTTGTGATGAAGTCCTGATTGAGGATCTCGACAACGATGCCGCGCACGGTACGGGTAATGATGCCCATCGGGATGGCGGCCAGCGTCACCGCCGGCAGCACCAGATGCTGCAGATGATTCAGGTCCCACAACCATACCGCGGATCCGTCGGGCCCCGCCCCCATCGCCGGCAGTACATTCAGCATGACGCCGAATATCACCACCAGCACCATGCCGAGCCAGTAATGCGGCAGCGATACGCCGGCCACCGCGATGCCGACCAGGGTGCGGTCGATCCAGGTGCCGCGGAATGCGGCGGCGAGTCCGCCGAACAGCGAGCCGAACACGAAACCGAGCGTGGCTGCGACCATCGAAAGCCGGTAGGTGTTGCCTATCGCATCCGAGAGATCTTCCAGCACAGGCCGGCCGCTGGCGAGCGAGCGCCCCAGATCTCCGTGTACGACGTGCACAAGCCAGATCCCGAATTGCACCGGCAGCGGTTTGTCGAGGCCGTAGTCGTGTTTGAGTTGCACCACCAGCTCTTGCGGTGCGTCGGGCGGCACGATGGCGTTGATCGGATCCCCCGGCGCGATATGCACAAGCATGAAGCAGACGAGGCTGACCGCAAGCGCAATCGGGAAGGTATAGATGACCCGGCGCAGCAAGTAGAAAATCACAGGTAACTCCTTCGTGTTCCAGATACGGTCAGACGGCGTCCGGCACGAGCACGCAACGTATGGCGCGGCTTGGGGAGCGCCTGCGCAGCGCAGGCGTTTCGGCCAGGCATGCGGCTTCGGCCTGGGCGCAGCGCGGTGCGAAGGCGCAGCCTTGCGGCAACCGTTCGAGGTTGGGCGGCGCGCCGCGGATGGTTGCGAGGCGTTCGCCGCGCATGCCGGGGTGTACCGTCGCGCCGAGCAGCCCCTGCGTGTAAGGGTGCAGCGGCCCGCGCATGATTTCACGCGTCGTCCCCTCCTCGATGAAGCGGCCGGCGTACATGACCGCAATCCGGTCGGCGATTTCGCCGGCCACGCCGAGGTCGTGCGTCACGAAGATCACGCCCATTCCCAGTTCTTGTTGCAGCCGCCGCAGCAGTAGCAGGATCTGGATCTGCACGGTGGCGTCGAGCGCAGTGGTCGGCTCGTCGGCCAGCAGCAGCTTCGGGCGGCAAGACAGCGCCATCGCAATGACGGCGCGCTGGCGCAATCCGCCCGAGAGTTCGAAAGGATAGGCGTTAAGGCGTTGCTTGGCGGAGGGGATCTGCACCAGTTCCAGCAGATCGAGCGCGCGGCGATCGGCCTCTGCGCGGCTGATACCCTCATGGCGGACGATGGTCTCGGCGATCTGGGTACCGACCTTGAAGACCGGGTCCAGCGCTGTCATCGGCTCCTGATAGATCATCGAGACGACGCCGCCGCGCAAATCGACGAGCTGCCGTTCGGAGGCGGCGATCACATCCTGGCCAGCGATTCGCATGGCACCGGACATCACCGTCTTACGCGGCGGGTTCAGGCGCATCAACGAACGCAACATCACCGATTTGCCCGATCCACTTTCGCCCAGGACACAAAGCGTCTCACGCGGCGCGAGGTCGAAATCGATGCCGTTGACGGCGCTCACCGTCGCGTCCTTGGACACGAAGCTGACCTTCAGGTCGCGTACTTGTACTAGTGGTTCCATGATGCCCCTTAAGCTGCGACGTGCAGTGAACGGCTGTGGCCACTACCGGGCTCGGCCATCAGACAGGCCGCGAAATGGCGGTCGCTGACAGCCGCCATGGCCGGGCTCTGCTCGCCGCAGACCTGTTCCGCATGCGCGCAGCGGGTGCGAAAGCGGCAACCCGAGGGCGGGTTGACCGGATTGGGAGGATCGCCGGCCAGCGGCGGCTCGTTGGCGCGCTGCTCCGGATCCATCGATGGCCGGCTGGCCAGAAGCGCCGCGGTATAAGGATGAGCCGCGTCGGTGTAGATCGCGTCCGCCGGTCCGATTTCCACCACGCGCCCGAGATACATCACCAGTACGCGGTCCGACATATGCTGGACCACATTGAGGTCGTGGCTGATGAACAGATAGCTCAGGTCGTATTGCGCTTTCAGATCAACCAGCAGATTGAGCACTTGGGCCTGAACCGACTTGTCGAGCGCAGAGACCGGCTCGTCGAGAATGAGCAGGCGCGGCCGCAGCGCCAGTGCGCGGGCGATGTTGATGCGCTGGCGCTGGCCGCCCGACAGTTCGTGCGGATAGCGGCGGCCGAACTGGGTGGGATTGAGTCCCACCGCAGTCATCAATTCATGCGCAGCAGCGAGCGATTCCCGTTTGCCCAAGCCATGCACCTGCGGCGCAAAGGCGACGATGTCTTCAATGGTCAGCCGGGGATTGAGCGAAGAATAGCTGTCCTGAAACACCATCTGCACCTGGCGGCGGTAGTCTTTCATCGTCAACCCGCGCGATCCGACAGTCTGTCCGTCGAATACTATCTCCCCCGCGGTCGGCTGCATGAGGGCCATGATCAGCCGGGACGTGGTGGACTTGCCGCAGCCTGATTCGCCGACGATGCCTAGCGTTTCGCCTTTACGCAGTTCGAAGTTGACGCCGGCGACCGCTTGAACCTTGCCCGGGCTGCGCCCGAACAGGCCCCCCTTCAGAGGGAAATGCTTGATCAGGCCCTGAACGCTTAGCAACGCCTGCGCAGGACCCCCAAGATCGGGAATTTGTTTGAGTGTTTCGGACATGCTCTTCCCAAGTTGCTACATGAGATCGCTTGTGCAAGTAGCATGCCAGTATTTCACATATTGCATTCATTATTCGAACATGGCACACGGCGATGCCGCGTGGACGCCTGGCGGGCAGCCGTATGCGCGCATCTAAATGCCGCCTATACACATCTAAATGCATCATAGGTGCACCTATATATTGCATTGTGAATGCAAACTTCAGGCCCCGAATCTGACCGGGTTGYCATCCTTGCGGTGATCGGATGCGCTACGCAGCCAACGTTGCCTGAGATGTATACAACCCATACGCCACTTTGGGCGCTGAACAGGTCGGCCGTTTCCAAAGTTGATACAAGGGATCGTGCGCGCAAGTGGCGCGCCGTAATTTTCGGATGTTGCATTCAATATGCAAACGCAGTGTGCAGCGAATTGCACAACGCGTTTGCACCCATATGGCGCCTGTATGCACCTAAACGGATCGTTCAGTGCACCTCCACATTGAATATTGAATGCAAAATGGAGAGTCAAATTCCGACGGGATAGCCATCCTTGCGGTGATCGCATGCAGCTACATAGCCGCCATTGTCCAGGCGCAAAGCCGCCTGGGCGCTGCCGAACTCGGTATCAAAGCGTTTGGCAACCGTGATCGGATGCCCGCGCGATGTCAGTCCTTCAATCACCGCTTGCGGCATATTCCATTCGACGGTAACGCCATGGTTGTCGTCAAGTACGCGCCAGCGCGGCGCATCGCTAGCCGCCTGCGGGTTCAGTCCCTGATCGACCATGCGCGAGACCATCTGCATATGACCCTGTGCCTGCATGGATCCGCCCATGAGGCCGAAGCTCATCAGCGGCCGGCCGTTTTGCATCAGGAAGCCGGGGATGATGGTGTGGAATGGACGTTTTCCAGGCGCCACTTCGTTGGTATGGCCTGGACGCAAATTGAAGCCCCAGCCGCGATTTTGCAAGGCGATGCCGGTATTGGGCACGACCACGCCGGAACCGAAGCCCTTGAAGTTGGATTGAATAAACGAAACCATCATGCCGTTGCGATCCGCCGTGGTCAGGTAGACGGTGCCGCCGCCAAGCGGCTTGCCGATGCGGGCCGGCGCTGCCCGCTCGGGGTCGATCAGCTTGGCGCGCTTTGCCAGATATGCCGGGTTGAGCAGGTCGGCCGCAGTTACTTCCGTCATGTGATCCACGTCGCCGACGTATTCATGCAAGTCGGCAAAGGCCAGTTTCATTGCCTCGATCTTCAGATGCATCGCCAGCGCGCTATCCTGGTCCATGATCTTCAAATCGAAATGCTCAAGCATGCCCAACGCCATCTGCGCCGCAATGCCTTGACCGTTAGGCCCGATCTCGTACAGTTCAACATCCCGGTAGCGGATGCTGATCGGCTCGACCCAGTCCGCCTCATGCGCGGCGAGGTCGGCTTCAGTGATCGCGCCGCCGGTATTGCGCGCGTGGTCGGCGATCGCACGGGCCAGTTCGCCATGGTAAAAATCGTCGCCCTTGGTGCGCGCAATTCGCTCGAGCGTATTTGCCTGTCCCGGGCAAATGAAGCGCTCGCCCTGAAGCGGTGCCCGGCCGTTGGGGGCAAACGCTTCGCGGTAGCCCGGCTGATCGATCAGGTCGTCGACCTGTTTTTGCCACTGATTGTGGACATTGTGCGAAACCAGATAGCCTTCACGCGCATAGCGCAGCGCCGGTTCGAACAGCGCTTCGAACGGCAGGCTGCCAAAGCGCTCCCACATGGCGCGCCACGCTGAAACGGTGCCTGGCACGGTTACGGAGTCCCAGCCCCGCTTCGGCATCTCCTCGTATTTTGAAAAATACTCGCGCGTCCATGCGGCCGGTGCGCGGCCCGATCCGTTCAAACCGTGCAGCTTTTTGCCATCCCAGATCAGCGCAAACGCGTCGCCGCCGATACCGTTGTTGCACGGCTCGACCACAGCCAGGGCGATTGCAGTGGCAAGCGCCGCATCGGCTGCATTGCCGCCGCGCAGCAGCATTTGCAAGCCGGCCGCGGAGGCAAGCGGCTGCGAGGTCGTCACGACGTTGTCGGCGACCAGCGGCAAACGCTGCGACGTGTAGGGGAAGGTCCAGAAGGCGCTTTGATTCGATTGCATGTTGTCTTGATGTAAATAGCAGCCGACGCGAAGTCTGGCGGCGGCAAGCCGTTCAGCTAAGTACGGCGGTTGAAAAAATGTCGGCGCAATTAGGCGCTTCGACGGAAAGTATGCGGTCAAAGCCGCACATGTCGGCATTCACGAACTTGCCGGCGCGCTCGCTCAGCGGCGCGGCACGGTCATCGTTAGGGAAGCGCATGGAAATCTCCGGGCAATTGGCAGTGCGGGTAACGCGAAAACACATCGACCCATATCAGTCCACATCAGTCCACAACGATGTTCTGTCGCTTGGCAAGCGCCCGCCACCGCTCCACGTCCTGCACGATGGTGGCGGCGAACTGGGCCGGCGTGACGGGCCTGGCTTCGGCGCCTTCCTTCAGGAAGGCCGCCTTGATCTCGGGCTTGGACAAGATAGCGTTGACGGCGGCGTTGAGCTGGTTGACGATCGCCGGCGGCGTGCCGGCCGGCGCCAGCAGGCCCCACCAGAGCTCGAACTCATAGCCCGGCACGGCGCTGGACATAGGCGTGAGCTCCGGCGCGATCGGGCTCGCCTTGAGGCTGGTGATGCCAACAGCGCGCACCTTGCCGGCGCGGATCATCGGCAGCAGCGAGGGGCCGGTGGAGATAAGCAACTGCGTCTGGTTGCCGATCAGGTCGGTCAAGGCCGGGGGCATGCCGCGATACGGGATATGCGTGATGCGCAGGTTGCCGGCCTTGGCCTTGAGCAGCTCGGTGCCGAACTGGTTGACGCCGCCCGCCCCGGACGAGGCGTAGTTGTACTTGCCCGGCTTGGCGCGGATCGCGGCAATCAGTTCCTGCGGAGTCTTGGCGGGGAATTCATTGTTGACCGCGACGATGAACGGCCCTTGCGCAAACATCGCCACGGGCGCGAAGCTCTTGACCGCATCGAACGGCAGTTTGGCCTGCACCGCGGCATTGGTCGTCATGCTGGACGACACGACAACGAGCGTGTACCCGTCCGGGGCCGACTTTGCGACGATGCCCGTGCCGGTATTGCCGCTGGCGCCGGGGCGGTTGTCGATGACAACGGGTTGCTTTAGCTCCTCGCCGATCCCCTTGGCGACGATGCGCGCGAAGATATCGTTGGATCCGCCCGCCGGATACGGCACGACGATGGTGATGGGCTTGCTAGGATACCCGCCCCGCGCGAAGACCACGCCAGACACCAGGCTGGCAATTAGCATGGCGGCGAACGCCACGCTACGGGAAACGGATGCGGATGATGCTTTCACAATGCCTCCTTCGTCCTCGAGGTCGAACGACAGGCCGTCTGCTGCGCTGGCGGATGCCTTGTCGAACAATTCCGGGCAGGAGCCAGGGACGAACAGTTTGCTTCTCATGGCAGCGTGAACGCGTGGCTTTGTAATGCGGAAGTGTGGGTCACGCCGGAGCAAAGATAAACCATGCAAGTCTTTCTTTAATCCAAAGAGAATTTATGGATACAGGCAGGCCGACCGGTACCTGCGGCAGGCCGGAATCACCGCGCACGAGCGGTTCGAGCTTGGCTCGCTAGTGGCCATCGCCATGAAGGTCGAAAGTGGAATATGCCCAAAACAACACATGCAGGTGAGAATCCATATTGAGATGAATAAATGGCCCGGTGAACGGGCCATTTATTCAAACATAGATTTTCAGTCGACGCGTGCTAAGCGCGCCGTGGACGTGGACGCTGGCGCCCTGCGCGCGAGGGAAGCCTGTTCAAAACCATACGCGTACTGGATCAGCTGAGGTTCACTCCATGGCTGACCGAGAAATTCCATGCCGACAGGCACGCCGCGCGGAGCATCCTCGGTTGGAGAAGAAAACCCGGCAGGAACAACAACGGCGGGGAAACCTGTTAGCGAAGCCAGAATACCATTACGCTCCTTCTGGTCATACTCTCCAATCGGCACAGGCAGGCGTTTTTGGTGTGGATAAATCATCGCATCCAGCCGATTTTCCGCCATCAGGTTTGCAAGACTCATCTTAAGCGCGTCGATCTTTAGTAGCCGTTCCTTGTAGTCCGGTTCATTCAGGCCATTTTCCAGACCTTGGGCGGACAGCAAGAATTTACTCAGCGATTGATGCGTTTTTCCACTGGCGATGATCTCATCCAGTGAATGCGCGGGGTAATTATCTCCGCCCGTTTTGAGGTAGGCATTAATGCTGCTTTTGTATTCATACTTCTGCACATCAAGACTGGCATTCAATTTGTCGGTATCCATCTCCGGCGTTGAGATGGGTACAATAATTGCTCCATTTTTCTTCAGAATATCGATTGCATTCGCCATGACGCGATTGACCTCCTGATGGTCAGGCCCAATTCCGAAAAGAGTCTGCATTACGCCGATCCGCACCCCTTTCAACCCTTCCTTGTGCAGGGAATCGGTATACGTCTTGGGGATGTGCCCGACGCTAAATGCAGTCACTGGATCGGCTCGATCATACCCGGCCATGACGTCCAGCATGCGGGCGGCATCGCCCACCGAACGCGCAATAGGTCCCGCCTCATCTTGGGTGAAGGAAACCGGCACGATGCCAGATCTGCTGACCAATCCAAGCGTCGGTCGAATTGCAACCAGGCTATTATTAGAAGCTGGCGAACGAAGCGAATTTGCCGTATCCGATCCGGTACCAATCGTTGCGAAATTTGCAGCCAGTGCCGCCGCGGTGCCGCCGCTTGAGCCACCGGGAGTCAATTTTAGATCGTAGGGATTCTTTGTTTGCCCGCCCAGGGAGCTCACAGTAACGCCGCCTAGCGCAAACTCCTGAAGATTAGTTTTTCCGAGAATTAATGCACCATTATTTTTTAGTTTACTTACAACAAATGCATCTTCCGCGGGCCGCGCTCCAGCCAACGAAGCGGAGCCCCCGGTGGTTGGCATGTCTGCGGTATTGTAATTGTCCTTGAGTACTGTCGGAATGCAGTGCAATGGTTTCATTTTTCCACTACGCTTGAATTCCAGATCCATGGCATCTGCTTGCGCAAGAGCGTCCGGGTTAATGTAGAGCATGGCGTTCAATGCCGGACCTTGCTTGTCATAAGCCTGAATTCGATCCAGATATTGCTTTACAAGTCCATGGCATGTCAAATTTCCTGCCTGCATCGCCTCATGGATCTCGGCAACGGACGATTCCATAACATCAAATGGCTTGTCAGCCGAATAAGCTGCTAAAGGTAGCAACCCGGATACTACTACCATTGTATTGACTGCTATCTGCTTCATTAGAATGCCTCTATCAAGGTTAACGCGGAAGTATAAATATTTCATCGAACCACAAAAAATAAAGCGTCCCGAAGAATTGGCCGCGCAGGCCTTATCCGAGGTAGCGCCGGCTTGAGCACAGCAATCGCCAACAATGCTGTCGAAATGTCGAGGGCAATGGCGACACCAAATACAGGCATCCAGCTACCGAGTCTTTCGTGCATCAGGGCAGCGAGCGGTCCGCCCAGGATTGAACCAATGCCCTGGGAGATGTAGAGCCAGCCGTAATTGGTGGTTGCATAGCGCGTGCCGAACGTATCGGTCAACGTGGATGGAAAGAGCGAGAAGATCTCTCCCCAGCCGAGAAACACGACGCCGGACAAGAGCACGAACAGCACGGCGTTCTCGCGGGTCAGGAGCCACAGCGCCATCGCCACCCCTTCCAGCGCAAAGGCGAAGCACATCGTGTTTTCGCGGCCCCACCGGTCGGACACCCAGCCAAACAGGCCCAGAAGGACATGGCAGTGAGACCAAAGGCGAAGCCAGACAGCCCTTGAACGAAGCCCGCAACAATGGCTCCAATTGTCACAACCAAGATCACTGCATCCATGCGTAAAAGCCTATCCTGATTGGGGAGTCATCCGAGAATACGCGGTCAATCGATATCCTCAAGCCGTCCCGTAAATTCGACAAGACAGCCAAAACCGCCATGGAACAGAGCTTCGCGTTCATCCTCATGGACACCGCATTCCAGGATTTTGTCTGCGTACCGTTCCGCATCGTCTTCGGGTACATAACCAAGGAACCGCACGTTGGCATTGTTCCAGCGATTTCTGGCATTGGCCGAAACGCCATATGCGATAAGGAAGTGATACTTCGGTGCATCGATCGCTCGGCGCGTCAACTGCACAGTATCCCGATGACTGATCCACGAGAAAAGGTGGCGTTCCACGGTGGGTTGGTCGTCGGGACGAAATGACCCGATACGCAGACACGCCACTGACAGGCCATATTTGTCCGCATAGAGGCGGCCAAGCGCTTCGCCAAAGACTTTGGACACGCCATAGCGGCTGTCCGGACGCGGCATTACTTCGTCATTGATGATTCGATCGCGGCGATGAAAGCCAACAGCGTGATTCGAGCTTGCAAAAATCACGCGTTTGACGCCAGCCATGCGGGCAGCCTCGAACACGTTGTAGCAACCTTCGATGTTCAGACGGCGAATACGGTCCCATGTGTCCTCATCTGGAATGCCGGCCAGGTGAACTACACAATCGATTCCCTGCATCGTTCGAGCGAGTTGTTCGATGTCCGTAATGTCAGTCGTCACGACTTCCTCGCCGGCACCAGCAGGCGCCTGGCGTGCGACATCGGCAAGCCGTATCAGTTCGTAATGCCCTTGCAATCCTTTGCGCAGCACACGGCCGATGTGACCGGCAGCGCCAGTAATCAAGACGCGCTTCATGAACTTCTCCTATATATTGCGTGCTCGGCCTGCTTCGAGAAGCAAACCTTCTAACGGGAAGGACGGATAGTCGCCATCCATTCTGATGCGTCGCTGAACACCTGCTATGCAGCGGAATTGCTCGCTGCCGGTTGGCTCATTGTGGTCCCGCTATTGATCACGAACACCATGGCCAGAACACCCACCAGATCGATCGTTGCGCCAAGCGCAAAAGCACTGCTGTATCCGCCGAAGTACTCAACCGCGAAGCCAGTGACGGTGGGGCCGACGATGCCGGATATATTGCCCAGAAGGTGCACAAATCCACTGACGCCGCCCAGATGTTTCCCCGGAACGAGTTCGTGCATCAGTGCCCAGCAAGCCTGCGAGGAGGCAGTCAGGAATAGCACAGCAGCCGCCACAAGAGCCACTGCCGTGGCTGTCTCCGTAGCGAAACTCACGACGAGCATGGCGAGTGCGGACAAGGCAAGTGGCAAGACCGCCGAGAGCTTGCGTGCATTCAGCGGATTCTTCATGCGCTTGTAGATGAAATCTGACAGGATGCCACCGCCGAAATAGCCGATTGCGCCGCACGCCCAGGGAATTGTGCTCAGGATGCTCATCTGTTTCAGGTCGAGGTGCAGCGCATTAGTGAAATAGCTCGGCAGCCAGGAGACGAAAATGAACAGGGTGTAGTTCACCGCAAACAAGCCGGTGCCCAGCGCCAATATACTGGGCTTGAACAGATACTCGCGCAGCGTCGTTCCGCGTTCGCCCTCATCGGCTGGGTGCGCGGCACTGCGGCTCTGTTCGATCAGCCGCACTTCGTCAGCGGCCACACGGCGGTTCTGCGCCGGGTTATCGGTAACGAAATAGCGCCAGAATCCGATCCAGATGAATCCAATCAGCGCAATCACGACAAAGGAAATGCGCCACCCGAAGGAGATTGCCACCAGTCCGACAATCGGGCCGGCGATTGCACTGCCGAGCGTTTGCCCCGAGAAGGAGAAGCCGATCATCCTGCCGGTTTCACCACGCGGAAACCAATTGGTAATGGTCCGGTTGGTTGTCGAATTCATCGGCCCTTCCCCGAATCCGAACAATGCGCGCGACAGGAGAAGAGTAGTGAAGCCTGTCACACCCGCAGTGAGTCCACACAGCAGTGACCAGCCTCCCATCGCCCAGGAGAAGACACGCCGTGGCCCATAGCGGTCAGCAAGTTGTCCGCCGACAAACGCAAAGATGGAGTATCCAAAAAAGAAGCTGCTAAAGACAATTCCGAGCTGCGACGGGGAAATGTTCAGCTCTTTGCTAATAATCGGGGCAACGACGCCCAGCGCAGCGCGATCCATGTAGTTGATCATCCCGGCCGCAAATAGAAGGCCGGCCACTACATATCGATACTTTCCAGACATCATTGCCTCCAAAAAACCTATACTATTTATAAGTACAATTACAAAATATTAATTGCAAATTAAATGACTGAGCTCTCCAAGGAGCTGAAGAGGGAGGAAAAGTGTGGACGGCAAGACGGAGACTCAGCCGCCTACGGCGCCTTGCGTGTTCACATACAAGGCATAGACTGACTGGCAAGAAGCCATAAAGAGCCGATTACGCATCAGTCCACCAAAACAAAGATTTGCACAGCGTTCAGGAAGCGCGATCCGGCCGATCAGTTTTCCCTCGGGCGACACACACATGACGCCGTCAAGATCATCGCTGCCCATGCCCCAACCACACCAGAGGTTTCCGTGAATATCGCAGCGCATGCCGTCGATTGTTCCTGCGCCCGCATCTAGCAGGATTCTTCCGTTGGCAATACGCGTGCCACCATCGACGAGGTCATAGGCCCAAATCTTGCGCCCTGGCGTTCCGCGCGATTCGATTACATACAAGATGCGCTCATCCGCGGAGAAGCACAGGCCGTTGGGCCCCTTCAGCTCCGTTGCCATGACGGTCGGCGAACCCGACTCGGCATCGAGCCGGTAGACCGAATGAGGCAGTTCCGGGGTCGCGGCGCGACCTTCGTAATTGCCTTGTATTCCCATCGGCGGATCAGTGAACCAGATGGAACCATCTGATTTGACGACAACATCGTTGGGCGAATTGAGGCGCTTTCCCTCAAAGCGGTCGATCAACACCGTGAGGCTACCGTCGTATTCAGTGCGCACCACGCGGCGCCCGCCGTGTTCGCACGTGATCAATCGTCCTTGCCGGTCGCGCGTGTTGCCGTTCGCGTAGCCCGATGGTTGCCGGTACACGCTGACCGCGCCAGTCTCCTCCTCCCACTTCATCATTCGGTCATTCGGAATGTCGCTCCACAATAAAAAGCGGCCATCGCCGAACCAGACCGGCCCTTCCGCCCAGCGAAATCCAGTTGCGATCTGCTCCACCGCGGCGTAGGCGATCCGGTATTTCTCGAACTCCGGATCCAGCACCTGGATGCGAGGATCGGGGTATCGTGCACTTGCTTGCCACATGACGTACCTTCCTTCTTACTGTTCCCGTATGCCGGTAGTCAGCTCATGATGCCGATATGCCAGGGCACGAATTCGTTGTCCCCGAGCCCTAGCAGTTCGCTCTTCGACGCCTTGCCCGAAGCGGTAAGCAGCATCAGCTGGAAGATCTCTTCGCCGACCTGCTCAATGGATTTCTCGCCGTCGAGAATCGTGCCGCAGTTCAGGTCCATGTCTTCCTCCAGCCGCCGATACATCGGCGAATTGGTGGCCAGCTTGAGGCTGGGGACGGGCTTGGCACCGAACATCGAGCCCCGTCCGGTGGTGAAGGCGATCAGGTTGGCGCCGCCGGCGATCTGGCCAGTGGCCGATACCGGGTCGTAGCCCGGCGTGTCCATGAATACAAGCCCGTGCTGCGTGACCGCCTCGGCGTAACGGTACACCTCCATCAGCGGACCCGTACCGCCCTTCATTGACGAGCCCAGTGATTTTTCGAAAATATTGGCCAGGCCACCCATCTGGTTGCCCGGGCTGACCGCGCCGTTGATCTGCACGTCACGTCCGACGGAATAATCCTCTTTCCACCAGAGTACGCGTTCCAGCAGCTTCTCGCCGACTGCGCGGCTGGCGGCACGACGGGTCAACGTGTGCTCCACCCCGTAGATTTCCGGCGTCTCCGACAGGATGGCGGTGCCGCCGTGGCGCACCAGCAGATCCACAGCCGCGCCCAGGGCCGGATTAGCGGTGATGGACGAAAACCCGTCCGAGCCGCCGCACTGCAAGCCCACGGTCAGGTGGCTGGCCGGCACCGCACGGCGCTCCACGCTGTTGACCAGCGGCAGCAGTTCCCTGACCGCGGCAATGCCGGCCTCGATGGTCTTGCGCGTACCGCCGCTTTCCTGCATGACGAAGGTGCGCAGCAGGGGGCCGGGCTCCAGAGAATGCGCGTCGAGCAGGCCCTTTAGCTGGTTGCGTTCGCAACCCAACCCTACGATGAGAGCGGCGCCCAGGTTGGCGTGGCGCGCATAGCCGGCCATGGTCCGGCGCAGCAGATCCATGGGCTCTCCTGTCATCTCCATGCCACAGCCCAGCGAGTGACTGAACGCCACCACGCCATCGACGTTGGGGAAGTCTGCAAGCCGCTCCGGCGTGAACCACTCCGCGATCTTGCGTACGACGGTGGCGGAGCAATTCACCGTTGACAGGATGCCGAGATAGTTTCGCGTGCCCACACGGCCGTCGGCCCGCACGATGCCGTCGAAGCTTGCCTGCCGGCCTGCTTCGACCGGGTCCACGGGCCGGTAGTCGCGGCCGAAGGCGTAGTCCCGTTCGTATTCCTGAAAGCTGACGTTGTGCGAATGGACGTAGCTGCCCGGCTGGATGTCGGCCGCGGCAAAGCCGATGCAGACGTTGTACTTCAGGATCGGCTCGCCGGCCTTGATAAAGCGGGCGGCGATCTTGTGGCCGGCGGGAACCTGGCTACGCACGCCCCAGGTTTCCCCCGGCACTTGCGCGCCAATGGCCACGTTCATGCGGGCGACCAACACGTTGTCCGCAGGATGCAGGCGGATACAAGGTCCGATGATGCTCTTTTGCTGGGTTTCCATACTACGTTTCCTGGATTGCGGAGTCGGATAAAGCCTGGGCGCTCACTCGGCCTGGATGCCGGCGCTCTTCACCACGCTGCCCCACTTGGGGACTTCGGTGGTCATGAACGTGCTGAACTGTTCGGGACTGGTGCCGAGGATAGTGAGCCCCTGCTCGGTGAACTTGGCGCGCAACCCTGGATCTTTCAGGGCTACGCTGACTTCGTCGCTGATCTTGCTGGCGATGGCCCTGGGCGTCTTGGCAGGCACAAACAAGCCGTACCAGGTCAGCACCTCGAAGTTCTTCAACCCCGCCTCCGACAACGTTGGCACCTGCGGCAGCGCCTGGGCACGCGCCAGGCTGGACACCGCGATTGCCTTGAGCTTGCCGCTCTTGATGAACGGCGCGGCCACCGGCACGTTGGCAAACATCAAGGACACAGTGCCGGACATCACGTCGGTCAACGCCGCCGCCTCACCCTTGTAAGGCACGTGCGTCAGCTTGATGCCGCTCATCGAATCGAACAGCGCACCGGCAATGTGCTGCGGGCCGCCTGCGCCCGACGAGGCATAGCTCCTCAGCTTGTCGGCACGCGCGAGCGCGATCACATCCTGCACCGTGCGGGCCTGCACCGACGGATTCACTACCATCACCAGCGGCATCGATACCACCTGTGTCACCGGCATGAAGTCCTTCAGCGGATCGAACGGCAGATTGGCGTACATGCTCGGCGCGATGACCATGGTCGACTGCGACGCCAGCATCATCGAATAGCCGTCGGCAGCCGACTGGGCCACGTTGGTCGCCGCGATGGTGCCGGTAGCGCCGGGCCGGTTATCGACGATCACTGTCTGGCCCGTTTGCCTGGCGAGCTGGTTGCCGATCTGGCGGGCCACGATGTCGGCGCCGCCGCCAGGGGCAAAGCCCACCACGATGCGGATAGTCTTCTTCGGATAGGCGTCGGCCGCCCTTGAAGGCGAGGCGCAGCCAATCGCAGCGATACCGGCAATCGCTGCGCACAGCATGATGCGCCGGCGCGCATCGTTGGACTGGTGGGTGAAGGGCGTGGCTGGCATAGGTGTCTCCCGGATGTTATGTCCTGTTTTCAACACTGGTCCATGGCAGTTCTTTGTCCACGGATGGGCCGATGGTCCTGTTATCGGTTCAGGCTGCCAGTAGTTGCGCGCCCGGCATCACAAATCCAAGCGGGTCCAGCGACTGCGCCAGTGCCTCGCGCTGGCCCGCCTGCAGCTCCGTCAGCGGCGGCCGCACGATGCGCACATCCGGCAGCGCGCAGGCGCCGGTGCCAGGCATCAGTTGGGAGCCAGGAATACCCGCGTCCAGCAGTACGTCCAGCAAGCGGCGCTTTTCGTCGACCGACAGCGAGTTGGCTTCGGAATTGGTGCCGAACACCGCCAGCCCCACGCCTTGCGCCGTCAACCAGCGGCAATGGCGCACGAAGCGCTCAGCATCCGGCGCATGCTCGGCGCCGAACGGCGTGAGGACGGGAGAGAAAACGCCGCGCGGGCGGGCAACATCAGCCATCAGTCGTCTCCTGGAGAATCTTCATTTGATTTGAGACAAATTGTAGAAACTGGCAGAATGCAAAAACAGCATTGACCGCCTTGTTCAATCAATAGAATTTTTTTTGTTATGGACACCCGCTACCTGCAGAGCTTCGTCGCCGTGGTTGAGTACGGTTCCTTCGCGGAAGCCGGGCGTCGCCTGGGCCTCACGGCAGCCGCAATTGCAGCGCGGGTCCAGGCGCTGGAGGACGCGCTGGATACGGCGCTGGTTAAGCGTGCGGGCCGCACGGTGCTGCCAACCCAGGGGGGCTTGCGCATCCTGCCCAAGGCGCGCGCGGTAGTGCGCGACGTGCGCGACCTGAGCGCGGTGGCGCACGACGACACCCTGGTGGGGGAACTGCGGCTGGGCGTGTCGACTTCCTCGCTGACCGGACTCTTGCCGCAGATCCTGGAGAGGCTCTACGCGGAACATCCGCAGCTGAAGATTTTCGTGGAGCCAGGCGCATCTTCGCACCTGTACCGGCGCATCGTCTCGGGTGATCTGGACGCTGGCATCATCGTGGAACCGCAGTTCACGATTCCCAAGGCATTTGCCTGGCAAGTGCTGGTGGAAGAGCCGTTCATCGTGCTGGCATCGCAGGCCATGGCCAGCCGCGGCGCCCATGACCTGCTCGCCAGCGAGCCGTTCATTCGCTACGACCGCAGCATGTGGGGAGGCATGGTGGCAGACCGCTACCTGCAGGAGCACAACATCGTGCCGCAAGAGCGATTGGAAATCGACGCGCTCAACGCCATCGCCACCATGGTCCACCAGGGCATCGGCGTCTCGCTGGTGCCGGACTGGACGCCGCCGTGGCCCGAGGGCCTGAAGGTGGCGCGGATCCCGCTGCCCGGTCGGGCGCCGGTGCGCAAGGTGGGATTCTTGTGGTCGCCACACGGAGCGCACGCCACCCTGTCGCAGGCGTTCCTGGAGTTCGGGCTGGCCTCGCGGCGGGCGGGGGCACGCTAACCGCGCGGCCGCTGCAGTGACGGTGCGGGCGCGCGTTGGTGCCCGGAGTATTTAGCAGCGGTCAGCGCCCTGGCCCTCCGTCCAAGCCTTGTACCGCGCCTTGTTCTCCTCGTTGGGCGGATACAGTCCGGGCAACGGCATGCCGCGTTCCACCTCCCGCATGATCCAGCCTTCCAGGCGCTCCTGTTCCACTGACGCGGCAATCACTTCGTCGAGCATGGCGGCGGGAATCAGCACCGCGCCGTCCTGGTCCACCACGATGACATCGTTGGGGAATACCGCAACGCCGCCGCAGTCGATAGGTTCCTGCCAGCCGACGAAGGTGAGACCGGCGACCGAAGCTGGTGCCGCTGTGCCCTGGCACCACACCGGCAATCCCGTGCTCAGCACTCCCGCCACATCGCGCACCACACCGTCGGTCACCAGTCCTGCCACGCCGCGCTTGCGCAAGCGCGCACACAGGATATCGCCGAAGATGCCAGCATCGGTCACGCCCAGCGCACCCACCACCGCGATGCAGCCGGCCGGCATGTCCTCGATGGCCGCGCGCGTGGAAATTGGCGAGTCCCACGAGGCCGGCGTCGCCAGGTCTTCGCGAGCGGGCACGAAGCGCAGGGTAAAAGCGCGGCCGACCAGGCGCGGCTGACCGGGTGCCAGCGGCCGCGTGCCGCGCAGCCAAACGTTGCGCAGGCCATGCTTGAGCAGCACGGTGGTCAGGGTTGCGGTGGTAACGCCTCGCAGAGCCTTGATCACACTTTCGTCGAGGGGAAGCGATGTGGTCGCCATGATGTTTCCTTGTTGCATTTGGTTTGGGGTTTAATCTGCCAGTGCCGCGCGCGGGTCATGCCTGGCCAGACGCCGCAGCAGGTGGTCCACCTCGTGCCGTGCCGTCGCCGACATGGCCGCCGCTGGCTTGCGCTGCGCCGCGGAGGTGAGGATTCCGCGCCGCATCATCACGTACTTGCGCGCGGCCAGGCCGACGCCGGGCTGCTGCTCATACCGCAGCAGCGGCAGGTGGGCGTCGAAGAGGTCGTGCGCGGCCTCGCGCTCGCCCTGGGCCGACAAGCGCACCACGTCGCAGAGCATGTCCGGGAAGCAGTAGCCGGTATTGGCGCCGTCGGCACCGCGCTCCATTTCATAGTCCAGGAACAGCCCGTTGTTCCCGCACAGGATGGAGATGTGCCGCATTGAACCCTCCTTCTCGAAGGCGCGCAGGGCCGAGATCTTTTCCAGGCCGGGCCAGTCTTCGTGCTTGAGCATGACGCACGAGGACAACTCGCCGACGATGCGGCGGATCACGCCTGCAGTCATCTGCACCGAGAATATCAACGGATAGTCCTGCAGCACGAACGGCACGTCGGCGCCGATCGCGTCGACTGCCTGCTGGTAGTAGCCGACGATCTGGTCGTCGGTGCGCAGCGTGTTGGGCGGCGCGATCATGACGCCAGCCGCACCCAGGTCCATCACCTCGCGCGTCAGGGCGCGCATACCGGCGAAACCCGGCGCCGAGACGCCGACCACCACCGGTAGCCCGCCTGCGCGCCGGATCACGCGGGCCGCCACGTCGATCGACTCGGCGTGCTCGAGCTTATGCGCCTCGCCGAGTTGGCCGAGCACAGTCACACCGGTCGCGCCACAGCCGAGATAGAAATCCACCAGACGATCGATCGAGCTTACGTCGATCGATCCGTCGTCCAGGAATGGCGTGGGCGCAATGGGGAAAACGCCTTTGGCGTCGGCGGTCAACAGCATTTTTGGGTCTCCGGCGATGGCAGGTGTTGGGTCGGGTCGGTCTTGCTGGGCGCGCGCAGGCAGTCCCGCGCCCGGCCTCAGATACTCTGGATGAGGCCACCGTCGATACGGATGGTTGAGCCGGTGATATAGCCGGCGCGGTCGCTGGCCAGGAAGGCCACCGCATCGGCATATTCCTCCGGGCGGCCGTAGCGGCCCACCGCGATGGCGGCGGTACTTTCGGCCGAGACAGCCTCCACCGGGCGTTGCTCGCGCCCGGCCTTGGCTTCGTCCAGGAAGCGGATGCGGTCGGTGGCGATGCGCCCCGGCAGCACGATATTGGCCGTCACGCCGTCACGGCCGACTTCACGCGCCAGGGTCTTGGACCAGCCCACCAGGGACAGGCGCAGCGCATTGGAGATGCCCAGATTCGGAATCGGCGCGACCACGCCGGACGAGGTGCTGGTGACGACACGCCCCCACTGCCTGGCCCGCATGCCGGGCAGCACCCGGTCGGTAATCGCGATCACCGACAGCACCATGCTTTCGAAGTGCTTGCGCCACAGTGCCGTTTCCTGGCCGAACGCGGTGGTGGGGGGCGGGCCGCCGGTATTGTTGACCAGGATATCGACCTGGCCGAATTGCGCCTCGATGGCGGCGACATGCGTCTCGATCGACGCCAGGTCCGCCAGATCCCAGGTGCGCGCAAGCGCTGTGCCCCCCTTGGCGGCGATCGTGGCTGCGGTGCGGCTTGCCGCTTCCTCATTGACGTCTGCGACCACGACCTTCGCACCCTCCGCCGCCAGTGCCAGCGCAATGGCGGTGCCCAGGCCGCCGCCGCCGCCCAGCACCAGAGCTACCTTGCCCTCGATTCCTAATTGCATGAATACCTCACTTGAAAAACTTGAAACGCTTGAATTGACAATTTACCTTTGCCGCACGCAGGGTTCCGCTCGGGAGTTGCCCTGCCGCGCGGAGAGCAGACCGGCGCTCACGCCATGGACCACCGGCGTCAATGCCGCTCCGCCACCCAGCACGGCTCGCACGTTATCCAGCATCAGCCTCAGCATCACCGCACGCGTCTCCCGCGTGGCCGAACCCGCGTGCGGAGACAGCAACACGTTCGGCAGCGCGGTCAGCTGCGAATCGGTCAGCGGCTCGGACTCGAACACGTCGAGAGCCGCCCCCCGGATGGTGCCTGCTTTCAGGGCCTCGCATAGTGCCGCCTCGTCGACCACGCTGCCGCGCGCCATATTGAGCACGTAGCCGTTCGGCCCCAACGCAGCCAGTATCGCGGCGTCGACCAGATGGCGGTTCTGTTCTGTCGCGCGGCAGGTGAGGACCAGGATGTCTACCGACGCGGCGAGTGCGAGGGGGGTCTCGTAATAGCGATATGGCAGGATTGGGCGCTGCGTGCCGGTGTAGGCCATTTCCACGCCGAAGGGAGTCAGCCGCTGCGCAATACCCATGCCGATGCGGCCGAGCCCGACAATGCCGACACGCTTGCCGGCCAGGCTGGTGGTGAGCGGGAAGGCGTTCTCACGCCAACCGCCGCCGCGCACATGGCGGTCGGCAGCGGGAATCTCGCGCACCAGCGCCAGCAACAGGCCGATGCCCAGTTCGCAGACGGCCGCGTCCAGCACCCTGGGCGTGTTGGTGACCACGATGCCGCGCCTGACTGCGTGGGCGACGGGGATGCCGTCGTAGCCCACGCCCGAGGTCGCAATCACCTGCAGCGCAGGCAGGCGGTCGATCACCTCCGCGGGCACCTGGTAATTGCTGCGCGTGACGATGGCGCGCACCGCGCCGCGCAAGGCGCCGTCAGCCGCGATTTCGGCCTCGGAGACGCAGCGAAAGCTGGCGTCGATGACGTCTTGCTGCGCAGCGTCGAAGGAACCGATGCGCAGCACCGGCTCACGTGGATCGCCTGTCATTCCCGCCCCTCCTCACTCAGGCGCCTTGCCGCGCGTTTCGGGCGCGCGCAGGAAGTCGAAGTCGACGCCCTGATCGGCCTGTGTCACGGTCTGCAGGAACAACTTCAGATAGCCACGCGGCGCACTCGGCTCGACCACGGGGCAGGCCGCGCGACGGCGTTCCAGTTCCTCGTCCGACACCAGCAGGGCCAGTTCGCGGCGGCTCACGCTCAGGCGGATGCGGTCGCCAGTCTGCACCAGCGCCAGCGGACCGCCCACGGCAGCTTCGGGGGTCACATGCAACACCACCGTACCGAACGCGGTGCCGCTCATGCGTCCATCGGAGATCCGCACCATGTCCTTGACGCCGGCCCGCGCCAGCYTGCGCGGAATCGGGATATAGCCGGCCTCGGGCATGCCTGGCGCGCCCTTGGGTCCGATGTTCTTCAGCACCAGGATATCGTTGGCGTCAACGTCCAGGTCGTCCAGGTCGATGCGCTCGATCAGGTCCTGCGCGCTCTCGAAAACCACCACGCGGCCCTCGTGCTCCATCAGCTCCGCGTTCGCCGCGGACTGCTTGATGATGGCGCCGCCAGGCGCCAGGTTGCCGGCGAGCACGGCGATGCCACCTTGCGGGTAGATCGGGTTGTCGAAGCTGCGCACCACATCTTGTGCGAAGCCCGGGCCGGCATTGTCCAACTCCTCGCCTAGCGTGCGACCGGTGACGGTCAGCGCATCCAGGCGCAGCAGCGGGCGCAGTTCGCGCAGCAAGGTGGCCATCCCCCCGGCTTTGTGGAAGTCCTCCATATAATGCTGACCGTTCGGCTTCAGGTCGAGCAGTACCGGGGTTTCGCGGCCCATGCGGTCAAGCGCCAGCATATCAATATCCAGGCCCATGCGGCCCGCGATGGCCGCCAGGTGCACGATGCCGTTGGTCGAGCCACCGATGGCCAGCAGCACGCGCATGGCATTCTCGAACGCGGCCGGCGTCAAAATACTGTCGATGGTCAGACGCTCGCGCGCCATCGCCACGGCGCGCGCGCCGGTCTCCTCGGCGATGCGGATACGGTCGGCAGTCACCGCCGGCGGCGTGGCGCTGCCTGGAAGGCTCATGCCCATCGCTTCGGCCAGGCAGGCCATGGTGCTTGCGGTGCCCATCACCGAGCAGGTGCCGACGCTGGCCACCAGCTGGCTGTTGACCTGCGAGGCCTCCTCGGCGTCGATCTCCCCCGCGCGGAACTTGCCCCAGTAGCGGCGGCAGTCGGTGCAGGCACCCACCCGCTCGCTGCGGTGCGAACCCGTCAGCATAGCGCCAGTGACCAGTTGGATCGCGGGCACGCCGGCAGAGGCCGCGCCCATCAGCTGCGCTGGTACGGTCTTGTCGCAGCCGCCGATCAGCACCACGGCATCCATCGGCTGGGCGCGGATCATTTCCTCCGTATCCATCGACATCAAGTTGCGCAGATACATGCTGGTCGGCGCGGCAAAGCTCTCGTGAATGGAGATGGTCGGGAATGCCATCGGCAGCCCGCCGGCGAGCATGATGCCGCGCTTCACCGCATCGATCAGCTGCGGCATGTTGCCGTGGCACGGGTTGAATGCGCTACCGGTATCGGCGATGCCAATCACCGGGCGGTCGAGTGCCGAATCGGTATAGCCTGATCCCTTGATGAACGCCTTGCGCAGGAACAGCGAGAACCCAAGGTCGCCATAGTTGGTCAGTCCTTTGCGAAGGCCTGTTTCCTTGGAAGAAGCGTCAGGTCCTTTAGGTTTAGTCGTGGTCATGATCGTGGGGAGAAGTCGGTTCAGCTATCGGAATTGATATGGGCGTCGGTGATTACCTCTTCCCAGCGTGTGACCTCGGTGCGCAAGCGCTCGGCCGCTTTTTCTGGGGTCGTAGGCGGCAAGGCATAGACCCCCTGTTTCAGGAACTGTGCCTTGACGTCGGGCATTGCCAGGATCTTTGTCAGCGCCGCATTCAGGCGCTCGACCACAGGCGCGGGCGTGCCCGCCGGCGCCAGCACGCCGAAGGTGGAATTGACGTCCAGTGACGGCATGCCGCTCTCGGCGGCAGCGGGTACGTCCGGCAGCATCGAGATGCGCTTGGGTGCCGCCACCGCAAGCGCGCGCAACTGGCCGGCCTTGATGAACGGCTGCGCGGCTGGCACCGTCTCCACCATCATGTTGACCTGCCCGGCCACCAAGTCTGTCATGGCGGGGCCGCTTCCTTTGTACGGCACATGGGTCATGTCGATAGCTGTTACCTTCTTGAAGATCTCAGCCGCCATGCGTTGCGGGGCGCCGGCACCAGACGAGGCGTAGTTAAGCTTGCCGGGATTGGCCTTGCCGTACTTGACCAGTTCCTGCAGCGTATTGACCGGCAACTTGGGATTGACCACCACCACCAGTGGCACCGAGCCGACGACCATCACCGGGGCGAAGTCCTTGATGATGTCGTAACGCAAGTGCCCCTTTTCCAGGGTGGCCATGGTTGCATGGGACGTCAGTGCGCCCATCAGCAACGTATAGCCGTCTGGTGCGCTCCGGGCGACCACTTCCGCGCCAATATTTCCGCCCGCGCCTCCCCGGTTGTCAACGACCACTTGCTGGCCCAGCACTTCGCCCAGGCGAGTGGCAACGATGCGACCGATCACGTCCGTGGCGCCCCCCGGCGGATAAGGCACGACCAGCCGGATCGGCTTGTCCGGATAGGCCGCGAACGCGGCCGGGGCAATGGTGAAAGCGGTCAGGGCGGTGAGGGCCAGCAGTCCTGCCCCCAGCAGGGCGCGACGAGTTGCATTGGTGATGGGGCAATCCATGTCGTCTCCGGTTTGTTATTGTCAGCGCACCCCTAGCCAGGAATGCGTCATGCACGGAGTTTGACGAAGACGGAAGCCAAAAAGAAGCGATCCCCAGACCGATTAACCAAAAGATTATTTTGGTTTCGGCGGCGCCCCGCCCGCGCGGGTCAGAGGCCGCCTAGCGCCGCCTTTCCGCACCGTCTCGGCGCATACAGGCACCACCAGCGTGAGCCAAGTACTGACCAAATGATCCATATTGGACCATTTGGTAAAACATCACCCTATTGAAGTAGCTAAGTTATTGAATAATATGAACATTAAAAGATGGCACGGCAAATGCTTCCATCGATTTCCAGACCATGAGTGCAGCCGCATGACGCGGCCCCAGGGGTCCTAACCTACGCGAGGAAAACATGAAAGTCGGCGTCTTCATTCCTATTGGCAACAACGGCTGGCTCATCTCGGAGAACGCTCCACAGTACAAGCCCACTTTCGAACTCAACAAGGAGATCACGCAGACGGCCGAGCACTATGGATTCGACTTTGCGCTCTCGATGATCAAGTTGCGCGGCTTCGGTGGCAAAACCGAATTCTGGGACCACAACCTCGAGTCCTTCACCCTGATGGCGGGCCTGGCCGCGGTGACCAAGCGGATCAAGCTCTTCGCCACAGCCGCGACGCTCACCATACCCCCGGCCATCGTGGCCCGCATGGCCACCACCATCGATTCGATTTCCGGCGGGCGCTTTGGCGTCAACCTGGTGACTGGATGGCAGCGGCCCGAGTATTCGCAGATGGGGATGTGGCCCGGCGACCAGTTCTTCGGGACACGCTACCAGTACCTCTCTGAGTATGTACAGGTGCTGCGCGACCTATGGTCCACGGGCAAGTCAGACTTCAAAGGCGAGCACTTCACCATGGAAGACTGCCGCGTGAGCCCCATGCCCCAGGTTGGCATGAAGGTGATCTGCGCCGGCCAGAGCGATGCCGGCATGGATTTCTCGGCGAGGTACGCCGATTACAACTTCTGCTTTGGCAAAGGCGTCAACACGCCGAAGGCCTTTGCGCCGGCCGCGGAGAAGCTGATCGAGGCCACCGGCAAGACGGCACGGCAGGTCACCTCCTTCGTACTGATGATGGTGATCGCGGACGAGACCGACGAAGCCGCACGGGCCAAGTGGGAGCACTACAAAGCCGGTGCCGATCAGGAGGCAATCGCGTGGCTTGGACAGCAAGGCGCGGTCGACACCAAATCCGGTGGCGACACCAATGTGCGGCAGATGGCCGACCCTACGTCTGCAGTCAACATCAATATGGGCACGCTGGTGGGCTCCTACGAGAACGTCGCGCGCATGCTCGACGAAATCGCGGAGGTGCCGGGCACCGAGGGCGTGCTGCTGACCTTCGACCACTTCGTGGAAGGCGTACGCAACTTCGGCGAGCGCATCCAGCCCCTCATGAAGAGCCGCGCCCACGTGGACAGTCCGGTGCCGTCGGCGGTTCCCCAACAGTGCCAGGCCGCCTGAACACAAGGAGGATTGCCATGTCACAGGCCAAGAACACCACGCTTACCTCCTGCACGCCTGCAGGCGTGCCCGTCGCGCCCGGTGCGCCGATGCCACTCGTGATGCCGGCGCGCCCCGAGCCCGTGGCCCTGCATGCGGCCAACACGGCGCTGATTGTCGTCGACATGCAGAACGCCTATGCGTCGGCCCAGGGCTACCTGGACCTGGCCGGTTTCGATATTTCCGGCGCCCATGCCGCCACGGCCAATATCGCGCGTGCCATCGCCGCGGCGCGCGCCGCGGGCATCCTGGTTGTATTTCTGCAGAACGGCTGGGACGCGGACTATGTGGAAGCGGGTGGACCGGGTTCGCCGAACTGGCACAAGTCCAACGCGCTCAAGACGATGCGCAGCAAGCCCGAACTGCATGGCAAGTTTCTCGCCAAGGGCGGCTGGGACTATGCGCTGATCGATGCACTGGTGCCGCAAGCCAGCGACATTGTGGTGCCCAAGACGCGCTATAGCGGCTTCTTCAACTGCATGCTCGACAGCACGCTGCGCTCACGCGGCATCCGCAACCTGGTCTTCACTGGCATCGCGACCAATGTGTGCGTGGAATCCACGCTGCGCGACGGCTTCCACCTTGAGTACTTTGGTGTCGTGCTGGAGGACGCCACCCACCAGGCCGGTCCCGACTACATCCAGAAAGCGGCCCTATACAACATCGAGACATTCTTCGGATGGGTCTCCAGCGTGGAAGACTTCTGCCGAACCGTGGCACCGGAAAGCACCGCGTCCCACATGCAACCCGCGCCGCCCGAAGCGGCCATCGCCTGATTTTCCCAAGGAGCACATCATGCCAAAGCAAGCCATCATCCCGCCGGGCACCGGCACCCCCATCGCTCCCTTCGTTCCCGGTACGCTCGCCGACGGCGTGCTCTATGTCTCGGGTACGCTTCCCTTCGACAAGGACAACAATGTGGTCCATGTCGGCGACGCCGCAGCGCAGGCGCGCCACGTGCTCACCACCATCCAGGGCGTGGTCCACGCGGCCGGCGGCACGATGGACGACGTCACGTTCAACATGATCATGCTCAAGGACTGGGCTGACTACGCCAGCATCAATGCCGTCTACGCCGAATTCTTCCCAGGCACCAAGCCCGCCCGCTACTGCATTCAGTGCGGACTGGTGAAGCCCGATGCGCTGGTGGAGATCGCCTCGATCGCACACGTGGGAGCCTGAGGCAATGACCCCGACTTACGATCTGCACGGCCCTGTAGATGCGGCCGACACGGTGCTCCTCAGTTCCGGGCTGGGCGGCTCCGCCGCCTTCTGGCAGCCACAAATCCCAGCACTCGTGCAGGCGGGCTACCGCGTGATCGCTTACGACCAGCGCGGTACCGGCCGCAGCCCCGGTGCGCTTCCAGCGCCTTACACGATTGCCCATATGGCGCAGGATGTGGCCGATATCCTGGATGCTACCAGTACAGAGCGCTGCCATATCGTGGGCCACGCACTGGGCGGGCTGGTGGGCCTGCAACTGGCGCTGGACGCGTCGGCGCGCGTGTCCAGCCTTGTGCTGGTCAACGCCTGGTCGAAACCAAATCCGCATTCGGCTCGCTGCTTCGACGCACGACTGGCGCTGCTCGACGCGTATGGGCCGCGCGCCTACGTGGAAGCGCAGCCCATTTTCCTGTACCCCGCCGCCTGGTGCGCCACAAATGCCGCGCGCGTACAGGCGGAAGTGGAGCATGCCTTCTCCCATTTCCCCGGCGATGTCACGATGCGCGCACGCATCGGCGCCCTGCGTGCCTTCGACGTCGAAGCTCGCCTGGCCGGGATCAAGGTACCTGCACTGGTGGCCGCCGCCACCGATGACGTCCTGGTGCCCTGGACCTGCTCCCAAATCTTGGCCGAAGGCTTGCCATACGCCAGGCTGGAATGTGTGCCGCACGGCGGCCATGCGCACAGCGTTACCGACGCGGACGCATTCAACCGCAGCTTGCTGGCCTTCCTGGCCAGCGTGTCGAATCACCGAGAGATTGCCGCATGACCGCACCCCTGGATGATATTGCGCTGGCCAGGCTGTTTACCGATGCCCGCAGCCACAATGGCTGGAGCGGCGAGCCCGTGTCCGATGCCCTGCTCGAGCAACTCTATGCGCTGGCACGCATGGGCCCCACTTCAGCCAATTGCTCACCGGGACGCTTTGTCTTCGTGCGCACGACGGAAGGCAAGCGGCGCCTGGCGCCAGCCTTGTCCAAGGGCAACCTGGAAAAAACGTTGAGCGCGCCAGTCACGGTGATTGCCGCATGGGACACGGCGTTCTACGACAGGCTGCCCGTGCTGTTCCCGCATGCCGATGCGAAGAGCTGGTTCACTGGCAGCCCGGCTGCGGCACACGAAACAGCCTTCCGGAATGGCACGCTGCAAGCGGCGTACCTGATCCTCGCGGCTCGTGCCATCGGGCTGGACGCCGGGCCGATGTCCGGCTTTGACCACGCGAAAGTCGACGCCGAGTTCTTCGCCGGCACCACCTGGACCGCCAATTTCCTGATCAATTTCGGGCATGGAGATGCCTCTAAAGTCTTCGATCGCCTGCCGCGGCTCGACTTTCTTGACGCATGCGCGCTAGTCTGACGCGCCCCTGATTAACGGAGCATGACCATGCTGAATACCATCGCCCCCGAAAGCAAACTCACCGCCCCCCTGGCACCGTTCCCCGCCCTGCCCAAGAGTGACTACCGTGATGCGATGGCACGCCTGGGCGCGGCCGTCAACATCATCACTACCGACGGCCCCGCAGGATGCGCCGGATTCACCGCCTCAGCGGTATGCAGCGTCACCGACGAACCACCCACGCTGCTGGTCTGCCTTAACCGCACCGCTTCCGTCTACGCTGCCGTCTTGTCAAACGGGGTGCTGTGCGTGAATGCGCTCGGCGCGGGGCAGCAGGCGCTTTCCGGCCTGTTCGGCGGCAAGACACCGATGGACGAGCGCTTCGCGGCGGCGCGCTGGAGCCGCAATCTGACCGGGGCACCGGTGCTCGACGGCGCGGCGGTATCCTTCGATTGCCGCGTGGCGCGAAGCATCAGCGTCGGCACACACGATGTCCTCTTCTGCGAGGTGCTTGCGCTCACGAAGCATACGGAAGCACACGGGCTCGTGTACTTCGGGCGTCAGTACCACGACGTGCGCGCACCGGCGAATTGAGCGCCGCCAGCATCAGAGCGGCACTGCATGGGCACGTACCGCAACACCGTTCAGGATGATGCGCTGTACGTTCTCCACCGTCTGCTCGAAGAACTCTGGATCCTCCAGCGTCCGGCCGGTGAGGGTCTGGACCTGCACCGCGAAGTCGGCGTAGTGCTGGGTAGTGGCCCACAGCGCAAACACCAGGTGGTGCGGCTCCACCGGGGCCAGCCTGCCAGCAGCGATCCAGGCTCGGATCACTTCGGCCTTGCGCTCCATCAGGTCGCTCAACTCGCGTGCCAATTCGTCGCGCATCAACGGTGCGCCCTGGATCATCTCGAGGCAGAACAGGCGCGAAGCCTGCGGCTGGTCGCGCGAGATCATGAGCTTGCGCCGGATGTACTCGGCGATGGCCTCGTGCGGATCCTGGTCGGCGTTAAAATCGCGCAGCGGTGCGATCCATAGGGTCAGCAGGTGGCGCAGCACCGAGATATAGAGTTCCTCCTTACTGGCGAAGTAATAAAGCAGGTTGCCCTTCGATACGTCGGCGTGCGCGGCAACCTGGTCCAACGACGTGCCATGCAGCCCGAAACGCGAGAAGAGTCCCAGCGCCGCGTTCAGGATGACACCGCGCTTGTCCTCGATCTGCCGCCAGCGCCGGCTGCCTGCAGGAGCTCCACGCACCCCGACCGGCGCGGTCTTGGAGGCGGTCTTGGAGGCGGCGCGCGCCCCCCCCTTCGTCGTGGCGTTGGGCGCCGTCTTGCGCGCGGGGGCGGTTCTCTCCTTCTTGATATCTCGTGGCATGAAAAGCGATGTCCTGGCGTTGCGATCGTCGTACAGAAGCTCGCCACTCGCGCACGGTGCGCGGGGCGGCAACGATGCAAGCATGCCACAGCTTTCGCATCAGGCGGTGCACCAATACGACACTGCAGTTTTGCCCGCCGTGGCGCTATCCCGGTTTCGGCTCTTGAAAATACACCGATCGGGCGCGCGCCAACGCCACCGCAGCGAGTGTCATGAACGCGAGACGGCTCACTCACATCGTTTTGACCAAATGGTCAAACTGGCACGAATGTTGCCTAACGCAGAGAGCCTGCAACACGGCTTGCTACACAGTACAAATAAGGAAGCGAATTTCTAACTCACAACACTACGGTGGAAGCGCCCATACTGGACCATGACTATATTGCGGGGGGCATTCACACTGTCAGCGGCACCGGCTAGTCGGCGCTGGGTCGTGTGAAGCCATAGTCGCCGACCACGGCGCCCGACTGCTTGGTCGGGCTGTTCGGCGTATTCAGTTCCTCATATGCCACGCCCAGCGACAGATCGTTGCGCTTGTATGAGATGCCAAGGCTGTAGGCATTGTTCGAGTGGAAGTCGCCGGGCTTCTCGCCGAGGCTGAACATGCCGGCGAACTGCAAGCCGCCGTAGGACGGGCTCTTGCAGGCGAGCGTATTGTTCACGCGAAAGGTATTGAACACATGGTCGCTGTCACCGATATGGGTGCCGTAGGCAGCGAACTGTGTCGCAGATTCATATGGCCAATGCCGGTCGAGATCAGCCCATACAGATTGACACCGCTTTCCGCGTGGGCCACCTGGCACGCCAGCAATACCGTCGTAGCGACGATGGCACTTCGCTTCATAGTGATCTTCCTGTCATTCGGCATTAGAAAAAAGTAAAAAGCGGTCCTTCCGCGCGCACCGCGGTGCGCGCGGATCCGGGAGCGAGAAGAGCTGAATTAGGAGAGACGCGGGCGAAGGAGCCGCCAGTAACAGATCTTGGTCACGTCCGCAGCAGCGGGAAGGCTGGAAGGAATCGCCCGCCGCGAGGCAAACAATCTGCTGAACAGGCCTGTGACTCGAAGACACTTGAGCACACTTCAGCGTGAAGTATGCCAATCAATCTGACGGCGGAACGGCGACCTGGCATGTGCTTTCTCATGATCTATTTATCAGCGAGATTGGAGATGATTGTCGATGCAAAAAAACCATCGTGGGAAGCACCGATTTTTTCTTCCGGCGAGCGCAATATTCGCTCGATTCGTTGAAGTGTGTCCCGATATTTGCACCGCAATAGCGCAATGCTCGCACCGATAACGGGCGCATCGCACCAAGCTTGATTCATCTAATTTCGGCAACACGTATGCTCTAAAAATGGTTCTTGTTCGAGCACCCCCTCGTCAGCAAAATGAAGTAATTAGGAGACTTGACCGATCGCGGCCAAGTTGGGAAAGCGAGGCAGGAAACCATGGAAATCGAGATGTCATCATTGGAAAATGTGAACCGCAGGCGCATGCTGCAGACCTCCCTCGTGGCAGCAGGCCTGTCTGCTACTGGCGTGCTGTTGTCGGTGAAGGCCTTTGCAGCCGATCGCGTAGCGATCAACGTGCAACTGGGTTGGATACCAGGCGGCAATCAGGTGGGCGAAGTCGTGGCGAAGCGGCTGGGCTACTACGAACAGGAAGGCATTGATTTCAACATCCGGCCCGGCGGCCCCAACACTGACGGGGTGGCCATCGTGGCCTCGGGGCGCGGCGAGGCCGGGCAGATCTCTTCCAGCCCATCCGTCATGCTGGCGGTATCGGAAGGGCTACCGGTCAAATGTTTCGCCGTGGGCCTGCAGCAGCACCCTTATGCGTTCTTCTCCCTCAAGAAAACCCCGATTCGCACGCCGCAGGACATGATCGGAAAGCGGATCGGCATCCAGCCCACCGGACTTGTGTTGCTCAAGGCGCTGCTGGCCAAACACAAGATCGCGGATAACCAGGTCAACGTTGTGCCGATCGGCGCCGACATGATGCCGCTGCTCAGCGGTCGGGTCGATGCCGTCGCGGGCTGGCAGACCAACGTGTCGGCACTGAAGGCCCTGGGTGCCGACCGTGTCGACCTGGGCCTCTGGGACTCCGGTGTCCACCTCTACGCGCTGCCCTACTACGCGCATACCGACACGCTGCGCCAGCATCCGGAGGTGTTGCAGCGCTTTCTGCGAGCGACCGCGCGCGGCTGGCTCTATGCCAACAAGAACCGAGACCAGGCCATTGACTTGCTGCTCAAGGAATTCCCGAGCCTGAACCATGCGGATGAGCGCGCATCGATCGACGTCCTGATGGGCTACGCCCTCAACAATGCGAGCAGCACGCAAGGGTGGGGCAGCATGGACCCCGCCGTATGGCAGGACCAGATTTCCATGTACGCGCAACTCGGGCAGTTCCGCGCGCGCGCCCCCAAGGTGGAGGATGTCATGACGCTGGACATCCTGCAGGCCACGAAGACATCACGACTGGTGGTGTAAATCCATGCAAGCCACGCTACTCAATCCACGCCCGGATGCACGCGCAGGCGTCTCCGCGGCCGTTGGCACCGGACTCTCGATCAGTTGCTAGCTCGGGAATCAGTTGCTCGCGTCGTTTACGCGACTGGCAGAGCTACCGAGTCCAGGGGCCGGTGGCACGGAATAAGCTCTTAGCCCGAACGGAGGGGACGACCGACATCATGAATCGATTGAGAAAATCATGCACGCCAGCATTCTGAAGTATTTCGTCGAAGTCGCCCGCTGCGGATCGATCCGCAAGGCGGCGCAGAACCTCTATGTCGCGTCCAGCGCCGTCAACCGGCAGATCCTGAAGCTCGAGGCCGAGATCGGCACCGAGCTGTTCGACCGCCTGCCCAACGGGATCAGGCTGAATACTTCGGGTGAGCGGATGCTCCAGCATATCCGAGCAACGCTCAACGATTTCCACGTGATGCGCAGCGAGTTGGACGAACTCAAGGACGAGCGCAAGGGTCACGTGTCAGTCGCGGCAATGGATTCCTTGTTCGTCGACCTCCTTCCTACGGCGGTCGAGGATTTTTCCGAGCTCTATCCGGCGGTGACGTACACTATCGCGGCCGCCACACCCTGGGACGTCGCACCGAAAATCCTTGGCGGGGAACATGATGTCGGGGTAACTTTCATTTCCAAGCTGCCCGGCGGATTGGACGTCGTGGCTCAGGTCGCGCTGCCGCCTGGCGTGGTCATGGCCTCGTCGCATCCGCTGGCGAAGAAAGACTGGCTCAGCTTTGCCGACTGCCGCAATCATGCCTTCCTGCGCCTGGACGGGCGCTCGCCCATCCAAGGCGTAGTGTCTCCCAAGTTCGCCGAATTCTGGGATCCGATGACGCCCAGCGTCACCTGCAATTCGACCACCCTGCTCAAGCGCCTGGTCGCCTCCGGGCGGGGCATCTCTTTCTTCTCGAAACTGGCCTTCATCCATGAGATCGCGCGCGGCGAAGTGGTCTGGCGCCCCTTCGACGAACCCAATATCAATGCACTGACGGTCGGCATCATTACGCCATCCCAGCGCGTGCTGTCCAATGTCACACTTGAGTTTGTCCGGGGCATTGTGCATCGCCTCAAGCAAGTAGAACTCTCCTTACTCGATACTTGATTCAGGCCAATGCAACGCCTATCGCTCCGGCCAACACTACCGATCAGAATGGAGCCGGAGCGCGTGTCACTGGCTGGAGGTGTCATTTCCCTGAGGAGCCTGCCTTGAGCGAAGTCACCCTTGGCGCGTGCAGCTTTGCAGCGGTAGACAAAGAAGTTCGGCGTCGACCGGCCCAGTCACAATCAGCAAGAGGTCCCACTTAGCCTCATCCATGTGAGGGCTTGGAATCTTGGTTTTAGCCTCCACCACCAGTACCACAATATTCCGCGGTGAGATTGGAACTCAGGAACCAAGTGCGCAGCCAGGGGTGGTTATGCTACTGGCGTACTCAGCCATATGCTCGAACAGGTCCGAGCGCGGCTTGATGCATTTCCGAAAAGACCATGAGATCCTGAGGGATCGTGGCACAAAGCCCGCCCTTCTCTGCCGCCATGCTCAGAGGTTAAGTCGCTCGACAGGAATCGAGAACGCGTACCCGACGCCGCGTTCGGTCTTGATATATCGGGGACGCGACGGGTCTTCCTCGATCTTCCTGCGCAAGCGCACGAGGATTTACGACAGTCGATCTCGCGACTGTTGCCGATGATGTATTCGAGTTCTATGAGCCGACTGCTGAAGACAAGCAGATTGCGTTTGAACTTCGACGCAATGTATCCCAGCCTCTTGAGATGCAGGGCGACGCTAACCTGCTTTTTGAAGCACTCGCGAATCTGGTCGAGAATGCGATCAAGTTCGCCCCACAGGGCGGTCATGTTCGCCTCGCCTTATTTCGTGAATCAACCCGCTTTGGCATCACCGTATCAGACGACGGGCCAGGGATTGCACCCGGTGAACGGGAAGCCGTACTACGACGCTTCTATAGGGGTGAGGCCAGCCGCCATACACCGGGGAGCGGATTGGGCCTTAGCCTTGCGTTTGCCGTCGCAGGCATGCACGGAATGTCCATCCAATTCAAGAACGTAGCCGCCGGGTGTGAGGTCTCGCTATTTAGGGATAGCCAGCAGAAGTCCACCCGTGACGCGCTGTGCCCGACCGGATGAGGATGCCCAGCAACTGTGGCGGCGGCTTGTGTTCAATCTGCTCATCACCAACACCGACGACCACCTGCAGAACCTTGGTTTTCTGTATGACGGCAACGGGCTATGGCGACTGGCACCCGCCTTTGATTTGAATCCCATGCCAGACAAGTTGCGTGAGTCCAAGACCTGGCTCACGGAAGATGCAGGGCCCATCGAAACGGTAGAGATGCTGCTCGATGCATGCGACTACTTTGCGCTGTCTCGCTCGCAGGCCCTCGCAATTCTGGCCGAAGTGCTGGACGCCGTTCTGCAGTGGAAGCAGGTGGCGCTTACCGCAGAGGTTGGGCTAACGGCACAAGAGCTGAACGCCCTTGACGATGCCTTTGAACATGAACAAACCGACGATGCGCGGGAAGCGCTGGGAAGGCCTCGGCTGCGGCCGAAGGCGACCGCGTAGCCTTCCCGTCGTGCACGAACTCAGTCCACGGTGATCTGCCGTTGCCGGATCACGCCGGCCCAGCGGGCGCTATCCTGCTGGATCGTGGCAGCCAGCGCCTGCGGCGTGCCGCCAGCGGTTTCCATGCCCAGCGTCACCAGTTTCTCCTTCAACGCCGGATTGGCCAACACCTCGATCGTCTGGTGGTGGATACGGTCAATCACTTCCTTGGGCGTGCCCGCCGGAACCATCAAGGCGTACCAGGATACGGCCTCGAACTTCGGGAAACCCTGCTCCGCGATGGTGGGGACGTCGGGCATGAGCGGCGAGCGCTTCCGGCTGGCCACCCCGAGCGCATGGAGCTTGCCCGCCTTGATGTAGGGCAGCGCCGACGAGACCTGCGCGAACATCATCGTCACCTGGCCGCCGACCAGGTCGGTCATCGCCGGGCTCACGCCCTTGTAGGGGATGTGGTTGAGCTTGACCTTGGCGTCCAGTTGCAGCAGTTCCCCGGCCAGGTGTGCCTGGCTGCCGGCCCCGGGCGAGGCAAACGTCAACTCGCCGGGCTTCTGTGCCGCCAGCTTGAGCAACTCGGCGAGCGAAGTGGCGTGTACATTGGCGCCGACCACCAGTACGTTCTCCGCGGTGGCCAGCATCGTGACCGGCACCAGGTCCGTCGGTTTGTAAGGCAGGCTGCGGAACAGCGATGGATTGACGGCAATATTTCCCACCGGCACCAGCGCCAGCGTGTAGCCGTCCGGCGCTGCCTTGGCCGCCTGGTCAACGCCAATGGTTCCTGCCGCGCCCGCCTTGTTTTCCACCAGCACGCTCTGGCCCCAGGCCTTGGACAGGCCTTCGCCAACGACCCGCCCCAGCACGTCGGCGGGGCCGCCGGCCGGAAACGGTACGATCAGCCGCACGGGCTTGGTCGGATAGGCTTGTGCCCAGCCCAGCATCGGCAAGCCGGCCATTAGCAGGGTCATCAGGAATCGCTTCATCGAACATACTCCCCATCTGTCGGACAGTCACAAACTCACAAACTCGGAAACTCACAAACTCACAAACTCACAAACGCAGAGACCCAGGAAACGGGCTCCCGGACGTGCTCAGGCCGCGCGAGTGCGGGGTGCGCGGCAGTCATTGGCGGTGCGCCTCGCCACTTTGAGCCGGGATGCCGGTCAATGCAAACCCGGCCTGGTCGGCTTCGCCGGCGTAACGGGCCAGCACGGCATAGTCCGCCGCCTCGACGCACGCAAAGCGCGACAGCCCGAGCTGCGCGCGCCAGCCCGTGCACGCCGCATCCCGATGCAGGTCCAGCAGCACCGCGCGCACTCGCGCCACCATATCGTCATCCGCCTGGGGCGATGCCACCAGCGGCGGGATCGGCGACGCCGGAGTGACTGCCACGCTGCGCAGCCCTGCCATGGTCGCAGGCGCGTGCAGGCGCAGCAGGTCAAGCACGTAGCTGTCCACCACGCCCACCTCCGCCTCACCGCCGATGACGGCGTCGATCACCTGGCGTGGCGTGGGCGTCGGCGCCCGGGTCGGGCGAAACAGCGTGCCGGCGCCGGTGTGCGCCCTGGCCATCAGGTAGTGTCGCGGCGCGTTGTAGCCCGAATTCGACTCAGGCAGCATGCAGGCCAGCCGGCTGCCGAAGGTTTGCTTCAGCGTGGCGAACGCCGCATCGTCGCGCACGATGAACTCGGTGAAGTACACCGGCCGGTTCCCATAGCGCGGCAGGGACGGCACCGGCGCCGCCAGCAGGCGATGACGGCTGCCAGCGCTGACAAACGGGAACCCGCACATGAACACGCAAGCGCAGTCCGGCCGCGCCCACAGATCGCTGACCGGCGCCGGCGCGGCGTGCTCGATGTACGACCATGCCACGCCGGCACGTTCGCCAACATGGGCGAACAGGTCTCGCCACGCCTGCGCCACCGGCGGCGCCACCGCGTACATGCGCGCGTTGGCAATCATGCGTAGACGAGCCGCTGGCCAATGCCCATGCGCTCGGCCTTCTTCATGATGGCGTGACCCAGCGCAATATCGCTGAGCGACAGGCCGCGATGCCAGAACAGGTTGGTCTCGTCATCGCTCTGCCGTCCGGGCTTGCGGCCCGCGACGATTTCGCCAAGCTCGGCGTGCAGGGTCTGCTCGGACAGCTTGCCCGCCTCGACATGCGCGCGCAGTGAGCCGAACATGCCGCCCTTGCACTGCGTCCAGTCATCCACCACCAGCTTGCTCATGATGTCCGTCAGCGACAGCTCGACCGCGCTCATGGTGCCGTACGGCACGACGAATGCGCCCGGCTTGATCCATTCCGTCTTCAGCAGCGGCGTGGGCTTCTCCAGCCGCGACGCCTCGACCACGATGTCGGCGCCGCGCACGCACGATTCCCAGTCCTGCGTGACGATGATCTTCTTGCCGAGATCCTTCTCCAGCCTCGCGGCGAATGCATCGCGGCTCTCCGGGCGCCGCGAATGCACACGGATTTCATCGAAGTCGAAGATGCTGTCGAGCAGGCGCACGTTCCAGTACGATGTGCCGCGCGCGCCGATGTGGCCAAGCACCTTGCTGTTGCGGCGAGCCAGGTGCCGGGCGCCCAGCGCGGTCACCGCCCCGGTGCGCGCATCGGTGATGAAAGTGGCATCGATCATGGCCACCGGCATGCCGGTGCGCGGATCGAACAGGTTGAGCATCGCCATCTCCGACGGCAGGCCGAGCTTGTAGTTGTCGACGTAGTCGCCGACGATCTTCACCCCGGCCAGCCCGAGCGGCGCCACGTAGCCGCGCAGCACGTTGAAGTGACCGTTGAACGCCGGGTCCGGGATCAGGTGCACGCGCGGCTCGATCACCGTCTCGTTGTTGCCTTGCGCCAGCAGCCCTTGCTCGACCGCGTCGAGGATTTCCTGGTCGGTCATCGCGAGCTTGGCAATGTCCTTGCCGTTGATGTAAGTCAGGTGGATGTCGCTCATATCGTTTCCTCGTCTCCTGCTGTGAACATTGTGGCGATGCACCGGCATGCATCAGGTTGCGCGTGCAGCGGGAGAAAATCCCCATCGCGGTGCCCGCGCGAGCCGGGCCTGTCGCCGCATTGGTGCACGGCGCACCTGCGTGGTTCCCGGCCGCCGGGCACGCATCCGGGCGCGCTGCCAGAACCAAGTGTAGGCAGCGGCGCCATTACTGTCATATGCTTATATATCCGTGTTACTTAACATCAGGTTAATGGTATGACATCATGAAAATGAACCTCCGGCAGATCGAAGTCTTTCGCGCCGTGATGCTCACGGGATCGATCAGCGCGGCGTCGAAACTGCTCTATGTGTCGCAACCCGCGATCAGCCGGCTGATGTCGCACACCGAGCAGCGCCTGGGCCTGGAACTGTTCCGCCGCGTGAAGGGACGCCTGTATCCCACGCCGGAAGCGCGGCGCCTGCTGGGCGAGGTCAATGTCGTGTATGAAGGAATCGAGCGCGTCAACGAGATCGCCGAGGATCTCGCGACCAATCGCACGGGCAGCCTGCGCATCTCCTGCAGCCCCAATCTCGGACAGACGGTGCTGCCCCGCGCGATCGCTTCGTTCCGCGCCGCGCATCCGGCCGTGCGCATCGTGGTGCGCACGCAGATTCCCGGCAATATGCTGCGCGCCCTGCTCTCGGGCCAGGCCGAGCTGGCCGTGTCGAACATGCCGCTGGCGCACCCCAGCCTGGAAGCCCGCTTGCTGGTGAAGAACCCGCTGGTCGCGCTGGTTCCCGTCGGGCACCGGCTGAGCGGACGCAGCCATGTGCGTCCCGCCGAACTCGCGGGAGAGCCCTTGATCGGCTATGGCGCGGACGTGCCGTTCGGGTTGCTGGTACGAGAGATGTTCGGCAGCGGCATCGATGAGATCGACATGCGGATCGAAGTGGGACAGGCGCATGTGGCGCGCGCGCTGGCGCAGGCAGGCGCCGGCATCGCGCTCGTCGATGCCATGACCGTGTTCGGGCAGGACTGGCCCAATATCGTGGCGATTCCCATCCGGACCAAGGTCAACGCCTCCGTGCAGATCTTCAACCTCCAGTCCGAACCGCTATCGCGCCTGTCGCTGGAGTTCGCCGAGGTGCTGGTGGCGATGATGAAGGCTTGATGGAAAGGCCGGATTACCTTCGCGCGGGATGCGCGAGAAAGAAGCGCACCATCTCCGCGCTGGCATCCGGTCCGCTCGCATCGGTGTACGACCCGCGCGAACTGCCTCCCGCCCATGCGTGGGGCGCCCCGTGAATGAGCCATTGTTCCGCCTCGATACCTTCGGGCGAAGTGAACAACCTGTGTGTGAAAGTGCGTCCGGTCTGGCCGCCGCGTCCCTGGCTTTCCAGGGAAGTACTGCCCTCGAACTGCCGCAGCAGCCGCTCGCCGTTGGACACATGCACAGTCGTGTCCGCATCGCCATGAAACACGATCAGGGGCCGCAGCGGACCGGTTCGCGTTTTTTCCATGCTCTTCAGGGCCATTTTCCCGCCCTTCATCGCAGCGAGCGCCGACGGCAGATCCTGCGCGCTGCCGTAAGGCAAGCCGGAGTGGATCCCCGCGGCGGCATAGAGCTCGGGATAGGCCTGCACCATCACCGCGGCCATGGCGCCGCCGGCGGACAACCCGGCCACATACACGCGATCGGGATCGACAGGGTGGTTCGCCATGACTTCCCGCGTGATGCCCGCGATCAGCGCGGGCTCGCCCTGCTCGCGCCGCTGGTCGCCCGGCTTGAACCAGTTCCAGCATTTGGACGGATTGGCCGTCATCGGCTGGGTGGGATACGCGACGAGCAAGCCGTGCCGCTCGGCCAGCGCATTCATGCGGGTGCCCGCCGCGAAATCGTCGGCGTCCTGCGTGCATCCGTGCAGCATCACGACCAGCGCAAGCGGCTGGCCATGGTAGCCGGCGGGCACATAGAGCTTGTAGGCGCGTTCACCGGCGTGGTTGGCGTAATGCCTGGCCATGAAGTGGCCACGGTCCTGCGCGTCGGCCCGCGGCGCCGGTTGCGGTTGGTGCCTGGGCTTGGCGCGCGCGTCATGGGCTGCATCATCGGCTGCATCACCGGCTTTTGCCGTGGGCCGCTGCGCACCGGCTGCCGCTGCCGCGCGCGGCAGCAGCGCTTGCACGACTTGTGCAGGCTGGACGGCGGCAGTGGCGCCGCCATCGCGCAGCGCGCGCTGTATGGCTGCGGTGGCCTCCAGCGGACCCGCGGTGCGCAGCAGGGCCATTGCTTCGTGCATGGAAGCCAGGAATTCTTCGTTCAATTTCATGTTGGTGACCTTGAGTGGCCTGAATGTGGCCGCAATGAAAGGGGATTGCCCGGCTCAGCGGATCCGGCCGGCCAATGCCGCCTTGACCGCGGCGGGGGCATGGAACGCGCCCAGCACGACGATCGACTGGATCGTGGCCAGGGCAAGTTCGGGCGTGACGTCGGAGGCGATGCTGGCAAGACCCAGCACATGAATGTCCAGGCGCTGCCGCGCCGCTTGCGCGGCCTCCAGATCCTGGCGGGAAAAGTGCTGCAGGCCGAGCACCAGCGCGCGCCGCGTCACGGTCTCGTTGACGGCCTGCGCATGGATCGCAAGCTGGTTGCGGATCGCCGTACGGATCAGGTCCGTGCGGTTCGAGTAAAACCCTTCCTCGACCAGCAAATCGATCTGGCCGAGGTCCACGGGACCGAGATTGATCGTGATCTTCTCGGTCTCGCCGCCTTTCGGCCGCGACAGTGCTTCTAGTGCTTTTTGCTGCTCATTCATCAGATTACCATCCGTATTCCATCCAATGGGATGGTTATAGGATGGAAAAAAGCATCAGTCAAGCAGCGATCCCGATTTGTGACGTCCAAGCCGAAAATGTGCGGCGCCCGCTTGCGTCCGCTCCTGGCCGCGAGCTCAAGGGATACCCGGCGGCATATGAAATTCCTTGCTGCGAGCGTTGACCGGTGGCGTCGCCATGCAGGACCTACCCCGACAGGCCACCCTCCGGGGCATGACGCTAAAAGGCAATTGACAACGCCGCCCCCGTGGCATTTGATGAATGGTCTGCCATGCCTGTACCAAGGGTGAGTGAGGAGCCCGGCTATGCCAAGCGGCCGCAACATGACGACGTGGGAAACCGCGCTGCAAGCAATGGAGCGCGCCGAGCGCCTGCATCGCCAGTTCTTTCGCCCGGCCGGCCAGCTTGGCCTGTCGCCAGTGTGGGAGCCACCCGTGGAGATTTTCGAACAGGGCGCGCAGATTGCCGTCGTGGTGGCGCTGCCCGGCGTGAAGCCAGCGTGCATCGACGTCCGGCTGGAGGCAAATATGCTCAGCATCCGTGCCGAGCGGTCGCTGCACCGCGCCTTCGCCGGTGGTACCGTGCATTGCCTTGAAATACCCTATGGCCGCTTTGAGCGGCACATCCAGCTTCCTCCCGGACACTATGGCATCCAGCAAAGCGAGTCGGTGGATGGATGCCTCGTGCTGATTCTCGATAAATCGGAGTAAGCGCAGGCCGCGTGAAGCCCACAGTGCCACGAAGCCTTGGCCGCGCGCGCCAAGCCCGCAGGAGACACGACCATGAGCATCGATGTCGAAGGCAAATCCGCCTTGACCCGGGAGAGCGGGGAGAGCGGGGAGATCGCGCAGAGCGTGGAACCAGGCAGCCACGCGCCGGCAAGCGAAGTGGCAGGCGGCGGCACGGCACCCCCGCCTGCCCTGCCGCCCGATGGACTCATCTTGCTCCCGGTCCGCAATATGGTCCTCTTTCCCGGCCTGGCCATCCCCCTGGCAATCGGGCGCGAGCGCGCCAAGGCGGGCGTGAGTGCCGCCGTACTCGGCCAGCATCCGCTCGGGGTGGTGCTCCAGCGCGACTCGCAGGCCGAGGATCCGGAGCTGGATGCGCTCTACGGCATGGGTACCGTGGCCAATATGCTGCGCTACGTCACCAGCCCGGATGGGACACATCACGTGGTTTGCCAGGGCGTCCAGCGCTTCCGGCTGGTTGAACAGCTGAGCGGCTACCCGTTCCTGGCCGCCAGGGTCGAGATGCTTGCCGAGCCCACGCAACGCGACCCGAACATCGAAGCGCGTGCGCTGGTGTTGAAGGAACGCGCGGCGGAAATGTTCTTGCTGCTGCCAGGTACGCCGGCGGAACTACTCGGTTCCGTGCAGGCGATCGATTCGCCCGGCTTGCTGGCGGACACGCTGGCCGGGCTGATCGACATCGCGCTGGAGCGCAAACAGGAGATCCTCGAAACGCTGGAACTGTGCAAGCGGCTGGACCGGGTGACGGATGCCGTGGCGGCTCGCATCGAAGTCCTGCGCCTGTCCCGCGAGATCGGCGAGCAGACCCGCGGCCGGCTCGACCAGCGCCAGCGCGAGATGATGCTGCGCGAGCAACTCAAGACCATCCAGCATGAGCTCGGCGAGAGCACGGAGAGCCCCGAGGAGATCCACAAGCTTGCCGAAGCGATCGCCGCCGCCGACATGCCGCCCGAGGTCGAGACGCATGCGCGCAAGGAGCTGGCCCGGCTGGAACGGATGCCGGAAGCCTCCGGCGAGTATTCGATCAGCATCAGCTACCTGGAGTGGCTGACGGAAATGCCGTGGCGCCTTCCCGAGGAGAAGCCGATCGATATCGCGCGGGCGCGGCAGATTCTCGACGACGAGCACTACGGGCTGGACAAGATCAAGCGCCGCATCCTCGAGTACCTCGGCGTCAGGAAGCTCAACCCACACGGCAAAGGCCCGATCCTTTGCCTGCTCGGCCCGCCCGGGGTGGGCAAGACCTCGCTCGGACAGAGCATCGCGCGCGCCATGGACCGGCCTTTCGTGCGGGTGAGCCTGGGCGGCGTGCATGATGAATCGGAACTGCGCGGCCATCGGCGCACTTATATCGGCGCCATGCCAGGCAACATCGTCCAGGCCATCCGCAAGGCCGGCGCGCGCAACTGCGTGATGATGCTCGACGAACTCGACAAGCTTGGCCAGGGCATGCATGGTGATCCGGCCGCCGCCATGCTCGAAATCCTGGATCCAGAGCAGAACGCAAGCTTTCGCGATAACTACCTGGGCGTCGCCTTCGACCTGTCGGCCATTGTCTTCATTGCCACCGCGAACCAGCTCGATACCATCCCGGGGCCCCTGCGCGATCGCATGGAAGTGCTGGAACTGGCCGGCTACACCGAAGCTGAGAAAGCCCAGATCGCGCGCCGCTACCTGCTGCCCCGCCAGCTGGAAGCCTGCGGCCTCGCGCCGGCGCAATGCGAACTGAGCGACGCCGCCCTGCTCGCCATCATCCGCGACTACACGCGCGAGGCCGGCGTGCGCAACCTCGAACGGCAGATCGGGGCGGTGCTGCGCCATGTGGCGATGCTGGTAGCCGAAAACCCGGCCACCACCAAACGCATCGAACCCGACGAACTGCCGGGCATCCTGGGACATCGGCGCTTCGAGAGCGAATCGGCGTTGCGTAGCGGTTTGCCGGGCGTGGCGACTGGCCTGGCATGGACCCCGGTCGGCGGCGACCTGCTCTTCATCGAGGCCGGCAGCACGCCGGGCGGCGGCAGGCTGCTGCTGACCGGCCAGCTTGGCGACGTGATGAAGGAAAGCGCGCAGGCGGCGCTGACCCTGGTCAAGTCGCGCTGCGAGGGCTTGCACATCGATTGCAGCAGCTTCGACAAGCACGATCTCCACGTGCACGTACCCGCGGGTGCCGTCCCCAAGGATGGCCCCAGTGCCGGTGTCGCCATGTTCATCGCCATCGCCTCGCTGCTGATGGGCCGGGCCGTGCGCAGCGATTGCGCCATGACCGGCGAGATCAGCCTGCGCGGCATCGTGCTGCCGGTCGGCGGCATCAAGGAGAAGGTGCTGGCTGCCCTGCGCGGCGGTATCAAGACAGTGCTGCTGCCCGCGCGCAACGCACCCGACCTCGAAGACCTGCCCGCGGACGCGCGCAGCCAGTTGCGCTTCGTGACGCTGGAAACGGTGGATGACGCGTTGAGCGAAGTGCTGGAGAAGGAAGGCTGAGCGGGCGCTCGCGCAACGTGATGCGCCTCGCTCTTGCGCAGGCCCGCCTAGCGATCGATGCGCTGCTGGAGATGGGCCGGATAGCGATCGCCCACCACGGTGATCCGTCGCAGTGCTGCCCCGATGGCGGACAAGTCTTCGGCCGATAGTTCGACAGCGGCCGCGCCGACGTTTTCTGTCAGCCGATGCAGCCTGGTGGTGCCCGGAATCGGCACAATCCAGGGCTTCTGCGCCAGCAGCCAGGCGATCGCGATCTGCGCCCGCGTGGCGCCCTTGCCGCTGGCGATCTGGCCGAGCACCTCGACGAGGCCTGCATTGGCTTTGCGGTTTTCCTCGGAGAAGCGCGGCACAACGTTGCGGAAGTCGGACTTGTCGAAGGTGGTGTTCTCGTCGATGGCTCCGGTCAGAAAGCCCTTGCCCAGCGGGCTGAACGGCACAAAGCCGATGCCCAGTTCCTCCAGGGTCGGCAGTACCTGCTCCTCCGGCTCGCGCCACCACAGGGAATACTCGCTCTGCAGAGCAGCCACCGGCTGCACGGCATGGGCGCGACGGATCGACTGGACGCCGGCTTCGGACAGGCCGAAGTGCTTGACCTTGCCCTCCCGGATCAGATCCTTGACAGTACCGGCCACGTCCTCGATCGGTACGTTCGGATCGACACGATGCTGGTAGAACAGGTCGATGCGATCGGTCTTCAGGCGCTTCAGCGATGCCTCGGCTACGGCGCGGATGCGCTCGGGCCGGCTGTCGAGTCCTTTTGTCGCGTCGCCGTCCTTGAAGCCAAACTTGGTCGCGATCACCACCTGGGCGCGAAAAGGCGCCACTGCCTCGCCAACCAGGTCCTCGTTGAGAAACGGGCCATAGACCTCGGCGGTGTCAAAGAACGTGACGCCCTGCTCGAACGCACTCCGTATCAGCTTGATTCCCTCAGGCTTTTCAAGCGCGGGGCCATAACCGAAGCTCAGGCCCATGCAGCCAAGGCCAATGGTGGACACTTCAAAACCGCTGTTTCCAAGTTTGCGCTTTTGCATGCTCTCTCTCCTTTCGAAATGCCTCAGGCGGATCGCTGCGTGGACGTGCGGGTACTTGTCGCCGGGCGCGCCAGGATTGTTTGCACATCGTCCGTGGGTTCGTTGGACACGCATGCACCTCCGCCAGTTATCCGAAGAGTGAGATGCTAGGCGAAGATTGGGCTTCGATTAAGAGGGCGGAGCCGATTGCAGTTATGAATGAACTTCATCAGTTCGCCGCCACTGGAAGCGCTGTTGAAGTCAGGGGCGGTAGCGCAACGCGTCGACGACAAGGCTGAGCGCCCGGGAGGATCGGCGGCTAGGGTAGAACACGTGCAGTCCGGGGAACGTGGGAAGCGAGGAACGCAAGAAGGTCATTGAAGTTATCGCGCGGCATCTATCGCTTCCATTCATATCCGCGTGCGAATTGTGCCACGCGCAAGGCCGCGAGCCATGGCGCTCAAATACGGATCGGCGTGACATGAGAGCCTCCACGAAGGGAGGCTCTCATGTCCCTCACAGGAAGGCAGCTTGCGTGCCGTTGCCGAAGTTCTGCAAGGTGGGGATCTTCAGATTCAGGTGCGAGCTGGCGTCGATCGTGTTCACGGTCGGGCCGACCTGAAATCCCGTGGTCGGGCTGGCGAAGCCGCCGCCGCCGACAACGTTCTGCGAGTTGCCGCCGACGACAGAGAAGGCGCTGCCGCCGCGCACGGCGGACATGGTCTTGCCGTCGAGTTCTTTGTCGAGGGCCAGGTCCTTGATCATCAGGGTCGATTGCATGGTGAGTCTCCTAAGGGGTTCGGTTGGGGAGCGCCCACCAGGAGGGCGCTCCCATATTGCGATTCGGCGCGATATAGCGCGATACAGCGCGTTACAGCACGGCCACTTGCGTGCCGTTGCCGAAATTCTGCAGGGTGGGGATCTTCAGGTTCAGGTGCGAGCTGGCGTCGATCGTGTTCACGGTCGGGCCGACCTGAAAGCCCGTGGTCGGGCTGGCGAAGCCGCCGCCGCCGACAACGTTCTGCGAGTTGCCGCCTACGATAGAGAAGGCGCTGCCGCCGCGCACGGCGGACATGGTCTTGCCGTCGAGTTCTTTGTCGCGGGCCAGGTCCTTGATCATCAGGGTCGATTGCATGGTAAATCTCCTTTGGGGTTCGGTTGGGAGCAGCTTGTTGTTGCGCTCGAAGGGTATAGAGCATGGGGCGTGCCATGCCACGCCCCATGCCGCAAAAAAAATCATAAGCACTTGAAAACTAAGAGGGTTTTATCTGGACGCTCGCATTTTCCGGCGCCCGGCGACGGAATCTGCGAGGTAAAGTGTTGGGGCCACGCCAACGCATTTCATGGCCACTGTTCGCCGGAACGAAACACCGGGCGTGATGCCGGCTGGCTTGCAGCCAGCCGGCAACCGACAGCCGACGGAAACAACGCATCAGCCAGCGCGATGCGCATCCACATCCAGCGCGGCCTCGGCCGCTGCGCCGGACTGTCCCTTGTAATACAGGTGCACGCCGATCGCGAGCGAATCATGGCGAATCTCGTGCAGCGCCTTCCAGGCCTTGGCGGGATCCTTGAACACCAGGTAGTGCGCTTCCTTCTCCACCACCTCCGCGACCTGGTGCAGGCCATGCACGTGTAGCGCGTTGACAAGCGCATCGAGGCTGCGATGCGTGCGGGCGTCGGTGCGCGGATAGAGCATGTGGAGCACGGCGACGCGTTGCGCAGCGAGCGCTGCCGTGTAGGCCTCGACGATGTCCTGGTGACGGATGGCCGTGACGACGTCTTCGGTCGTCACCTGTTGGGTCGGGAGCAGGGTTTCGGGCGTGAGTCGCATGATTTCACTTCCTTGGCAAGACCGATGGGAGTAGGTAATCTACGCCAACGTCGCACCAAGGGAAAACCCTAGATTTGCAATTCACTGTTGCGATGAGCCAGCGAATCGAGCGGGAACCATTATCGCGTTGTCCCGTCGCGGGCGGTTTCTCATGTGAGCTAGCGTCAACCCGATATCCGGATCTCCGTGAAAGCGATGTCCAGGGATAAGCTCCGCCGCCTGGAGCCAGCCCCCGAATCGCAGCCCTCTTGCCACGCATGAAAACCGGTGGACAACGGGCTTTCCGGTGGCTACGCCGCGCCCGCCCCGCGCTCCGCGTGTGCCAACGCCAACGCCAGCCTTGCCCCCACCTCGGCATTGTGTTTCACGAGTGCGATGTTTGCCACCAGGCTGCTTCCACTCGTCAGCGCCTTGATGCGAGCCAGCAGGAATGGGGTCACGGCCTTGCCGGTGATTCCTTGCGCCCTGGCCTCGGCGAGCGCCTGCTGAGTCAGCGCGTCAATCTCCTCGAACGTCATCGCTGCCGCTTCCGGCACCGGCGTGCTCAACACCACACCGCCCGCGAGGCCCAGGTCCCACTTGGTGCGGATGAAGCGTGCCTGCGCCGCCGCGTCGTCCAGCCTCAAGTCCGCGCGAAAGCCGCTGTCGCGTGTGTAGAACGCAGCGAAATTGTCTTGCTCGCAACTGAGCACCGGCACCCCATGCGTTTCCAGGTATTCCAGCGTGAGGCCGATGTCCAGGATGGACTTCGCACCGGCGCAGACCACTGCCACCGAGGTCTTCGCCAGTTCCTGCAGGTCGGCCGAGATATCAAAGGTCTCCTGCGCGCCGCGGTGCACGCCGCCGATGCCGCCGGTGACGAAGACCTCAATGCCGGCCAGCGCGGCACATATCATCGTGCCAGCCACTGTCGTGGCGCCAAGCCCGCCGCCGGCCAGCACGGCCGGCAGGTCGCGGCGGCTGACCTTGTGTACCTGGTCCGAGCGGCCGAGCAGTTCCAGTTCGTCGTCCGAAAGGCCGATGCGAATTCGCCCACCGATCACCGCGATAGTTGCGGGCTCGGCACCCATGTCGCGGATCAGCGCCTCCACTTCGCGCGCAGTGCGAACGTTCTCCGGGTAGGGCATGCCGTGAGCGATGATGGTCGATTCCAGCGCCACGAGCGGGCGGCCGGCGGCCTGTGCAGCGGCCACTGGCGCGCTGCGGGTCAACCAGGAGTGAGCCAGGTCGGCAACCATGTCGATGCTCCGCGGAGTGATTCCCGTCTCGCCGAGATCTTAGGCGATTGCCTTAAGAATACTCAAGACATCCTCGGGACGGTTTAGCTTGCGTGGATTGCTGTGTACCCAGCGGTCGAGCATCGCGTTCTTCGCAATCAGTTCGAATTTGTCAGGCGTGACGCCCACCTTGTGCAAGCGATTCGGCATCTCAAGATTATTGTCGCTGGGTCGAGCGGATGGCCGTGGCGAATGGCTGCGGCCCTCTCAGTACTAGTACTACTGTGTTAAAAAATAAGGCATTATTTGCTTATCTTCAAGTGAGTTACGAGGAAAGCGATGGAAGCCTCTACGAAACGGTTCGAGGAGTACGTGTCTCTAATGGCCCAGTCGCTTGGGCATGCTGATCGCGTGGAGCCGTT
>NZ_JBFTQG010000035.1:0-68421 GCF_056398885.1 Cupriavidus sp. 01T418
ATGAAAGTCCGCCGCAATGGCAGCAGCTGGATCTGCAGGCTGCGACCGAGCAGGCCATCGCGGACCGTCGTCCTGCAGCAGAAGCGCGCGGCGTGCTGTTGCCGCCGCTGGAGACCGACGGCGCGCCGGGATCCACCTATCTGATCGATGGCGACATGCTGCGCCTGGTGCCCCTGCTGCGCCATCTCCTCGTGCACTGCATCTGGCGTGCGCGGTCCGGCGGCTCGGTGGGGGTGCATCTGAGCAACGAGCCGGATCGCGTCAAGCTGCGCATTACCGAGAGCCCGCCGCTCGATCGCGAACGCAGCGCCACGCGGCAGACCACCTTGGCCGATTTCTTTGGGCGGCGTGTGCCGGGGCAGGGTTCGCAGACGTCACGGCCGAGCGCCGCGCTGCTGCTGACGCGCCGCATGTTGGAACTGCTTGGCGCGATCCCCAGCACCGAAAGCCTTGCCGGCGAGAGCGACAAAGTCTTCGTGTGCATCTCCGTGAAGTTTCCCCGCCACGCCGTACTGGCGTACGGCTCTCCTGCGTGAAAGAAAAGGGCCTTCGCCGGATTGCGGGGAGGGTGGATCGAAGAGCGCGACGAGCAGGAGCTGCGCCAGCTGATCAGGTTCTGTCGCCAGCTGGCGCGCTGCGTTCACAAACGGTCCTGCGCCGCTATATCCGGCCCAGTACCACGAGCAGTACCACGATCAGGACGATCAGCCCCAGGCCACCGCTCGGCCAGTAACCCCATCCTGTGCTGTACGGCCACGCCGGCAGCGCGCCGACCAGCAGCAGGATGAGAACGATCAGGAGTATTGTGCCGATTCCCATATTCGTGCTCCTTGGACGTTGGCGGAAAGCCGCGTTGCTTCCGGTTTGAAGCACAAGGCCTGCCACTCGCTTTTCAGCGTAGGCCACGGAGACTGGGAGTCCCTCCGGAAGGGGACTGATAGCGGTGTAGGAATGTGACGACGCATCGGTGTAGGAGTGGGCCGACGCAGGCGCGCCATGCGGCGCGTTTGCGGAGCGGTCAGACAGAACCAACTGCCGAATAGCGGAGGGCAGCCGGAAGACGGACGATGGAAGCGGGGGCGGTCGCTTGCTCCGGCCGCTCCAGGTGCGCAGGCGCCCTCCCTAGCTCTCGCGTAGGTCTATTCCTACAACGGAAGCAGCAAGTTCCGAGAACACATTGCGGCTCCGCCCACTCATGACATGGTCCTTCCCGCACTACGCTGGAATCATGGCGGTTGAAGTGGAGTACAGCCTTGTATCAATTGTATGAACTGCATAGAGCTGCATGCGCGCCGTTCCTTCCCTGGCTGCAGGCAAGTGCCAGCTTCCTGGGAGCCTTCGAGAACGCGCCGTCAGCCATCCCTGCCCGCCATCTCGCTGCCGGGTGTCAACTGCTGGTGCGGCTATGGAAGCGCTATCCCAAACCAGAATTCGGCCTGGCCGAAACGCTGGTCAATGGCCACCGCGTTGCAGTCTCCGAAACGGTGGTGTTGGACAAGGCGTTTTGCCGCTTGCTCCACTTTGAGCGCGCGACGCGTCATAGCCAGCCGGTCGTCCTGCTCGTCGCGCCGCTCTCTGGCCACCACGCCACACTGCTGCGCGACACGGTGCGGGCCATGCTGCCAGACTTCGACGTCTATCTCACCGACTGGCGCGATGGCCGCCAAGTCCCACTCGCCGCGGGCGCCTTTCATCTCGACGACTATGTCGCCTACGTGCGCGAGTTCATCGGCTACCTGGGACCGGACCTCCATATCGTCTCGATATGCCAATCGACCGTGCCGGTGCTCGCCGCGGTTTCCCTGATGGCGAGCCGTGGCGAGCCAACACCGAAGAGCCTCACCCTGATCGGCGGCCCGGTCGACGCGCAGCGCGAGCCCACGACGGTCGACGAGCTAGCCGTCAACAAATCGCTCGACTGGTTCGAGCGGGAAATGATAGATACGGTGCCGGCGCACTACCCTGGCGCGGGCCGCAGGGTCTGTCCGGGCTTTCGCCAGCACATGGCCTTCATGGCGATGAAAGCGGATCACCACCTGAGATCGCACCTGAACTATTACTTCGACGTGGCCGCAGGCAACACAGAGGCGGCTCAGATGCATCGATGCTTCTATGACGAATACAATGCCGTGCTCGACATGGCTGCCGAATACTACCTGGACACGGTGCGAGTGGTCTTTCAGGAATGCCGGCTGGCACGCGGCACCTGGCGCGTGCGTGGCGAGCATGTGCGCCCGGGCGACATCCGGGCCAGTGCGCTGATCACGGTGGAAGGCGAGCACGACGACATCTGCGGCCCCGGCCAGACCCGAGCCGCGCACGATCTCTGTACCGGCATCGAAGCCTCCCGCAAGCATCACCTGACGGCCAGCGGCTGTGGCCACTACGGCATCTTCTCCGGTACCAGATGGCGCACCGAAGTCTATCCGCGCATTCGCTCTCTCATCTATGGGTACGCGCCTGTGCCAGCCGGCCACAAGGCTGTCCGGAATCGCGAAGACGGCTGATACTCCAGGTGGGCCAAAAACTGATCATCGCCCATTCGGCCGCCTTGGCGCTCACCGCGCCTGTCCAAAAAACTAAAATGGTAAGGCTGTACCTGACCGCTGCATTTACGCCATCGGATAAAGCTGTTGCCGATCCGGTTGTAAACGACTTGGGCGTTGGTCTTGGTGCAAGCCTGGAACGGCATTTGCTTCGGACTTTCCAAGGCCGCCTGCAGAAGCCTGCAGACGGGGCCCCTATATCAACGCCGCGGACAAGCAACGGCCGATTGCCGGATGAAGCGGACAGCCATAGGAGACGACCATGCCAAGGACATCAAGCATAGCGCACGCCAGGGCAGACAAGCGGGCGGGCAAGGCACCGACCACCCAGGCCGGCCATTTTGTTCGCGACGAGATCGAAGCCGTACGCAGCGGTAAGCATGGCGTGCGCTCGGCGAAGCAGGCCATAGCGATCGGTTTGTCAGAGGCGCGCCGCGCCGGCGTCGATTTGCCCCCGAAGAAGGGCGCTACAAAGACGGGGACAAAGTCCGCGGGCACCAAAGCAGGGGCCGCCAAGAGTGGCGACAGCATGCCGCCACCGCGACGCGCTAGTTCGGAAAGCAAGGCTACGCGCGCCCGCGCTGCACTCAACGCACTCAAGCGCGAGGGCACAGCCGGTGCTTCGCATCAGGCGCTATCCACCCAGGCAAAGCGCGCATCAAGCACACGAACTGCGGCCGATCGTTCAGCTTCCGCCAAGAAGGCCGCAAGCACCAAGGGCGCGACCGGCCGCTCCGAAGCGGCCCGAAAGGCGGCGCGTACGCGCGCAACGAGAAAGGAGGCAGGCCACTAGCACTGGTCAGAGTCGGCTGGCACAGGAATATGTGAGCTTGGATTTGATTCGGAGGCTTCGGTGTGCATCTCGACAGCAGCGGTGGGGAGACTGCGAACCTGGCTTCCTCATTCGGACGTCCGTCCGAGATCACTGGAGTCGTCGATGAAAACGGAAGACTTCAGGAGAGCCGTTCGAGAGAGGCTGCTTGTCGTTCCCTTTAGTGAGAGGCGCGGGTGGCTCCCTACGGATCTTTTAGAGTGGTGGGGCAGGGTAAGCGTTGAGACCCCATATCTGAGGCAAGACGGATACGGTGAGGACCATTGGCAACTGGTGCATACATATTGCTCCGATATGATCGGGCCGGGCGCTACCTCCTAACCTCTGTGGAAACCGCTCCGTCGGCACTTTTTAATCGGTAACCTGGACCGGGAACCTGCAAGGTTGCAAAGATATCCGTATCAGGTTTCTGGAGCCGCATCCCATTTTGGCCTCATTTCCTTGCCCCATTTCGTCGGATCTTCGTTGTGCATTTTTTCCATCATTTTTGCTACGTCCGGGTGCTTCTCCAAGACGTGCTTTGTCATGACCTTGACCATCTCGTCCCAAGAACTGGCCGATAACTTTTCGTCGCATTTCCCGCCGAGTTCCCTGCACGTCATCGTTTTCATAGGGTCCGCTCCAAAAGAAAAGAAAGGCAAAGATCCAGTTTGATAACCCACAGAAGTACACGAAAAGGTCCGAATTTCCATGGGAAATAATAGGACATTCGCGGGGCAGCGGCGTTTATGGTAACCCGGGTCGCACTGGTAGTGCGGCCGATTTTGGACCGAGCCGGCTTGCGAAAATCTGCGCAAGCGACACGGCGTCCACTTGGCCAACGGCCGGCGTAGATTCGCCAGCCCGCGCCACCCTTGCTGAATTGACAGGAAATTTATGCCGGCAATGTAGAAATGCCGCGCTGTGCCGAGGAACTTGCGAGTTCGCCCGAACCGCGGAGAACGGATTCCTGCCCGGGCGACCGGTGGACGGGCAATGGTATGGGTCTTGCGTCCGGCGCAAGTGTGGCGCCCGTGCTGTGCGCCTCATTGCGGAGGCCACAGATGGAGCCCTGCCTGATCGCGGTGCCTACCGCACCGACGAACGCAAGAAGTCCACAAGCTGTCGCGCTTCGGTTACACACCATCGTCTTTTTTCCGCACAATGTGCTAGCGACGAGGCCATACCATGGAACGTGAACTCAAGCTGGAACTGCAGGAAGGCCAGATCGACCGCCTGCGCGACTTACCTGCGCTGTCGTCACTGCGCATAGGCCCGCCGCACGATGAACTGCACGTCAACACCTACTTCGATACGGCTGATTTCGAGTTGCATCGCCACCAGTTGTCCTTGCGCGTCAGCAGGAACGGCGACCGCATCGTTCAAACGCTGAAGACGCAGGGGCGCAGGCGGGCAGGGCTCTTCGAACGCGAAGAATACGAAGCGGCGATTGCCGGCGAGACGCCCGAACTGGATGCGCTGCGCGGCATGGTGCCAAAGCAGTCCAAAGCTGCCAAGTGGATCGGCAACGACGGGCTAGCGGCACGTCTCAAGCCCATCTTTGCCACCCATGTGCGACGTACAGTTTCACGGTTACGGCTGCCGCATGGCGAGGAAGTGGAGCTTGCGCTGGACCGGGGAGAGCTCCTTGCCGGCAATATGAGGGCGCCGATCCACGAAGTCGAGCTGGAGATCAAGAACGGTGGGCCGGATCGGCTCTATGGGATCGCCATCGAAATGTTGGCAGCGGCACCGCTGCGGATCAGCCGCCTGAGCAAAGGCGAGCGTGGCTATGCGTTGATCGGGGGCGATGAGCCCGAAGCGGTGCATGCACAACCCTTGAAGCTTGATGAGCGCGATACCGTAGGAGAGGCGTTCCACTGCATTACGCAAAACTGCCTTGCTCAGGTTTACGGAAATGAACGCGGCGTCGTGGCGAACGGCACTAATGCGTCCGCGTGTGTGCACCAGATGCGCGTGGGTCTGCGCCGCCTGCGCTCAGCGCTGGATATGTTCGAGCCCCTGATCGTGTGCCCGGCCGCTCTGCAAGAAGAGATCAAATGGGTCGCCGGCGACTTGGGCGCTGCGCGCGACTGGGATGTGCTGGCGCACGCTACGTTGCCCGAAGCGCTGGCCGATGCGCCGGAGAATACCCATGCAGGCGTATTGCGGGAAACGGCGAGCGAAAGGGCTAGCGAGAATCGGCGCCGTGCGGCGCAAGCGGTGAATTCGGCGCGGTACACGCGGCTCGTCATCGAACTCAACCACTGGTTTGACAACGTTGGCAAGGGGGCCGGCCTCGAGCCTGAGATGCGCAGGGCGCTGGGAGCGTCCGCGCTAAAGTTCGCGCGCAAGACATTGCGGGCGCGGCATCGCAAACTGATAAAGCGCGGACGCCGGCTGCCCAAGCTCGATGCGCAACGGCGCCACCGGGCGCGGATCGCCGCCAAGAAGCTTCGCTATGCAACCGAGTTCTTCGCGTCCCTCTGTCCCCGGCAACGCTTGAAACGATATCGCGCTGTGCTTTCCAGGCTGCAGGACGATTTGGGCTGGCGCAATGACGTCGCGGTGGCGGACGGGCTGTTGGCCGCTCTGCAGGCGGAGCGCCCAAAAACCGCCATCGGCGCGGGTTTCGCGCGGGGTTACCTGGTTGCCCGCGTGGCAGCCGATCAGAACGCGCTGCGGCGGCTCTGGAAGAGTTTCAGGAGCGCCTGCCCACTTGCGTAAGCCGGCTCGTCCGGCGGAGGAGACAAGCCGGCTATTTCTCAGGTGGCAGAACAGCAGCGCGATCAATGGCTCGCCGGTCCCAACTTGTGGCGAGATCGCGGAAATCGAGCACATGGCCTCCGGTGAATGCGGCGGGCCGAAACGAGGGTCAGGCGCGCGCGCCGCATGGGGCAAGGCAGGGCGGCAGCGTGGAAAACCGCTATTGCATATAGTAGCCCCCGGCCTCAGCGCGCCGCCCCGGGCGCTCAGCGTTGCGCCATCAGTATGTAGTCCACCGTCAGATTGGACAGCGCGCGCACGCCGTTGATCAGCGCCGGCTCATCCACATAGAACTCCGGCGAGTGGTTGGAGGGCGCCTTGGTCACATCCTGCCCCTTGGGCGTCACGCCCAGGTAGAAGAACAGCCCCGGCACCTTCTCCTGGTAGAACGAGAAGTCCTCCGCTTCGCTCGCCTTGGGCGCGATCATCCAGTTGCCTTCGCCGGCCACCCGCTGCAGTGTGGGCGCCATCTTCTCGGTGAGCGCAGGCTGGTTGATGGTGGCGTTGTAAAGCTCCACTACGCGGAAGCTGGCCTCGGCGCCGGCGCTGGCGGCCATGGCCTCGGTGGTGCGCTTCATGCGGGCATGGATGTCGTTCTTCATACCTTCATCATAGGTGCGTATGGTGCCCATCATCTCGACCTTCTCGGGCACGATGTTCATGCGGTTGCCGCCATGGATCGTGCCCACGGAGATCACCGACGGCTCCAGCATCGCATTGACCTGCCGGCTCTGGATGGTCTGCAGGCCCATCACGATCTGCGACGCCACCACGATCGGGTCGATCCCGCCCCACGGGCGCCCACCGTGTGTCTGGCGGCCCTTGACGTCGATCCAGAACTGGTCGACCGCCGCCATCGACGCGCCGCTGCGCCAGCCGAGCTGGCCGGACTCGATTCTGCTGGTGACATGCAGGCCGAAGATCGCGTCGACCTTCGGGTTGTCCAGCACGCCTTCGGACACCATCTGCTTGGCGCCCCACATATTGGAGCCGTTGGGCTCGAAGTCTGCCGGGGTTTCCTCGGCCGGCTGGAAGATGAATTTGACCGTGCCCGGGAGCTGGTCCTTCATGCCGGCGAGCACCTCGGCTGTCGCCATCAATATCGCCACGTGGGTGTCATGGCCGCAGGCGTGCATCACGTCGACCTCCTTGCCCAGGTACTGGCCCTTGGCCTTCGACGCGAACGGCACGTCCACGCGCTCCTTCACCGGCAGGGCGTCCATGTCGGCGCGCAGTGCCACCACCGGGCCGGGCTTGCCGCCCCTGAGCACGCCGACCACGCCGGTCCTGGCCACGCCCGTCTTAACCTCCATGCCGAGCCGGCGCAGGTGGTCGGCCACCAGTTTCGCGGTGCGGATCTCGTAGTTGCCCAGTTCCGGGTGCTGGTGGATGTCGCGGCGCCAGGCGATCAGCTGGCTTTCTACCGCCTTGGCACGCGTTTCGATCTGGGCGTGCAGGGCGTCGGCGCTGGCGGGAGCCGGCGTGGTCTGCGCCTGCGCGGCGTTGCAGAGCAGGCCGGCGGCGAGTGCGACACTGGCGAGCGAAGTGCGGATGGCGGAACGGGATCCGGTGTGGCAGGCAGACATGCTGGATATCCTTCGTTTTTGTTGGTTTGATGCTGGCAGGGTTGCAGCATGCACGTGCATGCCGCCGCAAGAAAAGCCGGTGGCTTTTTCTCCTCTTTGCTGTGGTTTCATGCGACTTTCCTCCATATCGTTCTCCGAGCCTTTCCTGTCGTTTGCCATCCCTTGTCCTTCGCATCCTTGCGGGCGTATGCAAATGGAATTATGATCGTCATATCATAAGGCAAACGATCGCAGCGGCGGCCGCCCTTTTCCGACCTTCACTACTGGCGGTTTGCAAAAATCCATGTTTCCGCCGTCCACATCCCGGACAGGGAGCTCGAAGCGAATGCTAAAGCTATCGGTTGGCTTGCCACAAGAACCATAGGCCGTACCCATCAATGGGCTTACCGCATTGTCGACATCACCACAGCGAAGTTCTTTGCGCCGCCCAGAGCTTGCATACGCTTCCCATGAGAGCAACTCTTGGGCGGGTTCTGTTTGCCCATTCTTGGGTATAGCGTCAGCCTTTGGAATGATTAAAGGTCAATCTTCACTTAGCACTTTATGAAAGTAATCCGCGATCCTAAGTCAGGTGCTCCGATGGGCCAGTTGAGCGACATGGACTTGCGTCTGCTGAAGGTCTTCAAGACGGTCGTTGACTGTGGTGGCATGACGGCAGCTGAACGCGAGCTAAACATTGGTGGATCGACCGTAAGTCGGCATATCAAGGATCTGGAGACACGTCTTGGTCTGCTGCTATGTCGGCGTGGTCGATCTGGGTTCGCCCTGACTACGGAAGGTCAACGGGTCTACGATGAGGTGTTACGGCTGTTAGCGTCAGTCGATTCGTTTCGTAGCAGCATTGACGACATCCACCTCAGGATGGGCGGAAGCCTCGAGATCGCCATGTTTGACAAGATAGCGACCAATCCAAATGCTCACGTTGGCGCTGCAATTGCGCGTTTTTCGGAGCTTGCACCGGACGTGACGCTTAGTATTCATGTCGCCTCGACCAATCCAATCGAGCGAGGAATACTCGACGGAACCTTTCAAGTTGGCATCGTCCCGAGCTACCGTAGCTCCAAGGCCCTGAAATATGTAGAACTGTTTGGCGAGACAATGCTTCTGTACTGCGGTGCGAATCACCCACTCTATGGCGCGGATCACGGCGGGCTAACCTGGCGAAAGCTGCAGTCCTATGCGTTTTCTGCACTAGGCTTCGTGTCTCCCAATATGGAGATCAGTCACAGAGCCGGGCTATCGCGAAAGGCAACGGCCTTCGATCAGGAAGCTATCGCACTCCTGGTCTTGTCGGGGCGTTTTCTGGGCTTCCTGCCGGACCACTATGCGGGCGAGTTCGTAGCCAGCGGCGCAATGCAGCCCGTTGTCCCGAAGAGATTTCGCTATGCGTGTAGATACTCGAGTGTGCTACGCTTTTCGCCACAGCCATCCCGGGCCGCACTGCTTTTCCAGGAGTGCCTGGTATCGGCGCACGCCTCGAAACCCACCGACTCCTGACTTGAGGCGAAGAGGAAATGAAGCCTCGAACGCCCTTCCGCGGGCTTGATTGCATTCTTGGCGCTAAAGTTCCAGCTTCCTCAATGGCGTAAGCCACCTCTACTGCTGCATGAGGGTAACCGCGAAATTAAGCGCATCTGGCTTTTGCGGCCGAGAGTGGGCAGGCTTGCGTCCGCAACCACGATTTGCGGACGCAACCATGTTCGACAGCTACAACAACACACCGGTCGAGGTGCGCGCCGCATTCCTGGAACGCATTGCCGACGGACTCAATGCCATCGCGCCAGAACTTGGCACGGCGAGCAGCGCTGGAAACCGGCTTGCCGGCGGCTCAGCTCGAAGGCGAAACCGCCACGGACATTTTTTGCCATAATAACGACCGTTTCTGAGCAGTTCCGGCAAGCGGCCGGTCAATCGCCTGTCGGTCGTAAGGCACTTTTTGTGAATGGCTCATGGAAGAACAAATCACCGTCTACGCTTTCCCGGTATTCCTGCTATTGATGCTGGCGGAGCTGGGCTATGGCCTGATCGTCGGTCGCAATACCTATCGCCTGAACGATGCCCTCAGCAGCCTGAGTCAGGGCTTGCTAAGCCAGCTGGTGGCCAGTGTCAGCCAGCTCTTCCAGATCGGCCTGTATATCTTGACGTGGCGCCGGGTGGCACTGTTTCCCCACGCCGGCCTGTGGGGCAGTGTCTGGGGCTGGCTGCTGGCGATCGTGATGTTCGATTTCTGCGACTACTGGCTACATCGGGTCGGGCATGAAAGTGCGGTGTTCTGGGCCGCCCATGCCGTGCATCACCAGAGCCAGGATTTCAATCTGTCCACCGCGCTGCGGCAGGAGAGTACCGTGGCCTTCCTGGGATGGCCGTTTTACTTGCCGATGGCGCTGGCCGGGGTTGCCCCGCAGCAGTTTGCGCTGGCCGGCCTCATCGTGCTGCTATACCAGTTCTGGATCCACACCGAGCACATCGGCAAGCTGGGCTGGTTTGACCGGGTGTTTTCCTCGCCGTCCAACCATCGCGTGCATCATGCGGTCAACGACCAGTACCTGGACAAGAACTACGGCGGAATGCTGATCATCTGGGACCGGCTGTTCGGCACTTTTGCCGAGGAGGAGGAGAAGCCGGTGTATGGTACCCGCAGCCCGCTCAACAGCTGGAGTCCGCTATGGGCGGTGGCTTCCGGCTATGTGCCGCTGTGGCAGATGGCGCGCCGTGCGCCACGCTGGCAGGACAAGCTCAAGGTGTGGTTCAAGGCGCCGGGCTGGCTGCCGCCCGGCGTGAGCGATGATAGTGCGCCCTTTGACTTGCAGCGCGCACGCCAGCGCTTCGATCCACCGCTGGTGGCCGGTGCCGTGCCATTGGCCCTGCTGCAGTTCGCTCTGCTGATGGCGGCAGGTGCCGGCTATCTGTGGCAAAGCGAGGCGCTGGGGAGCGGCCTGCTGTGGGGGCTGGCACTGTTGCTGATCGCCGGTCTGGCTGGTCTGGGCGGCCTGCTGCAGGGAAGGATGCGACCACGCAGCCTGCTGGGGCTGGATGTGCTGCTGTTGCTGCTGGCCGGATTGCTGTTGCGCTGACTGGCACCCAGTCGCCAACTGGCAAAACGGCTGGGCAGGCCATGGTCGATATCCTGACCTCGATCCAATGCGCGCACGCCTCTCGTCGTTCTATTCCAGCTTCTGCGCAAGCTGCGCCAGCATCTCGTCGCCAACCGGAGAACGCCCGCGTGACCTGAGCGCTTCGGCAGCCCCTTGAATATCCCTTGCTTCCCTGTTCTGGCCGAGTTTGTACTTCCCCACAAGCCGCGTGATATCAATCTGCACGCCCACGATCGCCTTGAGCATGGTATCCATGTAATCCTTGGGCGCGTCTCCCATCTTCCATGGCTTCGGTTGCGATGCCTCGTGCGTGCGCGTCAGACGGCCGACCACACCACGCACGTAGCGCTCATCGTCGAGAATCGTGACGCGTCCGTGCGCGTGGATAACCATGTAATTCCAGGTCGGTACCCCCTTGTGAGACGCATGCTTGCTCGGATACCAGTTTGGCGAGATATAGGCGTCTCCCGCCTGGAAGACCACAAGCACCTCATCACCGTTCGCAACGGCCTGCCACACCGGATTGGTCCGCGCAACATGCGCATGCAGCACCCCCAACTCGCCTTCCCTTGCTGCAAGCTCGAACGGAATATGGTTGGCGTCGAGTCCGCTGTTGCCATGCGTGATCAGCGTGCCAAACGGATGCTGGGCGATGCCGGCGTGTAGCACTTCCTTGCGTGTCTCGGCGAAATGGGCGGGAACGTACATGTGGATTTCTCCAGAGTGGGAGGACAGAATGACTGGCTTCGGACTGCGAGCGTTCCCAGTTTGCTCGAAAAGTGGTTTATTCTTAAGATCCAGTTTGATAGATTTTTGATGAACCAGAATCATGGCAAGAACTGCACAGGTCGCGGAGATACCGTCGTTTGGCGTGCTCGACCGGACGGCGGGCAATCTGAGCCGCCAAGTGGCGGAGGCGTTACGAGAAGCGGTGCGCAAAGGCGATATCAGGGCGGGCGATGCGTTGCCTTCCACGCGCTTGCTCGCGGCGTCGCTTCAGGTTGCGCGGGGCACAGTGATCGAGGCCTACGAGCAGTTAATCGCCGAGGGCTTTCTCGAATCGAAAGCTGGCGCGGGGACGAGCGTCGCGCAGGGGGTGGCCGAGCCGCAACCTGCCCGCGAAGCAAGCGTGGTTCCCGGCCGCACGGTCGAACCGGATCTGCCTGCCCGCGTGCGAGCATTCGAGCAGATTGCGCAGGAGTTCCGGCCGCTTGCACCGGTTCCGTTCGCTATCTCGGTGCCGATCGGTTTGACCGCGCCCGCCGACATCTGGCGCCGCCTTGGGAACCGGGTGCGCGCCAAAGGCCCGGGTGCGCCCACCGGATATGCCGATCCTCTTGGTGCGCTACCACTACGCGAAGCGATCGCCGGCTACGTCCGCAAGTCACGCTCGGTGCGCTGCGAAGCGGACCAGGTCATCGTGACGAGCGGAACCCAGCAGGGACTTTTCCTCGCAAGCCAGGTCCTGCTGGGTCCGCGTGACCAGGCCTGGGTGGAGAACCCCGCATACCGAGGCGTCACTGCAATATTCGAGAGCATGGGCCGTCGTGAAGACATGGTCCGGGTGCCGCTTGACGCTGAAGGTCTCGATGTTGAAGCTGGCATGCGCATGGCGCCGGGCGCACGCGTGGCATTTGTCACGCCTTCGCATCAGTACCCGCTTGGTATGCCCCTGAGCATGGCCCGGCGCACCGCGTTGCTGGCGTGGGCAAGCTCCGCCAACGCCTGGGTGATTGAGGACGACTACGATAGCGAACTACGATATCAAGGTTATCCATTCCCGGCACTTCAGGGATTGGACCCAGACCGCGTGGTCTATCTCGGCACCTTCAGCAAGATTCTGTTTCCATCATTGCGGTTGGGCTACGCGATCGTCCCGCGCAGTCTGGTCGACGCCTTCTGCGGTGCGCGGGTGCTCATGGACCGTCACCCACCGACCGCGGATCAGCATGTGCTGGCCGCCTTCATGGCGGAGGGCCATCTGGAGCGTCACATTCGAAAGGTCCGCAACGTGTATTCAGCGTATCGACTCGGGTTAATGGAGACACTCGACACGCTACTCCCCCGTGATCTCGCGTGGATTGAACCCGGCGATCAAGGAATGCACCTGGTACTTTGGCTCGCGGAAGGCCTGGACGACCGCAAGGTAGCGCAACGGGCCGCTCAGGAGGGTGTCGCCGTCCGCGCGGTGTCGCCCATGTTCGCAGCGGGGACCGAGCGCCCAGGACTGATCCTTGGCTTTGGCGGTTTCAGTAGTTCGCAGATGAAAGCAGCCGCCCAATGCCTGGCTGCGGTGATTGCCGAAATGGCGAAATTGCGTTGTGAGGAGTCGAGAGTATGTCCGCACAACAATCACCGCGCATGAAGATTGCCAAAAAATACGGTCGCCAGGGTGTCTGCTTCGCGCCTTTAAGCGCGCATGGCTTCCAATCCTGGACCGGCTGAGTAATTCCTCCCGGCCTGGTCCGCCGGTCGGTTTTTTCCTCATCGACATAGGTCGGCAGGCGAAGGCGGCACGGCTTGGCTCAAATCAAAGTCGGCTTCCCGCAAACCGCCCGGCGTCAGTGAGACCCAGTGCAGTACCGACGGGGACCGCACCAGCCCGAGGCTGCCCTGATAGGTCCATGGGATCGGCGATGGCTGGCTGCCGCGCAATGCAATCGCATCGGCGGACAGTTTGAGGTGAAGCAGGCGGCCATCCTGTCCGGGCGTGTATGCCATGTCGCCGGCCACCGTGATGCCGGCCTCGCGCACGCTAGCCGGCATGCAAGGCAATGAGGCCGTGACTTTGCCCTCGGTATTCAGCAAATGCGCGAAACCCTTGCCCCCATCGCTGGTGCCGACCACCAGGAAGCTGTTCAGCGCCGGCACATAGGCCGCACCGTAGGTGTAGTACTTCAGGTTCTCGTTCAGCACCTGCGTGCCGATCAATGCCCCGTCGGCGGGCCGATAGATTGCCGTCTTCAGCCGGGCATGCTTCTCGCCGGGCATGAACGCCTGCCAGGCGAGCAAGGCCATTTCCTTCGAGCCGGCGATCAAGGGCCACCACTCCCGCCTATCCCGCGCTACATCGGTGCTGCGCAGCAACTGCCCGTTGACGTCATAAGTCTTGAGGTAGACGCCGTTTCCGGTGCCCAGGTTGTCCACGCCGCCCCCGTCGATCCAGTCGTCCGAGTAGAACACCACAAACGTATCCCCCACTGCCGCGACGTGGCCGGAGTGCCCGCCGGACCAGACATCGATTGGATTCGCCTGCTGCGGCCGCAGGTCCGCACCGTACACGCGATAGCGCTGGCTGACCGTGTTGGCCGTATTCCAGCCGTCCTCGAAGGTCAGCATGATGCGACCGCCGGCACTCTGCGCCACCGAGACCGGCTCCTGGGCTTCCTTCTCCGCGATCAGCAGCCGGGCCTTGCCGAGATTGGCCTGGCCCGGCTTCCATTCGGCAACGTAGATGTCATGCGACCAGTTGCGATTGCGGTCCGGTCCACGCGGCGGCAAGCCCGAACTGCTGAAGAAGACGTAGGTGATCCCCCCGGGGCCGGCCGCCGCGCCAATGCCGTGCATATAAGCGCGCTGATCGATGTCCGGGCGGGCCTTGGCGGGCGCCCCCCGGGCATCAGTGCGGCCATTGCTCCGGCCTTCGTTGCGCGCGCCTGCCGGCGCGCACAGCAGCACACCGGCAAGCAGCAGCATGGCACCACGCATCATGGCGAACGGTCGCATCGTTACTCCACCGTGACCGACTTGGCGAGATTGCGGGGCTTATCCACATCGGTACCGCGCGCGCACGCGGTGTGATAAGCCAGCAACTGCAGAGGCACCACATGCAGGATCGGCGACAGCATCCCGTAGTGCTCGGGCATGCGAATGACGTGCAGGCCAGGCGCACTGCTGATCTTGCTATCCGCATCGGAAAAGACGTAGAGTTCCCCGCCGCGTGCCCGCACTTCCTGCAAGTTGGACTTCAGCTTTTCCAGCAGTGCGTCGTTGGGCGCGACCACTACCACCGGCATTTGGTCCGTAACCAACGCCAGTGGCCCGTGCTTGAGCTCGCCCGCGGCATAGGCTTCGGCGTGGATATATGAGATCTCCTTCAGCTTCAGCGCCCCTTCGAGCGCGATCGGATAGTGAATGCCACGCCCGAGAAAAAGCGCGTTCTCCTTGCGCGACAGCGATTCCGCCCAGGCAATGATCTGCGGCTCCAGCGCCAGCACGCCGTTCAGCGCTGCCGGGAGATGGCGCAACTGCTCGAGCATCAGTGCCTCCTGCAGAGCAGGCAGCAGGCCGCGCTGCCGGGCCAGCGTCGCCGCCAGCACGAACAGCGCCACCAACTGGGTGGTGAAGGCCTTGGTGGAGGCAACCCCGATCTCGGCGCCGGCCCGGGTCAGGAAGTGCAGGTTCGCCTGGCGCATGATGGCGCTGCCAGGCACATTGCATATCGCCAGCGCATGGCGATGACCAAGCTCTTGCGCGTGCTTGAGGGCAGCCAGCGTGTCCGCCGTCTCGCCCGACTGCGAGATCACCAGCACCAGCGTGTCGGGATTCGGCACGCTGTCGCGATAGCGGTATTCGCTCGCGATCTCCACGCTGGTTGGCATCCGCGCGATCGATTCCAGCCAGTACTTGGCCGTCAGGCCCGAGTGGTAGCTGGTGCCGCAGGCGAGGATCAGCACCGAATCGATGCCGGCGAACACACTATCGGCGTGCGCGCCGAACAAGGCTGGCGCGAAACCTTCCAGATGCTCGGTGGAGTCGGCGATCGCGGCCGGCTGCTCGAAGATCTCCTTTTGCATGTAGTGCTGATACGGACCGAGGTCGACCGCGGCAGCGCTTGCGTCCAGCTCGCGTATCTCGCGGCGGGCCGGCTTGCCGTTACTGTCGATGATCGAGACCCCATCGCGTGCCAGCGATACCAGGTCCCCCTCTTCGAGGTAGATGAAACGCTGCGCGTGGCCGGCCAGTGCCATGGTGTCCGAGGCAAGGTAAGTGCCATCGCTTCCCAGGCCGACCACCAGCGGCGATCCGGAGCGCGCGCCAACCACGAGATCCGGCTGCTGCCGCGTGAACACAGCAATGGCATAGGCACCGTGCAACTGCTGCAGCGCTAGTTGCACGGCCTTGCACAGGTCCCCGCCGCCGTCGTGGTGATAGCAGTGGTGCACCAGATGCGCGATGACCTCGGTGTCGGTCTGCGATTCGAAATCGTAGCCACGTTCCCTCAGTTGCTCGCGCAGGGCTTCGTGATTCTCGATGATGCCGTTGTGCACCAGCGCGAGATCGCCGCTGGAGAAGATCGGATGCGCATTGTGCGTGAGCGGCGCGCCGTGCGTTGCCCAGCGCGTGTGTGCGATGCCGACGGTACCCTCCAGCTGCGTTTGTTCCACCTGTTCAGCAAGGTTCGCCACGCGCGCCACGCTGCGCGCCCGTCGCGGCTCGCCATCCTGCACCACGGCAATGCCGCAGGAATCGTAGCCGCGATATTCCAGACGCCGCAATCCTTCCAGCAGGACCGGTGTCACATTACGTTGAGCAACTGCGCCGACAATGCCACACATGATGATCTTCCGCAAAAAAACAAAGCTGTTTCATAAAAGCCTCACGCGACGGCCGGCAGGCCGCCGGCGCGAGGGATGCTCCGCTGCTGGTCAAGCCAGTTCGTGCTGCAGTGGTGCAACGTGCGAAATCAGGCCATCTTCGTCGTGATAGGCCACCAGGCGGCGTCCGGTGCCCACCGAGAGCACCACATCCCTGGCCAGGTCGAGCGTCGAGATCGGCGCTGTCCGGGAAGGTTGTTTCGCACCCGACGCACTCTTGCCGAGGCGGCGCACCAGCGTCCACACCGTGAGCGTCAGGGCCATGCCGAGTATGGCCAAGGCATCGGGCATGACCTCCTTGAGCGAGAACTCGGTACTTCCCGCCGTGGCTACGCACCAGTAGATGTAGAGCGCCGCCGTGGCCCAGATAGCCGCCACCAGCAGGGGCCGCGCCGCCCGGTACCAGATATAGCGGCGAACCGCCTTGCCTCGCGCGTGGTGCTGCAGATGCTGCTGCAACGTGGCGCTGGACGCATCAATGATTGGCTCTTTCATGTCTCACTCCTCCTCAAATACGCTCTTCAAGCTGACCGGCATAGGACGATACCGGCACGGGTGACCTTGGTGGCGTGGACACGGGAGCGTCCTCGCGGATGCCGCGGTCGGGGCTGACCCACCTTGCCCGGGTGCGGCGCTGGTGCAACAGCACGCTGGGCAGGGCGATCACCGAGGCGACCATGCTGATGGTCCAGAACGCGACCGGGTACCAGATCGTGTCAAGGAAGTAGCGCAGCAGCCTGGTGTCGTAGCAGCGATCGATGACGCAGCCGACCAGGATCTGCACGCAGCAGGTCAGAAAGAGAAAGACGCCTGCTCCGCGCGGCATGCCGGCGAAACGCCAGGCTTCGGGCAGGTCGAACAGCGCGGTCGCGGCCGTCATCACCAGGGTGAACAGCATGCAATAGGCCCAGATCACGCTAATCGAATACTCGAGAAAGATCGGCCACATCATCGGCTTGTTCTTGGTGACGATTGGCGCCGCATACTTCTGCAACACCTGGATGCCACCACGGGCCCAGCGCAGGCGCTGTTTGAACAGCCCCTTGAGCGTCTCCGGCATCAGGATCCAGCTGAGCGCGCGCGGCTCGAAATGCAGGCGCCATCCATTGACTTGCAGCTTCCAGCTGATATCGATGTCTTCGGTCAGCATGTCGGAGCTCCAGTAGCCCACGCTGCGCAGTGCACTTTTGCGGAACATGCAGATCACGCCGGAAACAGTGAGCAGGCGGCCGTACATCTCCTGGGTCCGCTTGATCAGGCCCACGATGGACGAGAACTCCCCGACCTGCATGCGGCCCAGCAGCGAGGTACGCGTGCGGATGCGGGGGTTGCCAGTGACGGCGCCAACCCCCGCGTCGCGCAGGAAGTGGCGCAGCATCCAGCCAATCACCTCATGGTCGAGTAGCGAGTCACCGTCAATGCACAGCAGGTACTCGGCATCGGTCAGCAAGGCCGCGGTGGTCAGGCCAATGGCCTTGCCCTCGTTGTTGTTCTGGTGGATCACCAGCAATTGCGGGTACTGATCGATCAGTTCGTTGAGGATGTCGCCGGTAGCATCGCGGCTGCCGTCATTGACGGCGATGATGTTGTAGTTCGGATAGCGCAGCTTGGCCAGGTTCGCGATCACCTCGCGCACATTGTCTTCCTCGTTGAAGCAGGGCACGATCACCGAGACCTTGGGGCAATCGAGCAGCACGTCGGCCCGCGATTTTTTGCGCTCCTTTCTCTCGATGAGGAAATAGTGAAGCAGGCCACCGGTCATCCATAAATAGGACATGAGCAGTGGATAGTAGAAGACGAAATTTGAGATCAGACCCGCCGTGTTTTTCATGATGCCCCCTCACCTGATTGCTATCGGTTCTTGACCTAGACCTTCATGCCGTTGCGCGGCCGCACCAGGTTCTGCATGGACATGATGTCCCGCAGCACCGCCAGGTCTGGCTGGTTCACCATGAACTGGTCGGGGCGGTAGCCGAGGTGTTTCACGCCAGCCATGCGCAGGCGCTGCATCTGCTCGCGCAACGCGGTACTGGCGATCGGCGCCTGGTTACGGCCGTCGAGTGTCTGCAGGGCGAAGATGGTCTTCGGCAGCGCTCCCGGATGCGCGCTCACGGCACGTGCCAGGCTCTCCAGCCATGCCGTGGAAGGCGGGCCGCCGTCGGCATCGGCATAGGCCATCAGGTTGACGAAGTCGTAGTGCGCGGAGAACGCCTCGATGTCCTGGGCTAGCCGCATGCTCGCGTCGGGACGCAACACCGCGTTGGCAGGCAGGCTGCGCACCGTCAGGACATTGCCTCCGCCCTGGTAGTCCTTGACCACGTCCCCGAGCTGGTGTGTGAAATCGATCAGGTACTGGAGCTTGGCGCCCGACCAGCGCTGCAGCAGATCGGGGTTGGCGCGGATCGTTGCGAGATCGCGCGGCAGGCCCCAGTCGGCATAGGCGGCAAGCGCTGCTTCGCTGGCATCCTCGACATCGCTCAGGCTCGCATCCGCGCCAAACACGATGCCGTTCAGACTGGTGTACCTGCCCAGGTCATAGTAGATATCGCGGATCACGCCACGAGCGAGCGGGTCGAAGGGGCTGAGCCGTTGCCGCTGGCGCGGATCGAAGGGGGTGGGCGGCGCGCCCGCCAGCGCCGCGACCAGCCGGGACGAAGCCGGATGGCCCGTGGGCAGCTTGTAGGCAAGCACAGGCAGCGCCGCGTAGACCTGTACGCCGGCGCGGGTGATCAGTTGCCACGCTGCGCGCGAGAACAGGTCGGCCCGGACCGGCATGTGGCGGTTGGGGAAGTACAGCGCCTGGGCGGTGCCGCTGCCGTCGGGATCGTAATAGGCTTGCAGATAGACCGATTTCGGCTCGAGATCCTTGATCCGGTCGATCAGCCGCGACAGCCTGGCTTCCTGGCGGTCTGGATTGGGATCGTACACGTCGTCGAGCGCGACATTGACTACGCGTTCGACCGGCTGGTTGTCCCCGCGATAGGCCGATTGCTGACGGAACTGGCTCATCATGACGCCCGCATCCCAATCGTAGGACACCAGCAGGCGCCTGATCTTGGTCAACGGCACCTCCGGGGTATTGGGGCCGTCGTCCAGCGTGAAGTGGACGTTCATGCCGAGCTTGTGCGATGCGCCGATCAGCGCCGCGTTGTACATGCCATAGGGCCAGACCATCGAGCGCACCTTGATGCCGGTGTTGGCCTGGATCATGCCGGAGCACGTCTTCAGGTCGCTACCGACCCGGTCTTCGTATTCCTGGTCGGTTTCGTAGCGCTTCAGGTCGGCAAAGTACAGGTGCGCGCTGGCCGCGGGTAGTTCATTGCCCTGAGGATTGGCTACCGCGCCGTGGTGCAGATCGTGAGTGTGCGAAGCGATTTCCACCAGCCCGGACTCGGCCATCTCGCGCAGGTTGGCCCAACTCATGAAGTAGCCTGGCGCCATCACCGACTTATGGCTGATGCGCACCGGATCGTCTTGCGGCGTATCGGTCCAGCGCGACACCACGGCCACCAGGGCGGGATAGTTGTACTGCTGCAGCAAGGGAAAGGCCTTGGTGTACTGGCTCTTGTAGGCATCGTCGAAGGTCAGCAACACGGCGCGCGGCGGCAGGCGCGCGCCGCCGTTGCGCGATGCGATGATCTGGTCGACGCTGACCGGGTGGAAGTCGTTGCCCTTGAGCCAGGCGAAGATATTGTTGAGCGTAGCGGTACTGATGGCGCAGGTGTCCGCCACTGTTCCCACATCGGCACGCAGGTCGTCGCGGATATCGTGGAACGCGAGGACGCGGAAAGTCAGGCCGTCGTCGCGGTCCTGCGGCGGCAGCAAGGACAGGCCGTAGCGGGCGTGCACGCTATGGGTCACCGACAGCGCGCCGGCGAGCCCGATGAATTTTCGGCGATTGAGCTTGTTCATGATGACCTATAGGGGAACGTTTAGATTGAGGTAGATCAGCTTGGTCGTTTCGCGATTCGAGTCGTAGCGCCTGCTGCCGACGCCGATTCCGTAGGTGAGCGAAGCCTTGCGGCCAAGTTGCCAGAACTGTTCGAGGCGAGCCTCCCACAACATGCTGTCGCCGATGCCGTCCTGCCGATAGCCGCCCGCGGTGACGTACACGCGCTGGCTGAACGACCTCTCCGCATAGCGCCAAGGCGTCCACTGGTACATCGAGCGCAGTTGCGCGGTGTAGTCGCGCCGCGGATTGAAGTAAGCGGTGCCATTCAGCGTGTTGCTGCTGGAGCCCACGTCGAGYCAGATCGAGACCTGGTGGCGCGGCTGGTTCAGCAGCCGCTCGTACCAGGTGCCCAGCCACTGCTGGTGAAAATTGGTATCGCTGTAGCGCGACGCGCCATAGGCCACATTGAAGTAGCGGGCATCGTCCTGTGAATAGCGCCCCGACGCCGTGGCGGTGCGGCCAGTGACGCCAGCCTGGTAGGCCTTCCAAGGCAGCGTGTTATCGTCGGAATCGACGCCGGCGCCGAAGCGCCAGTGATCGGTGGGCTGGAAGGCAAGCGTGCCGGAGCCGCCGGTCTTGGCCTGGCCACCGGTGGACTGATGCAGCTCGGCGGCGGCTTCCCATCCGTCGCGCCGGAAATCAGCGCCCAGGCCATTGCGTATGCGGCTGATGCTCTGGCCATCGCCGGTGTCGCCATGTCCCGAGTACTGGTGCGCAAAGACACGCCAGTAATCGGCCATCGGCGACGAGTAGAGGCGTGTGTCAACGCTCCAGGCATGATCCGCCAGGACCGCGTTGCCGCGCTCGCCAATGGCGTCGATGATCAGCTGCGGGCGCTCGTAGACGCGGTACTCGCGCTGGAAGTTCTTGACGCTGTTGTTGTCGGGAAAGTAGCCGTCAAATACTGCCGCGACCGCCTTGGCCTGGTCGTACTGATGCAGTTGCAGCGCGGTCTTGCCAATCCCCACCAGGCTTTCGATATCGCCGGGGTGGTCGGCCTGCGCCTGGCGGTAGATGCTCTGCGAGGCGTAGGGGCGCGCCAGCACCAGGGAGCCGTCCGCGCGGGCGGTCAGGAGGGAAGGATCGAAGGGGGCATCCTTGCGAAGGGCATCCAGCGCCTGGAGGCCCTCTTTTACTTGATTGGTGTAGAGCAGGTATTGGGCCTGCAGCTTCTTGACGCGGCCGTATTCCGGATTGGTCTTGTCGGCGTCTTCGGACAGCTCGTTATGCGCCGGCGTGTTGCGTGCCATCATTGCCACCAGCTCCCGCGCCGCTTCGTAGTGCCCCTGGTCCAGGTAGGCAAAGAACAGGCTCTCCTGCACATCCGGCAGCGAAAGTGCATAGGGCTCGGTGGTCTCTTTCAGGGGCTCGACCGCCGTCTGCAAGGACTGTTCGTAGGCGCGCGCGGCGAGGTCGGGCTTGTCGAGATAGGCGTAGGCATCGCCCGCGGCGACATAGGCAGAGGCAGGCAGCGCCTCCGGTGCCTGCGAAAGCTGCTCGTACAGCGCCGTTGCCTCCTTCATGCGGCCACGCACGGACAGCGCCGTGAGGCGGTCGGCCTGGGCCGCGCGCCTCACCCCGTTGTATTCGTCCTCGGCGGGAATCCGCGCCAGCAGCGCGTCAGCCGCAGCCAGGGCGCCGTCGGCCGGGACCAGCCGATCCGGGTCATTGGAAGCACTGGCTTGCTGTCGGGCCCAACGGATTTGCTGCGCAACGACAAGGTGCTCCAGCAGCAGCAGGTCGCGGGGCGCAAATACGTCCGGGCGCGTGGCGGCCTGTTCCAGCGCCAGCTTCGGAGAACCGCCTTCGGCCAGGGCGAAGATGCGCTCCCTGAGGCGGTCTTTCTCGTTTGCCGGCGCCGGCTGTTCCACCCTGGGCGCCGGTTGGGCTCGCCGCGCTGGCGGCCTGGCGGTTTCCGCGGCGCAATGTTCGCGAGCGAACAGAGCCAACAGGACTGCTGTGGTCTTGAGCGCGGTCCGCAATCGCTGGCGGCGCTTTTGAGATGCGTTCACGTGTGAATCTCCCCCGGATTACTGCTGCTGCGAGCGAAACATCCCCCTTGGGAGGCGGCATATCCTTGCCGGCATCCGTGCAATGAAACGAGAGGGATGGCCATCAACCGGCTTTCCGAATGGCTTCGTCGCAACGCAACGAAATCACCTAGTCCGCCGGAACATGTCCGTGCTGAAATCGACCAGATATCAAGGCGCCGCCGGATCGTCACCAGCTACACCTTGTGCTTCCCGTTCAAGGCCGTCGCGCCTGCAACCCGTGGCGCTGCGGCGGCGTGAACCGCTTTCATGCGTATATTTGTTCGTCTATGCGCTCTATCTCGCGACCGCCGCTCAGGCGACCGGTCCTTTCCCGTGCATGTCAGAGCTCGCTTCTTCACGCGTTCTTGCGTGCCGTGTCGTCGTCCTTGTGCAGTGCATTATTTGGCAATCAAGCACTAAGGCGACAGTCGCCAGAAGCACTAGGGCGCACCCGGCCAGAAGTGGGAGACGATCTAGTCCCATTGCCCCGCGCGCTGTCATGGAGAGGAAACAATTGCATGCCAAAGGGGTGTACGGCAGGGATGAGTACCCTTGAAGCGTGCGCTCAGGTGTGATGGCCTGGGCTGGGGCAAAGGTGGGGGTATTCGTACTTTTGGTGCCGCGAGAGCAGCCGAAGCGACAGGTCACTGGACGGATGCCGAACGAGAGTGGGCTGTTGCGTTCGCCCAGGTCGGGGGCGGAGTGCCGAAGGCGCCAGCCGATTTGAAATCGAGCGCGCGGAAGCGATCACCTGGACCCGCATCCAGATGGCCGAGCAAGGGCTGAGCCTGGGCGACTCGCAGGCGGCGGACGATCCAGGTGGAACATTTCCCGGTGCCCATCGCGAGGGTCACGGGGCGCGTGCGAAGGGGCGTTCCGATTTGAAATCAGACTGTTAGCGAATGATGCGGCGGTTTTTCACGATTAGGCACAGTTGCCGGTTTGCGCCTCAGTCGTTCGCGCCGTTGGCTGCGGCCTTCTGTGCCAGGCGATGCTCAAGATAGTGAATATTGGTGCCACCTTCAACAAAATTGGCGTCCAACATCAGCTCCCGGTGCAATGGCACATTGGTCTTGATACCGTCCACCACCATTTCCGACAATGCGATGCGCATGCGCGAGATGGCCTGCTCGCGTGTAGCGCCGTGAGTGATGACCTTGCAAATCATCGAATCATAGTTGGGCGGCACGAAATAGCCGGAGTAGGCGTGCGAGTCGATCCGCACGCCGGGGCCGCCTGGCATATGCCAGGAAGTAATGCGGCCCGGCGACGGTGTGAACTTGAACGGATCTTCGGCGTTGATGCGACACTCGATAGCATGACCATCCGACTGCACGTCCTTCTGTCGCCAGCGCAGTTTCTCGCCAGCGGCGATATGGATCTGTTCCTGGACGATATCGATTCCGGTAACCATCTCTGTGAGGGTGTGCTCCACTTGCACTCGGGTATTCATCTCCATGAAGTAAAACTCATTGTTCTCATAGAGGAACTCGAAGGTGCCCGCGTTGCGATAGCCGATCTTCCTGCAGGCTTCTGCACAGCGCTCACCGATACGCTCGATCAAGCGGCGCGGAATGTGTGGTGCTGGCGCCTCCTCGATCACTTTTTGATGGCGCCGTTGCATCGAACAGTCGCGCTCTCCCAGCCAGATGGCTTGCTTGTACTGATCGGCCAGGATCTGGATCTCGACGTGCCGGGGGTTCTCCAGGAATTTCTCCATGTAGACCTCCCGGTTGCTGAAGGCCCGACCGGCTTCCTCGCGCGTCATGGTGACGGCGTTGATCAGCGCGGCCTCGGTGTGCACCACGCGCATGCCGCGGCCGCCGCCACCGCCGGACGCCTTGATGATGACCGGGTAGCCTACCTGGCGCGCGATCGCGATGATTTCTTTGGGGTCGTCAGGTAGCGCGCCTTCCGAACCCGGCACGCAGGGCACGCCGGCCTTGATCATGGCTTGCTTGGCCGCCACCTTGTCGCCCATCATGCGGATGCATTCGGAGGTCGGGCCGATGAAGACAAAGCCGGATTGCTCCACGCGCTCGGCGAAGTCGGCATTCTCCGCGAGAAAGCCATAGCCGGGGTGGATGGCCTGCGAGTCGGTGACCTCGGCAGCCGAAATGATGGCCGGCATGTTCAGGTACGACTGAGGCGACGGCGCGGGACCGATGCAGACGGCTTCGTCGGCCAACTTGACGTATTTGGCGTCCCTGTCGGCTTCCGAATACACCACGACAGTTTTGATGCCGAGCGCACGGCAGGCGCGCTGAATGCGAAGGGCGATTTCACCGCGGTTCGCGATTAGGATTTTTTCAAACATAGTCACTCTTTGCGAGAAATCAGCCGATAAGGATAAGGGGTTGGCCAAATTCCACTACCTGTCCATTTTCGACCAGGATTTCTTTTACGACACCGGCTCTGTCGGATTCGATTTCGTTGAGCAGCTTCATCGCCTCGATGATGCAGATCGTTTGTCCTTCCTTGATTACGTCCCCCACATTGACGAACGGTGCCGCGCCCGGTGACGAGGCCCGGTAGAGCGTACCAACCATGGGTGAGGTTACCGCGTGGCCATCCGGCAAGCGCGGTGCAGCTGGCTCCACCGGGGCCACGCCGGCAACGGGGGCTGCAGGGGGCGCTGCCTGCGCAACGGCGACAGCCGGCTGCGATGGCAGACTCATCGGTGCGGCTATGATCTGAGGCGCTGCTTTGACGATACGCACAGTGCCGTCGCTCTCGCTGACTTCGAGCTCGGAGATGCCGGACTCGGCCACCAGGTCGATGAGCGTTTTCAACTTGCGCAGGTCCATCTTTTATCCTCCTGAATCGGGTTGTTCGGACGTCGCCGCAGTGACGGCCTCGTCCGGTAGAAAGCTTTGTAGCCGGCAGATATTCCCGCCTTCGGTGCACGCGCCTTGAGGGAAAATGGCGCACAGCGTGCGCCATATGCTGGTAACAATAGATGCTAGGCCGCGGATCCGCGGCAACAATTGCGTCTATCAGGAGCAAATCCAGCGACGATAGCCAACTATGACGCCGGATCCCACGGACTTCCCGAGAAGGCAATGTCAGTTCGGCAGGCGAACCTCAACCAGCTGCGGCGCAGACTGATGCTGCGAGAGCATTGCGTGTAATTCGCTGGTGTCGGCAAGGACATCACTCTGCGAATGCGCAGCAGAGTGCAAATCGGCTTCCACACCTTGGCAACAGAATAGGGCTACTACTGCCTAATCTGCGGAAATAGCCGGCGAGTATCGTGAAGGGCTGGCTTCTTGCTCGCGATCCAGAGCCTTCCCCAAGCTTGGCACTCTTCGATTGCAGGCGAAGAATTGTGACGAGTGCGTCGGTCGCATGGCGCGACCACCGCCCAACGAGCAGGCGGGGAAATTATCATAGATCAAACGTATTTGTCTAGAGAAAAAATAAGATGTGAAGCATTCCAGATTTTCCAGGGGTTGGATTCGACGCTTCGATATTAACAAGGTCGCAATGGAAACTTGCGCCGACGATGCGGCAAGCCTACAGAACAGCAGCTGATATGTGATTGATTCGACGATTTTAAAAAAGACGGGGTACCGCAACGGTACAAGTCTTTTGGCTGGACCGCAGTGAGTTTTTTCCTGCCACCCTTGCCAATCCAGCCAAAGCGAATCCCAAGCCGCGACGGTTTGGGATCTATCATAGACAGGTGGCCCGATGTGTTTGTCGGATATCCCGGCAACTCGGCATCCTGCAACAAACCTTGCGGTTTGACTTTGGTGCCAAACCGTGTTTTTGCCTGATAGGCCATGCTTGATCAATAGACTCCGAAATGATCCGAAAAAATCCGCGCGGCGATCTTCCTGTTATCCACGAGCGTGCGTTCGTCGACCCGACAGCCATCATTTGTGGCCGCGTCATCGTGCAAGAGAATGTTTTCATCGGTCCCTACGCCGTGATTCGTGCCGATGAGGTGGATGCCAACGGGGATATGGAGCCGATCATTATTGGCGCCAACTCCAATATTCAGGACGGCGTTGTCATTCATTCCAAATCCGGCGCCGCAGTGACCATTGGTGACCACACGTCGATTGCACACCGCGCAATCGTGCATGGACCGTGCAAGGTAGGTAGCCGAGTCTTTATCGGCTTCAACAGCGTGCTGTTCAACTGCACCGTCGGCGACGGTTGTGTCGTTCGGCACAACGCCGTGGTCGACGGCTGCGTGTTGCCTGGTGGCTTCTACGTCCCGTCAACCGAGCGCATCGGTCCAACAACAGACCTTGCCAAGATTCCCAAGGTCACGGTACAGGCATCCGAGTTCTCGGAAGATGTAGCGCGAACCAACAATGAGCTGGTCCAGGGCTACAAACGATTGCAAAATGAGTTTTGATTATCCGTTTCAGCGCAGAGGGGGCGGGATCGTTGGTGAGCGTCTTCGCCAAAAAAGTACGGTCCTCGTTCCGGAATTGCGGATTGGCCGTATCTCCATTAGCGCATTGGAAGTGCTGCCAGTTGTCTCTTGGTTGGATCAATAAGAACGCGAATTATGGATTTCCGGAGTCCAGATCCAATGTCTATCCCAAGACGGCGGTCTGGAGATAGATGCGAAAGCAGGGCGTAGAACCAAAAGCCGATCCGATGTTGTTTCCGCGTTGATGCATCCTCTAAATTCCCCACTGAACCTCGCCATTCGATCTGACTGGGAGGCCCGCCTACGGCTGCGTTTTGCCGAGCGCGGAGAGCGTACTGCCCTGGTCGAACGGCGCCATTTCGGCCCACTGCTGGTACAGAAGCCGCTGTACCCGGAAGGAGGGATATGTCACGTCGCGATGTTGCATCCGCCATCCGGCATCGCCGGCGGTGACGTGTTGGCGATCGACGTTGAATTCGAGCCGGGTGCACATGCGGTGTTGACTACGCCGGGAGCAACCATTCGCATGATGTGCACCTGACTGGATCGTGTCCACGATCCCGCCGAAGTCCTCTGGTGGGCAAGGCCCGCAACCGGCCACGCAACGTGGCGGCCGGCGACGCTAGGCGAAGCGCTTGCGCTGAATCTCGTCGGCGGCGCGGTGATACCCGGCCTCCAGCGTGGCAATGATAGCCGCCACGCTCTCGCTCGCGTCGATGGACCCGCATCCGTGGCCGGCTCCGCGAATATCGCGCCATACCTTCACGTTGCCGTCCCCCGTGCTGCGGTATTTGCTGGTTTCCTCGCTGAACGGCGGCAGGTTGTCGGGGTCCAGGTTTGCCTTGAGCAGGCTTGCCCTGAGGTAGTTGCCGTACACCCCGGTAAAGGTGTTGCAGTACACGATGTCGGCGGCCGCGCTCTGGATGATCTCTTCCTTGTACACATCGCTCACGCACGATTCCTGCGCGGCGAGGAAACGTGTGCCCATGTACGCGAAATCCGCGCCCATGGCCTGCGCGGCCAGCACGTCGCCGCCGGTGGAGATGGCGCCGCCGAGCACGATGATGCCATCGAAGAAACGTCGCACTTCGTTGATCAGGGCGAACGGGCTGCGGTCCCCGCCCTGGCCGCCGGCGCCCGCGGCCACCAGGATCAGGCCATCCACGCCCATCGACGCGGCCTTCCTGGCATGCCGCACGTTGGTCACGTCATGCAGCACCAGTCCGCCGTAGGCATGGACTTCCTGGATGACTTCCATTGGCGGGGCCTTCAGGCTGGTGATGATGATGGGCACCTGGTGCTGCACGATGGTGACCAGGTCTTTTTCCCAGCGCGTGTTGAGCTTGCTCATGACCTGGTTCACGGCGAAGGGCGCGACCTTGCGCTCCGGGCCCGTCCGCTGCGCGGCGCAGAGGCGCTCGCGAATTTCGGCGATCCAGTCCGCAAGCTGCTCCTGCGGGCGCGCATTGAGCGCCGGGAAGGCCCCCACGATGCCGTTGATGCATTGCTGGACCACCAGTTCGATGCCCGAGCTGATAAACATCGGGGACCCGATGATTGGCAGGCGAAGCGCGTTGTTCAGCGCAGACGGAATGGTCATGGAATCTCCTTGGGGGGATAGAGAGGCAGAGAGAACGGGTCGAAAAACTATACGAGCGGTGCGCGGGCCGCGTCCAATGCGCGTTCACGCTTTAATGATGCGAACCTCGCATGAATGCGCCATGAGGCCTGCCCGCCCACAACCTCATCGTTCGCGCATTGATTCCACTCTCACATCAATAAAGCCGGAACCGTCATTGGACGCTCCCGGATCGATATGAAATAGTTTGCGCCGGGACATCTCGCCGCAAGCGGGGCGCCCACGGACCACAACAATAACGATGGCAGGAGGAGATTTCGAGTATGAAGCAATCGCTTTTGGCGTTGGCTGCTTTCAGCTTGTTTTCTGGTGCGGCGCAGGCCGATTCCAGTGTGACCTTGTACGGCGTGGTGGATACCAATATCGAGTACGTGACCAATTTTTCCAGCGTCACGCCGTCGGCGGCCAATGGTTTTGCCGCCGGCCCGGCCAGCAACGTGGCACGGATGACGGCTGGCGGGCTGTCCGGATCGCGCTGGGGCCTGCGCGGCGTGGAGGAACTCGGCGGCGGCGTGAAAGCCTTGTTCGCGCTGGAAAGCGGCTTTGGCTCCGACGACGGCAAGATGCAGCAGGGCAGCCGCCTGTTCGGGCGGCAGGCCTACGTGGGCCTGGAGAGCGCTGCCTTGGGCCGCGTCACGTTCGGGCGGCAGTACACCACGCTGTTCAGCATGCTCGCCGACTTTTCCCCGACGGGCTACGCGAGCCAGTACGAGCCATTCGTGGCGCTGCTCGGCCTGAACGTCAGGTCGGACAACACGATCAAGTACAACGGCGTGTTCGGGCCCGTAACCGCCATCGCGCACTGGAGCTTCGGCAATGGCGTTGCCGGTGGCGGGGAGGTGCCGGGGCAGTTCCACCGCGATACCGGCTTTGGTGCCGGCGTGTCCTACGCAGCTGGCCCGTTCGGCGCGAGCATCGCGTATGATCAGTTCAGCCCGACCCTGAACGCAGCCGGCGGCACCGGCTCGTTCAAGAAGGTGGCTGCGGCTGCCAGCTACACCGTGGGCGCCGCCAAGCTCATGGGCGGCTACCGCTGGGGCAAGAACACCGACGCGACCGGCGCCTCGATCCTGCGCGACGACTACTACTGGATCGGCGCAAACTACCAGGTCACGTCGGCGCTGGGCCTCACGCTGGCCTACTACTACGACGACGTAAAGAACCTGGGCGGCGCCAACGTCAAGAACCCGTGGCAAGTCACCTTCATGGCGGACTACAACCTGTCCAAGCGCACGGACGTCTACCTGACCACCGCGTATGCCAGGAACGCCGGCCTGGATTTCGATACCTCGGCGATCAGCTTCGCCAATGGCTATTTCCTGGGTGCGGGCAAGAACAGCATGCTGGGCGCCGCTGTCGGCATCCGGCACAAATTCTGATGCCGCGCGCATCTCAAGAGGAGGATATGAACATGATCTCGACCAGCCTGTCTCCGGCTTTGTCCTTGACACGCCGCGCGTGGCTTGCGGCATCGCCTGCCATCCTGCTGGCACTGGCGGCTCTGGCCCCCGATGTGTCGGCGCAGCAGTCGGATGCGTTCCCGTCGCGGCCCGTGCGCGTCATCACGCCGTTCCCCGCGGGTGGATCGACCGACAACTTTCTCCGCCCGCTGTCCATCCGCGTGGCCAGGATCCTGGGCCAGCCCGTCGTGATCGAGCCCCGGCCGGGCGGCAACACGATCATTGCGACCAGCGCGGTGGCAAAAAGCCCCGCCGACGGCTACACCTTGCTGATTGCCGTCAACACGCTGCTCACCAATTCCGCGCTCTACCACAAGCTGCCCTACAACACGGCAACCGATCTGGTTCCCGTCGCCTACCTGGGCGAAGACGGCTTCGCGGTGGCCGTCACCGGCACGCTGCCCGTGACCAGCCTCGCGGGCTTCATCGCCCTGGCCAGGACCAAACCCGGCGGCCTCACGTACGGGACCTCGACGGTGGGCGGCACGACGCACCTGGGCCCGGTGCTGCTCGAACAGATGGCGGGGATCAAGCTGACGCAGGTCTCCTATAAAGGCGGCCCGACCCTGCTGAACGACCTGGGTTCGGGCGTCATCGACATGACGTTCGATGGCTATACGGGGGTGGCGCCGCTGTTGCCAACCGGCAGGGTCAAGGTGCTCGCGCAGACGGGCCCGCGGCGCAGCGCCTCCATGCCGGACATAGCGCTGGCCTCGGAGACGCCGGGCATGGAGAAGTTTTCCGTGAAGTTCCACGTTGGCCTGTACGCGCCGGCGGGCACGCCGGTGCCAGTCCTGAAGAAGCTGAACCAGGCCTTCCGCGAAGCGGTCGACGAGGAGGTCAAGTCGAAATCGCTGGCTTACAACCTCCAGCCGCTCAATCTCAATGTGGATGAGTCCGCCCGGTACTTCCAGACGGAACTGAAATTCTGGGGTGACGCGGTTCGCCGTTCCGGCATCTCGATCGAAGAATAGACGGCTTACCAACTGAATCATGCATCCATCCATGTTTGGAAAGTCCTCGCCGGACGACGTGTGCGCCATTTTTGCGGACGACGGCTCTTCGCTGACGTATGGCGAGCTGGAACGGCGGGCGAATCGCGGCGCGCGGTTGCTGACAAGCCAGGGCCTTCGCCCGAGAGATACGCTGGTCTTCTGCCTGGAGAACGACGCGTCGTTCCTGGTGGTCTGCCTTGCCGCGCAACGTATCGGCGTCTACTTCACGCCGGTCTCGACACGGGCGACGGCGCAAGAGCTCGCCTATATCGTGTCGGATAGCGGCGCCAGCGTGCTTGCCATCGCGGCCAGCAAGGCGGCAGCCATGCCAGGCCTGCATGGCCTGCATGGCCTGCTCGATCCCGCCGTACGCCGGCTTGCGTGCGCGGGCGAGGTGGCCGGTTACCTGGACTGGGACAAGGCAGCGGCGGGATTCGACGATGGCGAGCTTGCCGAGCCGGCTTGCGGGGAGGTACTGCTGTATTCGTCCGGCACCACGGGCAAACCCAAAGGCATCAAGCGCCCGGCGATGAGCCGCCCGTATGACAGCGCGGACCCCCGGTTGGCCTCGCTCATGAAGACCTGCTCCCGCGATACCGTCTTCCTCTCCACGTCGCCCCTGTATCACAGCGCGCCGTTCCGGTACGCGTGCGCCGTGCTGGCCACGGGTGGCAAGCTGATCGTGATGAAGCGTTTCGAGCCGGAGCAGGCGCTGGCCTTGATCGAGCGTTTCCGGTGCACGGCCAGCTTGTGGGTGCCGACCATGTTCTCCCGCATGCTGCGCCTGCCGGACGAAGTGAAAGGGCGCTACCAGCTCGCGTCGATGGCCCTGGCGGTGCACGGCGCCGCACCTTGCCCCGTCTACGTGAAGGAAGCCATGATCGCGTGGTGGGGGCCGGTGCTCTACGAGGTGTACGCGGGCACCGAAGGCGTCGGCACCTGCGCCATCACGTCCGCGGAGTGGCTGCTGCACAAGGGATCGGTCGGGCGCTCCACGCAGGCACCCATCCGCATCCTGGACGAGGACTGGCAGGAGTTGCCGGCAGGGCAGGTCGGCATGATCTTCTTCGAGGGCACCGGCAATTTCGCCTACCACGGCGATGCCGCCAAGACCGAGCAGGTAACGAGCCCACAAGGCTGGCGCACCTACGGCGACCTGGGCTACGTCGATGCCGAAGGTTACCTGTATCTCACTGGCCGCAAGTCATTCACGATCATCACGGGTGGGGTCAACGTCTATCCGCAGGAAGTGGAGGATGTACTCGGCGCCCATCCTGCGGTTGCGGACTGCGCGGTGTTCGGCATTCCCGACGACGACCTCGGCGAGCAGGTCAAGGCCGTGGTGCAGACCGTCGCGCCGCACGACGCGGGCCCTGAGCTCGGCCAGGAACTGATTGCGTGGTGCCGCGGCAAGCTCTCGGCAATCAAATGCCCAAGGACGATCGACTTTGACCCCGCGCTGCCCCGCGAGCCCAACGGCAAGCTCTACAAGCTGCCGCTGCAACAGCGCTACATGCGCCGCTAGTTTTACCGGTTCAACCAATCGCAAGGAAACCCATGTCAGATCAGGTCGTGTTGTATGAAGAGCGGGATCGGGTCGCGATCATCACGCTGAACCGTCCGGGCAAGAACCTGTTCAGCGACGAGGTGGTGCAGAGGCTGCACGACGCGCTTTGCCGGCTCAACGAGGGCAGCGCGCTGGCGGGCGTCATTTGCGCCAACGGCGAAAACTTCACGATGGGCGCCGATCTCCGCGGCTTTCCCAAGGATATCGCCCGCAGCATCCCCGGCGCGGGCGCGCCGTCGGGCAAGCCGCTGGTCGCCGCCGTCAACGGCTGGTGCCTGGGCGCGGCCATGACCCTGGTCCAGATGTGCGACCTGTGCGTGGCCACGGAGACGACCCGCTTCATGTATCCGGAGGCCAGGCTGGGTGTGTCGATGGGCATGATCGCGGGACTGGCCGCGAGGATTCCGCACAAGGTGGCGATGGAAGTGATGTTGCTCGGCGGCGTGCTGCCGGCCCGGCGCGCCTACGAGGTCGGGCTGGTCAACCGGCTGGTGCCGGAAGGCGAACAGCTGGGCGCGGCGCTCGAGTACGCCAGGGCGTTGGCAGACAACTCGCCGCTGGTCATCGCGCGCCTGCGGCGGCTGGTCAATGCCGTGGTGCCGGACAGCCCCGCGGTGGAGGCCTATCGCATGCAGAAGGAGCTGTCCTTCATGCTGGAAAGCGATGACCTGAAGGAGGGCATGGGCAGCATCACCGGGAAACGCAAGGCGAATTTCGTCGGACGATAGTGCGCGTGAGCGTGCCGGCCGATCGCCGGCACGCTCACGCCTTTGCGGCAGGCCCCTCGCAGTACCGCGTCAACATGCTGACCATGCTGCGGACCAGCGGCGACGTGGTGGATTTGCGCCACACGAACATATTGTCCAGGCACAGCGCCAGGTCATCGATCTCGCGCAACGTCACGCCCCTGGGCAGCAGGTAGTTCTCGGCCAGCGGGTGGATGCCGAGGTGGCCGTTGTCGATGATGTCCCGCAGGACCAGGTCGATGAAATTGGACTCGTACGCGACCGCACCGAGCAATTCGCGCTGCGCCAGCAAGGCATCCAGGCTATCTCGCACCCGCGGCCAGGACTTGGCGCTCACCAGGCTCAGCGCCTCGCCCTTCAGGTCTGCCATGGACAGCGATGCGCACTGCGCCAGCGGATGCGCGTCAGGCAGGAGCGCACGGTAGCGGATCTGTTCGATCTGGATGATGCCCAGGCTGTCGTCCGCGATCGGGCCGCCGCAAAAGCCGACGTCCAGGTCGCCGTTGCGCACATAGAACACCACGTCTTGCGAAGGCATCGACTCGATGCGGCCATTCACGCTGGGAAAGGTTTGGAAGAACAGGTCGCTGAACTTCTGCCACTCGCCAAACCGGGAGGTGGCACTGACGCCGATCAACAGCGAGCCGGCCAGGTCGGCATCCGTCGCGCCAATCTCCGCAAGCCCCGCTTGATAGCTGGCCAGTGCCTCGCGCCAGTGGCGCGCCAGCACCATCGCGGCGCGGGTAGGGCGGACAAAGCGGGTGGTGCGCTCGAAGAGCCGTTGGTTGACCCGTTCCTCGATGGCGCTGATCTTGCGCGACAGGCCCGACTGGGTCAGGTGCAGTTTCTCCGCGGCGGCATTGAAGTTGCGCTGCTCCACCAGCTCGAGAAATGCGTAAATGTGATTTATATTTATCATGTTGAGCGGGCGGTATTGGTTGACTGGCCACCTGACAGGCCGAACGCGCACGTTCGCGGCCATTGTGCCATGCCGCACGCAATTGGCCTCTTGGGGAAAACCGTCAGGCGTCGGCCCTTGACGTTTCATTGTCCATTCGCGCACCGCTCTCCATTTTTGCTGCATCAAGGAGACCGAGGCGACAGCTGGCCTGACACGGCGGGGTCGAAAAAAACGGCCCGCCATCCTTGCGACTTTCTATAGTAGTGAGGCGTGCCTGGCCGAAGCTCGTTCTCGAATTCGCCAGTGTCCGTGCCCGCCCGTTAGCCGGTGTGGGGCGGTTGGTTGCTGCTGTCAACTTTCTCATCATGGAGAGCCTGGCATGACCTGCGCCGTCTCGGTCCGCTGGGATTCGAACAGGGAGACTGAGATGAAGCTCTATATCGTGTCGTTCGGAGCGGGGATCCTCGTCGGCATCATCTACGCCCTGCTGCAAGTGCGTTCGCCCGCGCCACCGGCAATTGCGCTGCTCGGCCTGCTTGGCATGCTGATCGGCGAACAGGTCGTGCCGACGGTCAAACGCATGATAGCGGGTGAGCCGGTCACCGTGGCCTGGTTCCGCAAGGAATGCGTGCCCAAGATTTCGGGCGCGCCGCCCGAAGTTGTCGCAAAAGCCGGAGGCGGCCGGAGCGATGGCACTGTCGAACGGGATGACGTCTCGCGTTGATGGAAAACCGTGGCGCAGGCGCGAGCAGAGACAAGCCGATGAAGGATGTCGGTAACCCATCATTGCCGGAGAACCACGGGCACATCAACAGCAGTGTGCATGGCTGCGTGCTGTCATTTGTTGCGGGCTTTGTGGACGTGGTCGGCTTCATTTCCCTCTTTGGGCTCTTCACCGCCCATGTGACCGGCAACTTCATCATGATCGGGGTGGAACTGACTGGAAGCTCCGAAGGGCTGGCGACCAAGCTCCTTGCGCTGCCAGCTTTTGTGGGCGCGGTTGCGACAACGCGCCTGCTGGAGTCGCGGCTCGCGCAGCGCCAGCTTCCGGCGGTGGCCTTGCTGCTTGCCGTCGAATGCGTATTCCTGCTGCTTTTTGTGGGCGCGGGATTGTGGGTGAGGGGCGGGGTGGGCCTCAGTGCCGGCTCCTGGTGGGCAACGCTGGCCGGCATGCTGGCCGTCGTGGCAATGGGCATTCAGAACGCATTGTCCCGTACCGCGCTGGCCGACCTGGGGCCCACCACGATCATGACCGGCAACACTACCCAGATCGTGATCGACCTGGTCGATTTGTCGTCCGCCGGGCCCGAGCAGGCAGGCGCGATCCACGTGCGCTTGCGCAAAATGTTGCCGGCTGTGGTGGGCTTTGCCGCCGGAGCCGTGCTGGGCGCCCTGGCGTTCGCTGCCATTAGCTTCTGGTGTGTCTTGCTGCCGGTACTCCTGCTGGCGGCGCTATGTCGCCAGCGGTGGCAGGCCAGGCCGGTGCTGGCCTGAAAACCTGCGCGGAGGGGACAGCCTGCTAGAACTTGTGACGGATGCCAAGCACCGCACCGAACTGATTATCCGAGCCGGCAACCGTGCCGAAGCCGCTGCCCTGGATGGAGCCGGCGCCGCCTGAGGTCAGGCCCAAATTCGAACCATCCTTGTTCCTGGTGTAACCGAGGTTCAAGTAAGCATCGGTACGCTTGGACAGGGCGTAGTCAGCCGATGCCACGAAGCTCCACGGATCCGCATTGGTGCCCCGGAAGTCCTGGAAGTAAGCAACGCCTGTCAGGGACAATGCCGGGATCAACTGATAGCGCAGACCCAGCCAGTACAGATTCGAGACGTTGTTAGGGCCGAGGTTGCCCGGGAGCGTGGCGCCACTGAGCGCCTTGGCCCAACGATATCCAGCGTACGCCTTGACGGGGCCGATGGCGTACGAACCGGCCAGGCCAGCGCGGCGGATTTCGGCATCCGTCAGGGCACCGGTCGTGGCCAGACCGGGGTTGGTTGCGTCGTAGATGGCGCCGACAGCGAACGGGCCGGCAGCGTAGGTCAGGCTGGCACTGTACTCGCGCCCAATCCTCGGGCTGCCAGGGACTTCACCAGAGGCGCCGGCGCCGGTGTTCGCGCCAAAGCTGTACAGGGCCCTGGCGGACAGGCCATGGAAGGTGCCGACGTACTTGACCGAGTTATCGGCACGGCTGCCGAAAGCGGCGTCCTGCCCCATGATCGAGTAGTTGGTGCTGACGGCCATCGGGTCGAAGTCAACGTTGAAATCATGGAACGGGGTCTGATGCCGGCCCAGGGTCAGGGCGTTCCAATTGTTCTGCAGGCCAACATAGGCCTGGCGACCAAACAGACGGCCTGAGAAGGATGACTTGCCGTCGTCCACCGTGAAACCGTTCTCCAGCACGAAGACACCCTTCAGGCCACCTCCCAGGTCTTCCACGCCGCGCAGGCCCCAACGGCTGCCTGCCAGGTTGCCGGAGGTTAGGCGCGTCACGTCATGGTTGCCGCCGGGTTGGTGGTTTTGGTATTCGATGCCAACGTCGATCAGGCCATACAGTGTCACGCTAGACTGGGCATACGCGTTACCCGTGGCCATGACGGCGACGGTGGCTGCAAAGTGTCTCATTTTCATGTCGCCGCTTTCCTTGTCCGCTTATTGGGAAACCTGACTTCAATACTTGTCCCGGCCAAAACAATGCGCGCAATGCCCCGGAATCATAACCCGTTCCCGGCCGAAGTTGTCGTCGGACGCCGATCCCGCAACGTCGGCGCCCTGGACGTCATCGTCACGGCGTCAGCCGTTGCAGCCGCCGGCGAGCGCACCACCATTCCATCAATGTCGGCACCGGGAACGAGGCGAGGTGGATTGTGCGGATATCGCGCGCGCCATGGGCTGGCACGCGCGGGAGGGCGCGGAGACTTGCGGCTGTAGATCCTCCAGCCGCGCTGTGCGCCGCATCTACTCATGGACGCCGATCTCAGCGGGCGAGTCAGGCTGCATCAGGTGCTCCCGCCCATTTTTTCGGCAGGCCCGGAGAGGCAGATCGGTGCGCCGGGCGCATCGCGCTGCCTCCGCAGCTGTCAGAACGCAGGACGTTCCCCAGTACCCGCCGCCGCGATGCGTTTCTCTTCACGCGCTATCTCGAGTGGACAGCCCGGGCACAACCAGTTGCGGCCCGGCCTGGAGTCCCGCGTTCGCGCTGATAAGGGCGAAGAAATTGATAGAACGACTTGCGGCCAAACCGAAGGCCAGTATCCCTGCGGCGTGCGATAGCTGGAGCGAGACGTGCGCGGCCTACCGTTTTTTACGCAATACGGATGTGGCTTGGGATGCCATACTGGAACCGCATTGGGCGAGCACGCAGGAGCGCATGCGCAGCCAGTCGGTCGTGCTGTGCATCCAGGACACGACCGAACTGTAACGCGGTGCACCGCGTTACAGTTCAAATGCGGTGTGAATTTTAATGCTTTAGTGAGCGCCAACCGCAGGCGTGAATCCTGAGCCTGGTCAGCAGGCTCAGGAATAGCGTCGGATGGACTTTGCTACTTACTCGGCCATGACATGCGCAACCTTGATGGCCTGCGCATAGCGAGCCGCCTCGTCGGCAATGACCTTCGCGTAGTCCGCGCTGGATCCTCCAACGGGTTCGATACCGGCAACGTGGAACTGCGAGACCACCTCGGGCATTTGGACTGCCTCGGAAACCGCGTTGGCCATTTTCTTAACCACGGCGTCCGGCGTTCCCTTTGCGGCAAGCAACCCGACCGTCACAGCGAAGTCGTATCCTGGCACCACCTCGGAGATCGCCGGAATCTTCGGCGCAAGAGCGGAGCGCTGCAGGGAGTTGGTACCGAGAATCTTGACTTGGCCCGATTTGACGAAGCCCGACAGCGACGGCAAGGCAGCAAACACCACCTGGACCTGGTCCCCGATCAAAGCCGGAACGGACTGGCCGGAGCCACGAAACGGTACGTGCTTGATATCCAGCGTGAGGGCGGTTTTCAGTGCTTCCATCGACAGGTGATGGGTGCTGCCTATGCCGGAAGATCCATAGTTCAGCGTGCCCGATTTGGATTTCGCCAGCGCGACAAAGTCGTTGAGTGAGTTGGCTGGAACGCGCGCATTGACGGCGAGGAAGAGCGGAGACCTGGCGGCAAGCGAGACGGGTACGAAATCGCGCTTGGGTTCGTACGACAGGTTCTTGTAAATCGCCGGATTGATGGACATCATCGAGCCGTCGGTCACCAGGAACGTGTAGCCGTCGGCAGGGCTCGTCATGAGCGCCTGGGCGGCGACTACGCCATTGGCGCCGGGCCGGTTGTCAACGACGACCGGCTTGCCCAAGCGTTGGGTGAGTTGCTGGGACAAAACGCGCGCAACGGTGTCAGGCAAGCCTCCGGGCGCGTAGGGAACGATAAAGCGGATGGGCTTGGTGGGCCAAGCATCGGTGCTGGCCCTGGCCAATGCGGGAACGAATGCTGCGGTGAGGCCGAGGCCCAGGCTGAGGCAAAGCCTGCGTCGTGCAAGCCGGATTTGGGGGCGGTTCATGCGTTGTCTCCACTTTACGATCGTAGTGCATGCGGCGGCCCTTGGCGATGCCGTTCTGACGACGGCATTCGTGGGCTCGCTGCGCGGGGGTTATCCGGATGGTAGTCTTGGGCGAGCCCAAGGACCGCGCGAGCGCTGCTCACCATGCACAAGAGCAATCACACGGCCAAAAGGCTCTGATTTCTATGTGGATTTCGTGCGCCATTCAGTCAAGCGTGCGGCGCAACACGATGGGCTTTCCGCCCATGTTCAGTTTGGTCATCCACGCTGCCAGCGCGGAATCCAGGTAGTCGGCATGACCTGGGAACCAGTCAAAGAGGGCCAGCCCGATGGTTCGAACCAGTTCGGCGCCGGCCTTCCCCTGTGCGACGGCTTGCTTAACTTCACCGATCGACTTCAGCACTGCCGCATGCTCGTCGACGTGGCAGTCCCGCGGGGGGAAATTGGTGGAGCGCATCCATTCGTCCTCTTGACCGAAATGGCTGATCGCGTGCTGTTCGAATTGTTCGATCGCTTCCGCGGCGCTCGCATCCGAGCAGGTCACCAGTTTTAGTGCAAGCGCGTAGAACTCCTCATGCACGTCGTCCATGGGAGCGAACCCGAGCAGACGCGCATCGGACCAGGCGAGACTGCTGTCGCTAGTCGGCGTCGGCGCACTGGCATCCCGGGTGGATGGGGCGCGGGAGGAAGTCTGGTCGTTCATGTTCAAAGTCTCGTGTCGTGCCCGCATGTCGCACTGGGGATGCGATGCAGGAACCGCAGCGCTGACGTGGCGGCAGATTCGCACGTCGCGGATGTATCAATGGATACTGCTCCCACCTTACTGGCTGCCAGAAGGCGGTTGGCTCAATACGATGTACCTGGTAGGCAACGGCCGAGCAGGGGCGCTGCCATGGATGCGGGCTCAGAGGTCCAGTACCAGTTCGCCAGATTTTGCGCGCGAAACACAGACCATGATCTGCGTTACTTTCTCGTCGTCGCGCAGCACTAGATCTCGATGATCCACCTCTCCCGAGCACAGCCCGGTACGGCAGGAACCGCAAGTACCGCTTTCGCATGAGCTTGCAACGTGCACGTTTGCGGCGCGCAGCACGTCAAGGATCGAGCGATCAGCCGGGATGTCCAGCGACGTGCCGGTGCGCTTGAGCTGAATCAAGAACGGCGTGTTCACCTGCGCGTTCGCGTTGTTTGCGCCGAAGCTCTCAAAGTGAACCGTGCCAGACGGCCAGTGACCCGTCATGTCGCGTACCGTGTCCATCAGCACCTGCGGGCCGCAGCAGTAGATGTGCGCTGCCTTGGGCCGCTCGAACAGAGTCCAGAAGTCGAATGATTTGGCGGGGTCGCCGAAATCGTGGTGAATCCTCACCGTCGATCGCCACTCGTCGCTGCTGAGTTCGTCCAGGAACGCCGTACCTTCCGGGTCGCGGGCCAGGTAGTACAGCTTGAAATCCCGCAAGCCTTCCGCCTTCAGTTGGCGCGCCATCGAGAGCATCGGCGTGATACCAATGCCGCCCGCGACAAGAATGAACGACTTCGCACGCTCGTCGAGCGGGAATTCGTTTCGCGGCAGGGACACGTCAATCAGATCACCTGCGCACGTGTTGTCGATCAGGCTCATGGATCCGCCGCGACCGTTGCTGTCGCGCTTGACCGCGATGACGTAGCGGTGACTTTCCTGCGAATCGTTGCAGAGGGAATAGCTGCGGCGCATGCCATTGGGCACCACGACGGTCAAATTCGATCCGGCTTCGAACGGCGGAAGAGGCGTGCCCTGCGGATCGGCCAGCTCAAAGCGCCAGATGTCGCGTGCAATCTTTTCCTTCTCCGCAATCTTCAGCCGCAAGCCGCTTTCCTGGGTAGTCATGTCTGTCTCCCTCTATTCAATTCATTTCACTTCAGTGGGTGTATGATATAACTAGAGATCTAATTACGCAAGCGACGTAATCGACGGGTGGAATTCTGGGTTAGGTATAAACCCTCACTTGTCACGGACACCAAGGCCTCGTAGTCTAATAACTAGACATCTAATTAAATGGTTGACAACGAGAGATCGCCACCGTCCAGCGCGGAGGTCCGACCGATCGAGTCGACAAAACGCCCCCAAGAGACAACGAAATGAAAGATTCCACGTTGAGCTACGCGGATGCGCCCCCGCATCTGAGCACCGATTCCGTAGCCGTCGAGGCGACCTATCGCAAGATCACACTCAGGCTGATGAGCTTCTTGTTCCTCTGTTGGGTACTGAACTATCTCGATCGCGTCAATATCAGCTTCGCGCAGTTGCAGTTGAAGCAGGACCTGGGGCTGAGCGATGCCGCATACGGGCTCGGCGTGAGCCTGTTCTTCATTGGCTACATCCTGCTCGAAGTGCCGAGCACGTTGCTGCTCAGGCGCATCGGCGCACGCAAGACCGTGACGCGGATCATGCTGTTGTGGGGCGCCATTTCCACCGCCATGGCTTTCATGAACGCGCCCTGGCAGTTCTACCTCGGCCGGACGCTGCTCGGTGCGGCGGAGGCGGGCTTCTGGCCGGGGATCATTCTCTATCTCTCGTTCTGGTATCCCGCGAAGCGTCGCGCCCGTATCACGTCGCGATTCCTGCTGGCGATTGCCGTGGCCGGCATCATCGGCGGCCCGCTTTCGGGCCTGATTCTCCAGAATTTCACGGATGTCTGGGGCTTCCGCAACTGGCAGTGGCTGCTGTTCCTTGAGGGCCTGCCGGCTGTTCTTGCAGGTGTGTTTGCCTGGTTCTACCTGGTCGACAAACCGCAGGATGCGGCGTGGCTGACTGCCGCGCAAAAGCGCATCGTCGTGGCCGCCCTGGAGGAAGAACACCGCCAGAAACCGGACAGCGCGCCGAGCCGCCTGATGGTTGCGCTGCGCGACCCGCGCGTGTATGTGATTGCAGCAGGCTGGGCCACGGTACCCATTTGCGGCACGATCCTGAACTATTGGACGCCAACCATCATCAAGCAGACGGGCATCTCCAACATGCTGGAGATCGGCTTCCTGTCGGCATTGCCGTACATCGTTGGCGCCGTTGCCATGCTGCTGATCGCACGCAGCTCCGATACGCGGCTTGAGCGTCGCTGGCACTTCTTTCTGTCTACGACAGCGGGTGCCGCGGGCGCAACGCTGTTGACGATGCTGACCCACAACCCGGCCGCTGCGATTGTGTGCCTGAGCCTCGTTTCGGTGAGCTATTTCGCCGCCGCAGCCATCATCTGGACCATTCCGCCGAACTACCTAAAGGGCGAGGCGGCCGCGGGCGGAATCGGCGTCATCAGCAGTCTCGGCCAGGTTGGCGCCTTCTTCGCCCCGATTGTGCTCGGCTGGGTGAAGACCGTAACGGGCAGTTTCTCGGCGGGCATCTTGCTGGTTGCCGTGCTGGTCTTCGCTGGCGGTATTGCGGTCCTCTTCGGCGTGCCACGCCAGCAACAGGCGCCGAAATCCGTTGCGTGAGAGCGCACGCAACGGATCGATTTCGATTGTTAGAAAGGAACATAAATGAGCAAGCTTCAACTCTCCATCGCCGTGGGCAACTATGACCGGATGCGTCCGCTGATCGACGGCGACGTCCGGATCGACGGCGTCGATCCCGTGTTCATGTTGCAGGATCCGGAAGAAATCTTCTTCCGTGCTTTCCGCCACGCAGACTACGACGTTTGCGAGCTTTCGCTCAGCAGCTATTCGGTCAAGACGGCCGCAGGTACCTCGCCGTACATCGCCGTGCCGGTGTTCCCGTCGCGCGCATTCCGGCACAGCTCGATCTACGTGCGTGCCGATCGCGGCATTAACCGGCCGGAAGACCTGAAGGGCAAGCGGATCGGCGTGCCCGAATACCAACTCACGGCCAACGTGTGGGTCCGCATGTTCCTCGCAGAGGAGTATGGCGTGAAGGCATCGGACATCCGCTGGGTGCGCGGCGGTTATGAAGACCCGACGCGCGTGGAGAAGATCTCGCTGAAGCTGCCGGAAGGCGTCATGCTTGAAAACGCACCGGGAGGGAAGACGATTTCGAATCTGCTGGCCGAGGGGGAGATCGACGGCGTGATCGGACCGCGTGCACCGTCGTGTTTCGACCGTGGGCACCCGCAGGTCAAGTACCTTTTCGACGACCCGCAAAAGAGCGCCGCGGAATGGTACGAGCGCCGCAAGCTGTTCCCGATCATGCACACGCTTGGCATCCGAAAGACACTGGCCGAGCAGCATCCGTGGCTGCCTGGCGCCATCGTGAAGGCCTTCGAGCATTCGAAGGAAGTGGCGCTCGCGCGTTTGAGCGATACGTCGGCCACCAAGGTCACGCTTCCATTCATCGAAGACCAACTGCGCAACGCGCGACGCCTGATGGGTCACGATTTCTGGTCGTACGGATTCGCCAACAATGAACACGTGATCGACCGCTTCCTTGCGCAGCACCACGCCGAGGGGCTGTCGAGCCGTCGTCTTCAACCGGCTGAGTTGTTCCACCCAGCCAGCCTGGAAAGCTTCAAGATCTGATTCCCGCAGCGGGCGTTGATGCCGTCGCGCATCTGGCAGGAGGCAGATGCGCGGCGAATACCAGGGGGCGGGACAGCGGTCGGTATTCGTCATCTCTTCTGAATTTGCAGGGCATCGGTGCGCGGCCAGCAGGCGGCACGCGCACCGATGAACGCGCTATGATGTGAACCATATTGGCTACAGTCACGGCGAGGAAAGCATGGTTGCAACACGTTCTTCTGGCAAGGAAAAGGCTTCCAGAGAGGATCCCATCCTGCGGCATTGGCGCGAGGCCGTGCCGGACGATCGTCTTGCCCACTTGGTCAAGGATGCAGCCCGCGCGATGGTGCGTGGGCTGCAGATGCGCCTGGCGCAGCATGAGGTCTCATTTGGCCACTGGGCGTTCCTGCGCATCCTGTGGGTCACCGACGGGCTGACGCAGAAAGAACTCAGCGACGAGGCCGGCACCACCACACCGACCACTTTCAGCGCGGTGTCCGCGATGGAAAAGCTCGGATACGTCGAGCGTCACTATGCCCCGGGCAATCGCAAGAACACGCACGTGTATCTCACGCCCCGCGGCCGTAGCCTGAAGAACAAGCTCGTTCCCCTGGCTGAAGAAGTCAACGAGATCAGTGTCAAGGGCCTGAAGACCACGGAGATCAACATTGCGCGCAAGGTGCTCCTGACGATCATCGAAAACATGGCGCGCGACGAAGCCGAGGCGGATGATCCGGCGCTGCGGATCCCGTCCACGCGGGAAATGGGCAGTCTGATCGCCGCGCGTGGCGAGGAGTAGGAAGGTACCTGATGCGTGCGGCGGCTCGCATCGGTCGTCGCCAGGTGTCCCTTCTTCACATATTCAATGGATTGGCGGCGGCGCATCGGTGCGGCCGCCGTCGATCTCATGCAGTTTTTCCGCTCAATATACGGACCCTTCAAATGGATGTAGCAACCCGCGCGGCAATGACGCGCAATGTCTGCGAAGCGCTCGCGGAAGATGTTGGCAATATCGACTGGACGTCCCAACTCGTCGACCCTGCCGCCTCGGCCGAGGCCGTCCTCACGGTGCGCGAAGCTGCGCTGCTGTGCGGCAGGCCATGGTTTGAAGAAACCCTGCGGCAGAGCGAGCCGGCCATCACGATCAAATGGTTCGTTGGCGAAGGCGAATGGATGCGCGAAGGGCAGGCGGTATGCCAGATCAGCGGGCCGGCGCGCGGCATTCTGACTGCGGAGCGCACGGCGCTCAATTTCATCCAACTACTGTCGGGCGTGGCCACGGCGACGCACGCCTTGGTGGAGATCGTCAAGGGCACAAGGGCGCGGATTCTCGACACCAGAAAGACCCTGCCCGGACTGCGCTTGGCGCAAAAATATGCGGTGCGCATCGGTGGTGGCGAGAACCATCGCCGAGGACTGTATGACGGGATCCTGATCAAGGAGAACCACGTCGCAGCGGGTGGTGGGATTGCGCCGACGGTGCGCGCTGCACAGGTACTTGGTGCGGGCGTGCCGGTGCAGGTCGAGGTCGAGACGCTGGATGAACTGGCGCAAGCGCTCTCTGCAGACGCCGGGGCAATCCTGCTCGATAATTTCTCGCTGGAACAAATGCGGGAGGCGGTGCGCATCAACAACGGGCGCGCGAGCCTGGAGGTGTCGGGCGGCGTGACGAAGGAAACGCTGCGTGCCATTGCGGAAACGGGCGTGGACCGCATCTCCGTTGGCGGGCTCACAAAGCACGTCACGGCGGTGGATTTCTCGCTTCGGGTTGAGGCGCTAGGCGCGTAGTGTTGGCCGGGGCAGTCCTCTTCGGCTGCCCGCCGAGCCGCACAAAGAACGAAGCCCTCGCTGTGCGAGGGCTTTTGTTTTCTGGCGAGGCTCAGAGCGATACGTCTTTGCCGGTTTCGCTTGATTCCAGTATGGCGATGCACATCTCCAGCGTGCCCTTTGCCCACTTACCGTCATGAAGAGGCGCCTGCCCCGCGATGACGGCCTCGTAGAGTTCGTCGATCACTTCACCGCGCGGCACGGTGGGGCGGGAAAGCGGCAGCGTCTCCCGTTGCTGGTCGCCGTACACGATGATGGAATCGGGCAGGGGGCGCAGGTCGGCGTGTTCGCACGCGACGATCACCGGGCCGAAATGCTGATGACAGCGTGTCGGCTCGTCTGCCGCGATGGAGGGCGGCTTGTATGCGGCGCCGCCATACGTGCCGGCGGCCTTGAGCTGCGCTTCATCATTCCAGGAGGAGAGGGTCGCCAGCCGCCTCCGAGCGCCACCGTAGGCATCGGGATTTGCGTGGTCACCCATCTCGCCGATCCAGCCCATCCACTCGTCGCTGTTGAAGTGGCCATACCCACTGTACGAGAGGGAGGCATAGGCGCCATTCTCGAACCAGATCAGCGCCGAGTACGCGCCTTCGGTCGGACGCTTCGAGTCCCACCGGCCGACACTTGCGCGCAGGCGCGTCGCGCGCGAGCCCGCGAGCATCCGCACGATATCGACCTGGTGTGCGGCCTGGCTGAATACGGCACCGCCACCTTCAGCCGTCATGAGTTCCTCCGGGCGGCGCGGCCGGTATAGATAGTCGGTGTAGTTGAAGGCCTGGATCATCTTCACCGCACCGAAATCGCCCGAACGGATCAGTTCGCGCGTACGCAGGTACGGCGTATCGAAGCTGTGGCAGTGTCCGACGATCAGATGCACGTTTGCAGCCCGGCACGCGGCGATCATGCGATCGCAGTCGGCCGCGTTGAGCGCCATCGGCTTCTCGACCAGCACGTGCTTGCCGTTGGCTGCGGCAATTTCGGTGTGCTGCGCGTGAAACTGATGGGGGCTGGCCACGTAGATGACTTCCACATCGGGGTCGCCGGCCAGGTCCAGCACGTCTGCGTAGGTCCGTGCGCCGAAATCGGCGGCGAACTGCTGCCGTGCTTCCTCGCGCGGGTCGCACGCGGCGACGAGTTGAACCCTCGGGTCCTGCAGGAAGGTGGGCAACATCAGCGAAAACGCTCGCCCCAGTCCTGCCACCCCGATGCGCAAACGGCGCTGTTCCATGGCCGGCTTCATCGCTTATTGCCTGACCTGATAGTCGGTGGCGATCGCTGCGGGCTCGTCATCCGGCAGGGCATGTTTCGCGCTGACATAACGGGCGGCGTACGCACGCCAGTCCGTTTCCTTCGGCACCACTGCCTGATACGAACAGACCGTCTGCGGGATCGCCTTTGCGCCGGTACCGATGGCTTCGGCGTCCTGCTCGAATTCTGCGATGGCATCGAGCATGCGGCGACGGAATTCGACAATGGCGAGATCGCTCGCGCCCAGACGCTCGTCCGAACGATTGGCGATCGGACCCATCGTGACCCACATGGCGATGTCCTGGTTCGGGAAGCCGGTGATGCCGGTGAAATTGCCGGCCTTCATGGCTTGGCGGTCTTGCCAGAAGCGGTTCTCGTGGTTGCGCAGCGGACGGTAGCGCTCGTCCAGATCGGGGCCGATCTGTTGACGGAGGAACTGGCGCCAGGTTTCGGTTTCCGGCGTCGTCGCGGGATCGCCCCATGCGATGAAGTAGAACGCCGTATTCGTGTCGTCCATGGGCACGTTGATGTTGGCGACGTTATACAAGTTGTTGGGCGGGATCAGCACGGTGCCGGGTGCAACGAACACCGTCGAGCGCACGTAGTCGTGCGTGTTGGCGTTGAAGATCGGGCGGCGCAGCGCAGCGTAGCGGAAACCATATTCGGTGCGCTCGACCTGCAGGCGCGGTGCCTTGTCGGTGGACGGACGCAGCCAGTTCTTCGACGTTGCCTCGGCGCCGCCGACGCGTGCCGGCACGAAGTCGGACGAGTGCAGGCTTGAGCTGTGTGCGGAATCAATCGCGCCCTCAAGGATCTGTGCCCAGTTGCATGGCAGCAGCGCCTTCGCGATGCTTACGCGGGTGTCAGCGGTCGGTGCCCAGGCGGGTGCGACGAATTCGGGAATGGCGTCCTGCGGACCCATGTACGCCCAGACCATGCCGCCCCATTCCTTCGAAGGATAGGCCTTGTGCTTGACCTTCTCGGTCATGCCGCTGGCGGCCGGCTCGGACACCATTTCCAGCACATTGCCCAGCACGTCGAACTTCCAGCCGTGGTACAGACAGCGCAGGCCACCGTCTTCGTTACGGCCGTACACCAGCGATACGCGGCGGTGCGGGCAATACTCGTCCATCACACCGACGCGGCCTTCGTTGTCGCGGAACACGACCAGGTCTTCGCCGAAGACGCGAGCCTTGACCGGCGCGCCGTCCGGTTCGCTGACTTCTTCAATCACGCAAACAGGGGTCCAGTGCTGGCGCATCAGCTTGCCCATCGGGGCATCGCCTTCTACGCGGCACAACAGTTCATTCTCTTCATGGGTCAGCATATTTGTCTCCAGGCGGTCATAGCCTTCTTCAACTGGTGTTGGTCAATTCTATTAGATATCTAGTTAAACTGGCAAGAAAATTTGATCGGGGGTCAACCCGGGGCCTTGTCGCGACCCGTCTCGCGGCCGATGACCGGCAGCACCAGCGGGCGTGTCTCCCGCGCCGAGGCGTGGATGGCAGTCCGTGGGCGCGGCGGTAGCGTGCCAGTTCGGCGATCAGCTCGTCGGTGGCCGGTACCAGCCGGGTCTGGTTGCCGAGCCAGGCGGTGCCGGTGGCAGGTCGTCGGCCGCGCCAATCCGCGTGGCCATGGCTGGGGCGCGGTTGCTGCCGGCGGCGCCAGACAAGGGGTAGTTTTGATTTCGGTGCAATATGCGACGGTTCGCAAGCCCAGCAGCGACGCGGGTGCTCATGCCTAAGTTATTGATTTCTTGAGGTTTACTGTTCGCTTCTGCTTGGCGTATCGTGTTTTGGCGCTTGCCGCTTGCGGCCCGAATAACCCTCGGCGCGAGTGGGGATCAGGTGGACGGAGAACTCGGGGGTGATCGGGTCGAAGTAGCCAACTCTAGCCCAAGACTAAGTCGGCCAGCGAGGCGGCCACTACGTCGCGCTCCGGCTGCGCCAGAGCTCCAACGACCTCACGAATGGCGGCCTTCGGGCTCCCGAACCTCGACGCCGAACGCGCCGGCGGCATGAGAGGGAAGGCGCGAAGCGCGCTATGCTCACTCGATCCGAAGCCGCCAGCGGTGCGCCGCCTGTGGGGAAAATGATAGAAAGCCGCGCCATTAGGCGCGAAGGAGTAGCGTATGAGCAACATTACCACCGCCTCACCCGAACTGTTCGCCCATTCCGGGGACGTCGAGCGGGCCATCGCCGCGCAAGGTGACGAGGCCGCGCGCCGGCACTTGGCGGCAGGCCGCCCTGTCTACCACGGGGACCCGTGCCACCCCGGCATGCTTCGGCCGCGCATCTTGCCGCCTATGCCGGTCTCGCCCCGGTCACCCGCCGCTCAGGCTCGGCAATTCGCGGCGAACATCCGACCAGAGCGAACCCCTCGGGCCGCCTCTCGCGAAAGGCCACTTCCTTGCCGACCACCAGCACGTTCGTCTACTCATCGAGCACGCAAAGCAAGGTGGGGCTTGCCGCCGTAGCCGGCAATGCTCACTGCAAATTGCCCTCGCTCGGCGCCTCTGCCATTTGCCTGGTGCCCGCGTGCCTACGACAGCAGGCTTTCGTAGGGGATGCGCAGGCCATCGTGCAAGCGCTTGACCATGCCCAAGCTGAGCTTGCGCTTGCGGTTCAGTACCTCAGACACGCGGCCACTGGAGCCAATGAATGGCTCAAGATCGCGTGTGGTGAGGCCCTGCTGATCCAACCGAAACTTGATGGCCTCGACCGGATCGGATGGCGGAATAGGGTCATGCTCTTCCTCGTAGCGTTCCACGAGGATCGACAAGACTTCCAGCTCATCGCCATCGGGCGAGCCGACCGGCGCGCCCCATAGCTGGCCGATGCGCTCCATGGCGGTGTCATAGTCTTGTTCGGTACGAATGGGCTTGATATCCATTACACGCTCTCCGCGTCAACTTTGTCGTATTGGGCATGGGTGCCAACGAAACGGACCCACCCGATCTGGCGTTCATAGTCGATGGCCAGGATCACGCGATACTTGTTCCCGGCGATATTGAACACCGCGCGACCACCCTTGAGGATGCTGGCTGTCCGTAGTTCGGCCTTCACATCCTGGGGTGTCTCATATGTCACTTTTTCCATGTGGCGATACCACTCCGTGAGGGGTGATATCGCATCTGCATACGCGGGGTCGCTCTCCCAAAACTCTCGCAGCGTCCGCCGCGCAATGATCCGCATCCTTTGGCTCTCCCGTTTTGGGAGGATTTTACTCCCATTTTGGGAGGTTCGCGTATGCAGCGCATGAAAGATGCGTATTTGACCAGGCTGCGCAAGACATTCGATGCTAGTTACGAGGGCGACGGCACGGTGGTTAGTTCCGCGAAGCCGGAAGGCGAGACACCCAGAAAGGGGTCGTGGTGATTTTGTTATACACCGTAACGATGTAACATAATAACGATTATGTGATTTATGAGGCACATTGACACGTGTGCAGTCGAAGAACACTCCCAGGTGTAGCCAGTCAAGATTGTCTTAGGGCACCGGGAACGGTACAGTTGGACTACCGGCTAGCAATGGTCAGCAACAGTAAGTTGGGAGCGAAAGCATGACATCGAGGGACGACGAGCGCAACGTTTTGGCCCGGTGCGCGGCCGCGTCGCGTGGTGACGTCACGCTAGCTGCCGATCAGCGAGAAGCCAACGTCTTCCGTCTTGCCGCGATGGTGCTGCAGTCGCGTTTGCCAGTGGAATCAGTTCGCTTGATGCATGCGAGCGACCAATACTTCCGTCTGTATCCGACAGATATGGTGTCCAGTGCTGACGTGGTTCGGAAAGGCTGGGTATCGGGCTTGCCTCGGCTGCGCGATATGCTGACGATGCAGTTGCGGCCTCGCTGAAATGGCCCACAACGTTTCCTTTCACACGCGCACGGCACTTGCCGAAGGCCTTCGTGAGCTATTCAAGCAGCTTGAGCAGCGCCTTTCCCTTCGGCAACCACTGACGGTCTACCTGGCTGGTGGGATGGCGGTGCACCTCTACACGGCAAGCCGAGTCACGACGGACGTTGACGCTGAGTTCGCTGGGCGGGTGCTGTTGCCTCAGGACGTGCTTGTGGATGTGGTCTTGGAGGATGGGACGCCTCAGGTCATCTACCTGGACACAAACTACAATCCAACGTTCGCGCTGATGCATGAGGACTATCAGGAAGACTCCATACCGGTTGACCTGGGCCTGGATCTGATACAGGTGCGCGTGCTCTCCCCCGTGGATCTCGCTGTCAGCAAAATCGCGCGACTCGCTGATAACGATCGCGAAGACATTCGCGCACTCGTTGCGGCTGGACTGACGTCGGCAGATGAGATAGAGGAACGTGCAACAAGCGCCCTCGGCGGTTACGTAGGCGGACTCGAGATGCTACGACTCAACCTTAGCGACACACTCGAGATAGCCCGTGAAGAGGGGCGCATCGCCGCTTTGGTGGCGGGTACGAGAGAACGTCCTACGTCCTGACAGTGGCGGAGGCAGCGCAACGCCCCCGGCGCCTCACCTCTCCAGGCCTGCCGCCGCCCTACTACTCCACGGCTGCCCTTCCCTGCCACTGCTTGCCACGTCGCCATCGTCGAGTGGTCGAGTCTCCCTAGCCGGCCGGGTCCCCAATCTTTTGCCAGCCTGCCTCGCCTGCGTTGGCTCTCAGCGTCCTCACCTACGGGGACGAGCCTGTGGGTTGACCCAAGCGCCGTCTTGCAGGATTCGATCTCGACGGAGTTTGAGCGCTTCTTCAGTGCCGCTGGGGCGGCCTGGTGATTCACTACGATACGGTTCAACTGGGGATGGACCGCTTGTGCCACGCAACCGTCGGCATAAGCGCGCTACGCGAGACCGCACGACACAAGATACACGTGCCAATCCCCGAGTTGGCGATGCGCGGCGAGGCCTCGCTTGTAGGCGCACGCAACGCCAAGCGCGCCGGGCGGGACATTTGACGGGCCGCGACGAGCCGGCCTTGACTTCATGCCTGCCCCGGTAGATTGGATGCATGTACATCACCAAGGCGCTTCCGATGCTGGCCCGCCCCACCCAACTTAACCTCTTTGACGAGCTCGCTCGCGCATCCGCCGCACGATCACCGGCTCGCCCATTGGTGCTGATGGCCTGCTCCGCCACGAAGCTCGATCGCCCTGCCCCCGCCATGGACCTGTATCGCGGCGTCATGTATGAGACGTTTCGCGCCCACGTGCGAGCCGACGCGCGGCCCCAGGTCATCATTCTCTCCGCGCAGCTTGGCTTTATCCAGCCGGACGTGGAGATTGCCCCCTACGATGCCCGTGTGACCACGGATCGTGCGGAGACCATGCTCTCGGACCTGGCGACGGCGATGGCCGGCGCGGCGTGGTACCCAGTGGCCTGACAGTCGAAGCCGATGTCGAGGAGGGGACGGGAAACCGCGCGCGAATCGTTTCCCGTTGGATCGCCCTAAGGAATCTCCAGCCGAACCAATGACTATCACCATCACACTGCAGTTGGAAGTCAAGGCCCTGGCTGCCAACCTCGATGGCACTCCCAACGCCCTGCTTGCCCTCACCCATGCTGGCTACCGCCACTGGACCAAAGCCAGGCGCCTGCATTTCCCACCGCCGCGGCGCGAGGAATTGCTGTTAGAGATCATGCGTTCCTGTGCAGACACAAACCTGCTGGAGTGCCCCCCGACCCTGAGGACGGAGACCGCCAGCAGGTGATAGAAGCGAATCTTGGCATGACCCCGTCTAATCCCGCGGCGCATGAGGCTCCCCGCGAGACAAAGCGAACGCCCGTGCCGACATTTGAATTTGGCTGGCCGTGCGACATTTCAGAACGTCCTGGACAAACGGCGAGAGACAGACAGCAGCCGCACCAAGACATAGGGATAGGGGCCATTGCTCAAGTACCTGCCGCCAGGATGTCCGCAACCAGCCCGGTGTGCAGATGCCCGTCGCGCCATGGCTGGTGAGCCAACGTCTTTGCCAGGAAGGGAAGATTGGTTTTCACACCGGCAATCTGCGTGGCTTGCACGGCCTCTTGCGCCAGTGCGATCGCGCCGGGGCGATCTGCAGCATGGACGATGATCTTGGCGATCAGCGGATCGTAATACGGGCTGACCGTATTGGCTTGGCCATAGCCCGTCTCGACCCGGATGCCGGGCCCGGCCGGTAGCTGGAATACCTCGAGCCTGCCCGGCGATGGCATGAAACGCACCGGGTCTTCCGCGTAGACGCGCAACTCGATCGCGTGGCCACAGGCTGAGACATCGCGCGGTACAACGGCGTCCAGGCTCTCCCCAGCGGCGAGCCTGACCTGCGCCTCCACCAGGTCAAGGCCGGTAATGGCCTCGGTCACCGCGTGCTCCACCTGCAAACGCGTGTTCATCTCCAGGAAGTTGTAGCTGCCATCTTCGCCGCGCAGCATCTCCACAGTGCCAATCACGTCGTAGCCCAGCTTTGCCAGCAGCCGCGCGATCCGCTCGGCCATTTCGTCAGCCTCGCCAGGATACAGGCGGGGCGCACAGGCCTCTTCGATGACCTTCTGGTGACGGCGCTGTACCGAACAATCGCGCTCGAATAGGTGACGCACCTTGCCGTGGCGGTCCGCCAGGATCTGGAATTCGATATGCCGGGGCCGCTCGAACAGCTGCTCCAGATACACCTCGCCACTGCCGAAGCTGCGCGCCGAAAGCGAACGTGCGCGCTCCACGGCTTTCACGACCGAATCCAAATCGGTGGCCGCCACCATGCCGATGCCGCCCCCGCCGCCGGCGGGCTTGACCAGCACGGGAAAGCCCACGGCCTGGGCCGCCGCGCGGATGGCCGCTTCCGAGTCTGGCAGGATGCCGGACGAGCGGCACATTGGCATGCCCTGCGCGGCCATCAACTCGCGCGCCCGCGTCTTGTGCCCCATCGCGTCGATCCAGCGCGGGCTCGGGCCGATGAAGGTGAGTCCCCTTGCCTGCACGCTGGCGGCGAACTGCGCGTTTTCCGAAAGAAAGCCGTAGCCGGGGTGAACCGCATCCGCACCGCTTCGGTCGATGGCCTCGAACAGCGCAGCCTGATTCAGGTAGCTTTGCACGGCCGGCGCCGGACCTATGCAATAGGCCTCGTCTGCCTCGGCCACATACGGCAACTCGCGGTCGGCCTCGGAATAGACCACCACGGCGCGCAGTCCCATTTTGCGCAGCGTGCGGATGATCCTTGCTGAGACGGCGCCTCGATTTGCTATGAGAACTTTTCGCATGATCCCGTGCCCTCAGTAGCTGGTAGGCCAGGTGCGCATCAGATGCTGGCCAACACCGTTGCTGAGCCGCAGCCGGTGCACCTCCAGCAGGCGCCTAAGTGTCTGCCGCGTGTCCACGGGATTGATCACCAAGTGGGCCGAGTAGGCGCCGGCCATGTCCCATGCCGAAGTGTCGCGCTCCATGCCTTTGAGCAGTTCGGCATAGCGCTCGGGATCCTCCTGTTGCTTGACGCCATGGACGATGGTGACGCCGGAACGCGGATCCATGAAGTTGACTTCGGCCGATACCCAGGCGATGACCTCATCGGCATTGCCGGCGCCGCCCATATTCAACACCGCCTGGCCATAAGTCTTGCGCATGATGATGGAGATCTTGGGCACCGTGACCAGCGAGAGTGCGTTCATCCAGTTCATGACTCTTCCTATCGCGCCCCGACGCTCGCCTTCGACGCCGATCAGGAAGCCGGGCTGGTCGGTCATGAGGACGAGCGGGATATTGAAGGAATCGCACAGCACCATGAAGCTGGTGGCCTTATTGCACGCGTCGACATCGATCGCACCGCCTTTGGACATCGGGTTGTTGGCAATGATGCCGACCGTGTGGCCATCGATTCGGGCCAGCGCGGTGACGATGGATTTGCCGAAGCGGGCCTTCAACTCGAACATGCTGTCCGCGTCCACGATCAATGGGATCACCTTGCGCACGTCATAGACCTTGGTGCGCGACTCCGGAACGATCTCCAGGATGCGATGGGCCTGTTGGCCCGATCCGGCCGGCACCGGATGGACCGGCGGCGCCTCGTTGTGATGGCTGGGCAGATAGGAGAGAAAGCGCTTGATCGCAACCAGCGCCTCTTCGTCCGAATCGACAGCCATATCGACCAGCCCGGACACGCCGGTGAGCACTTCCCAGCCGCCCAGCGCCTCCGGATCCACGGCTTCCCCGATCGCCATCGAGGTGAGCTTCACACTGGAGACCGCCATGATCGCACTCTTGCGCATTACGGAGAAATCCGCCAGCGCCGCGTACCAACTCGAGGAACCGTAGCAATGGCCCAGCACCGCCGACACCCAGGGCGTCTCGCGGGTACGCATATACTGGGTGGGCTTGTCGCCGCTGCCGATGCCGCGCGCTCCCATGGTGTCCGGCATGCGCGCGCCGGTGGATTCGCCCAGGAATACCATCGGCAAGCCGCGCTTGGTAGCGACCGTCTTCATATGCCCGACCTTGCTGGCATTCACATTGCTGCTCGACGCCCCCATCACCGTGAAGTCGTTGGAGACCACCGCGACTTCGCGGCCGTCCACCTTCGCATAACCGACGATTTTGCCGTCCGCCGGCGACCGCTCGCGATCCTCCGGGCGATATGACGTTGCCAGCAGGCCGGATTCCAGGAAGCTGCCGGCATCGACCAGGTAGTCGATGCGCTCGCGCGCATTCAGCACGCCTTCCGCCCTGCGCCCGGCCAGCTTCTCCAGCCCCCCCATCTGGCGGGCGCGATGTTCCCGCTCAGCTAGTTCCGCGATCAATGTCTCAAAGGCCATGTGGAGTGTCTCCGTTCTATCGTTTGAAGATACCGGCGTTCGCCTCGACGAACTTCGTGGCTGAAAGCGCGTCCTTGACCAGCAAGGCAGACAGTTCGGCTGGTGTGGAGGCCTCCAACTGATAGCCTTCGAGGGCGAGGCGGTGGTTTATCTGCGGGTCCTCCACGAACTGCTTCGACAGCACCGCCATTCTGGCGATGATCGGTTCGGGCACCTTGGCCGGGGCAAACAGGCCATACCAGTTCGAGAAAACCGCACTCGACAGACCGCTCTCGCGCAATGTGGGGACCTCCGGAAATGCTTCGCTGCGCTTTTCCGAACTCACTGCGATCGCCCGCAGCTTTCCCCCCTTCACCAGCGGCGCGAGCACGGGCACGTTGGCGATCACCATGTCGACCTGGCCGCCCATGGCATCCGTGGCTGCCTGGGAGCCACCCTTGTAGGGAACGTGATTGAGGCGAATCGCCGAACCTGAGTTCAGCAGGCCCACCTGCAGGGTGAGCGAGGCGCTGGAGATCGAATATTTGTCTGGGTTCTTCCTGGCGATCTGGATCATTTCGGCAGCCGACTGGGCCGGGAAATTGACATTGGCGGCAATCAGGCAGGGGACCCGTGTCAAGAGGCTCACGGGGGCGAGGTCCTTGTGCGGATCGAACGATGGCACCGGACCGGTAGCCTGGTTTGTCGCCAGCCCATCGATGCCAAGCAGGAAGGTATAGCCGTCCGGCTCCGCCTTGGCGACCAGTTCGCTGCCGATATTGGTCGAAGCCCCCGGACGGTTGTCAACCACGATGGGCTGGTTCAGCTTTTTGCGCAGGTATTCGGCGTATTCACGCGCGAGACGGTCCGTGGTGCCGCCGGGGGCATACGGCACTATCAATTTGATCGGCTTGGCCGGCCAGGTTTGCGCTTGCGCGGAAATTGCCGCCAGGCAAGATAGCAGGACCCCCGCGGAGCACCGGAACCACATCCTCATCAACATGTTGTCTCCTCCCAGGCTTACGGCTTCCTTGGTCCAGGAAGGCGTAAATAGCGTGCACCCCGCAAGCCGATCGACGGCTCGCCCTGTTTTGCGACAAGCAACGGGTCAAGGCCGCACCCCCATCTTCAACTTGGGCCCGAGGCTGGTCTTCAGCGAGATCTGGGCGGTGTCGATAAAGCGGCTCAGGTAATAGCGCGTTTCGCGCGGGTCGATGATGTCCTCCACGCCGAAGGCTTCCGCGGTGCGGAAGGGAGAGGCGACCTGGCGCAGACGCGCCTCGATCTCGCGCTCCTTGGCGGCGGGGTCGCCGGCCGCGGCAATTTCACGCCGGAACGCCGCTGCCACCCCGCCTTCGATCGGCAGCGAACCCCACTCCGCCGTCGGCCACGCCAGCTTCAGACCCAGCCCATTCTTGTCGGTAGCGGCCATGCCGGCCATGCCATAGCATTTGCGGACCACTACCGTGGCGATCGGCACGGTGGCCTGCAGGCTCACGAAGACGCTGCGCATGCCCTCCCGCAAGGTGCCTTGTGCTTCGGCATCCTTGCCCACCATAAAGCCTGGCACGTCCACCAGGAACACCAGCGGGATGTGAAAGGTGTCGCACAGTTCGACGAAATGGGTCTGCTTGCGCGCGGCCTTGGCGTCGATCGCCCCCCCGTACGCCATCGGGTTGCTCGCCACCACCCCCACCACCTTGCCATTGAGCCTGGCCATGGTGGTGATGACCGCCTTGCCAAAAGTCGGCTGGATCTCGAAAGTGGAGTCGCGATCAAACACCCAGCGGATGATCTTCCGCATGTCATAGGCTTTGCGTCGGTCGGTCGGCACGATGGTTGCCAGGGCTTCTTCACGCCGGTCCGCCGGATCATCGGTAGCAACCACGGGCGGCAACTCCCAGACGTTTTGCGGCATATAGGACAGGAAGCGCTGGATCATCTCGAAGCACTGCTTTTCATCGCTCGCCGCATTGTCAACCGAGCCCGCGATATCCACGGCGATCCTGGCGCCGCCCAGATCCTCCTTGGAGATATCCTGCCCAAGCGAGCGCTTCACCACGGGTGGGCCGGCCGCAAAAATCTGGCTGGTGTCGTTGACCATGACCGACCAGTGAGACAGGATTGCCCGTCCCGCCGGCCCCCCCGCCGCCGTCCCCGTGACGGCGCAGACGACCGGAACCTGGCCAAGCAAGGCGGTGGAAGTCTCGAATCCGTGGACCCCCGGGAATACAGTGTGACCCCGCTTTTGCGCCGAGGTCACGCTACCGCCCACGCCATCGATCAGATTGATCAGCGGGATCTTGTAGTTGAGGGCCAGTTCCTCCACGAAGCCGCCCTGCCCGCCCTTCTTGCGGTCCCCGCTCCAGCTGGCGCCCCCTCTTACCGTATAGTCTTCGCCTCCGATTGCCACCGGGCGACCGCCAATGGTGGCCAGGCCCATCACATACGGTGCGGGCGTCACCTTGACCAGGACGCCGTGCTCGTCATACTGGCCCTGCCCGGTCAAACGGCCGACCTCATGAAAAGACTGCGCATCGCACAAGCCGTCGATGCGCTCGCGGATGGTCAGCTTGCCGGCGGCATGGTGGCGCTCGACTGCCTCCGGCCCGCCCAGCGCGCGGCTGAACGCCCTGCGCTGCTCCAGTTCCAGCAGCCCTTCAGAGAGAATCTCTTGGCTCATGTCCATGGGTTCTCTCATTTCAAGCGGGGTTGACGATGGCGAGCACCTGTCCCTCGGACACCGGCTCGCCTTCGTTGATCAGCACCTCCGACACCTTACCGGCGTGCGTCGATTCGACCGGGATCTCCATTTTCATCGACTCGATGATGAACAGCACATCGCCCTCGTCCACGGCCTGTCCCGGCACGCATTCGCATTTCCACATGGAACCCACTACTTCCGAAATCACCTTGACGCTCATGGAATCATCCTTTCCCGTGACTGATGCAGAGAGACTGCAAGAAACTGCAGGAACCTGAAAAGCGGCCGATGGCTCAGGCCGCGGCGGTGGCGCAACCACTGATCACGCCGCGCGCCTGGAGCGTTGCGATGGTGTCGGCATCCAGGCCGAGCAGGCGCTCCAGGACCTCGACCGTGTCCGCGCCGGTTTCCCTCCCCAGCGCATTGACATGGCCAGGCGTGGCGGACAGCCGCGGGGTGACGTTGGGAACTGCGACCATACCCAGCTTGGGATGCGGCAGCCTTGCGATGACCTCCCGCTCGCTGAAATGCGGGTCGCGGAAGACGTCGTCGATGTTGTAGATCTTCGCGTGCGGAATATCGAATTCGGTAAGACGTTGATGCACCGTCTCGAAAGGCAGCGAGCCGATCCAGTCCTGCATCAAGGCATCGACAGCCTCGCCATGCAGGCTGCGCTGGCGATTAGTGGCAAAGCGCGCCTCGTCCGCCAGCGCCGGCCTGTCCATGGCCGCGCACAGGCGGCGAAAGATGGGATCGGCCAGCGCCGCAACATGGATGTAGCAGCCATCCGCGGACAGGTACAGGTTGTTGGGACTCGAACCTGGCAGCTTTGACCCCGCGCGTTCGGCGATCAGGCCGAGCTGGTCGTAGGCCATGACATGCGGCTCCATGAAGCTGAAGGCGCACTCGGCAAGCGCCGTATCGACAATTTGCCCTTTGCCTGTCTTGTGGCGGGCCTCCAGCGCCAGCATGGCGCCAAACGCCCCGTAGAGGCCCGTCACGTAGTCCGACAGCGAAGTCGCCACCCGAGCCGGCGGACGATCGGGATCGCCGGTGATCGAGCGCAGTCCGCTCATGGCCTCCCCGATCACGCCATAGCCGGGCTGCTTGCTATATGGCCCGCTCTGGCCGTAGCCGCTGATCCTCACCATGATCAGGCCGGGGTTGCTTGCCGAGAGTGTCTCGTAGCCCAGGCCCCAGCGTTCCAGCGTACCCGGCCTGAAGTTCTCCACCAGGAAATCGGCCTGGTCGATCAGCCGTCGCAGCAGGCCCTGGCCCTCCGGCTCGCGCAGGTCTACCGCAATCACTTCCTTGTTGCGAAATATGGACAGGGCGTAGAGCGAGATGCCCTCCTTGTGACTGCCCATGGAACGCAGGGCATCCCCTTCGGCAACCTCTACCTTGATCACGCTCGCGCCAAAGTCGGCCAGCAGCCTGCCGCAAAACGGGCCCGCCACGGTTGAGCCCAGTTCGATGACCGTGTAGCCGGCAAGGGGCCCGGCGCGATTGCTCGATTCCATAGTCCTGTCTCCTGTCCCGTGCGTTAATCGTCGACCTTGACGTTGGCGTTCTTCACCACCTGTTTCCACTGGCCGATCTCCTTATGCAGCGTGTCGCGAAACACCTCCGGGCTGCCGCCCACGAGATCCAGGCCACCGGCGGTCTGCAAACGCTGCCGCAAGTCAGCGGACTGGAACAGTTCGTTGAGTTGCCGATTCAGACGCGTGACGATCTCGACCGGCATGCCGGCAGGGCCCATCAGGCCGAAGAAGAGGCTGCCGTCGTAGTTGCGCAAACCTGCTTCCGCGAAGGTGGGAACATCCGGTGCGAGCGCGGATCGGGTTTGGCTGGATATGGCCAGGGCCCTGACGCGCTTGGTCTGGATATTCGGCGCTGCAAGCAAAATGGTGTCGGTGACCATGTCCACCTCACCGCCGAGCAGGGCGGCAATCGCCTGGGCATTGCCGCGATAGGGAACGTGGGTAAAGCTGGTCCCTGACAACGTGGCCAGGTATTCGGTCGACAGATGGGTCGAGCCGCCAACGCCCGAAGAGCCGTAGTTGATCTTCCTGGGATAGCTACGGGCATAGCTGAGCAACTCGGACAAGGACTTTGCCGGAAACTTGTTGTTGACCAGCAGCACGGTCGGCAGCCGACCAACCAGTGCAATTGGCGTCAGGTCCTTCTCTACGTCAAAGTTGAGCTTTGGGTAGACCGCGGGATTGACGGCAATCGCGCTGGAGACCATCAACAGCGTATAGCCGTCCGGGGGCGACTTCGCGGTTGCCTCGGCCGCCAGGCTGCCGCCGACGCCAGTCTTGTTCTCGACAATGATGGACTGCCCCAGCCGCTCCGACAGGTGCTGGGCGACCACGCGCGCCACAATGTCGGTAGCGCTGCCAGCCGAGAAGCCGACGTACATGCGGATGGGGCGGTTGGGGTATTTCTCTTGTGCGTGAAGCGGGGATGAAACGGAAGCAAGGCCGGCAACGGCAAGCAACGCGGCCGCGCGAACGGCATGACGTACAAGCGACAGCATCTGACTGGTCTCCTTCCATTTTTTTATCTGCTGATCTGCAACAGCGGTCAAACGATGTATTTGCGATAACGGCTGATATAGTCTGCCGCTTCCCTCAGGCTCTGCCGCCGAATGGTCTCTGCGGCTTCGCCGTCGCGCCGGCGCAATGCCTGCAGCGCGGCGCGGTGATGTTCAAGGCCCAAGCGCGCCCTCCCCGGCAAGACGATGGCCCGGCGGATCACCGCCTGCGTACGCTCGAGGATGGAGTCCAGCATTTCCTGGATCACCGGGTTATTGGCGTTCCTGAAGACACGCTGGCGGAAGTTCTCGTAGCCCTCCAGGAAGAAGTCAAAGTCGCCTCTCTCCAGGGCCTCCTCCATCGGTGCGTCGAACAGTTCGATGAGGTCGTCCCACTCGCCCGGGGGTGCATGTTCGGCCGCCAACCGCACGCTCATGCCTTCCAGCGCTTCGCGCGCTGTGTAGATCTGCAGGATCTGCTCGAAGCTGATCCGCGTGACGACTGCCCCGCGATTCGGTATGCGCTCCACCAGCCCCCGTTGCTCAAGGGCGGCCAGAGCCTCCCTCACCTTGGGACGCGTCGTGCCAAATTCCTGGGCAAGTTCGAGCTCGACGAGCTTCGTGCCGGGAAGCAAGTCGTGGCTGGCAATTCTGGCCCGCAGCTCGCCCGCGATATCCGTTGCCGCTGCCGTCTTGACGCCCGCGGGCTGACTTTTCTCCTTGGGCCCGACCCCCTTCCTGATCGCTCTTACCGATGCGGCCATATTCGCGTACCTCGTGTTGTATGAATCCAATATAGGAGCTGCCAGCAAAACAGTAAACAATTTTGTATTCTGTTTTGCTGACCGGATGGGCGGCAAGGTGCGGCCCGCGCGAACACTCTGTAAGCACCTGATATACAAAGATATTTATTCTTGTTTGAGGTGCGATTCGGGCTCACCAAGGTACCCACAGCTTCTCCCCCTTCCGTTTAGCAGGGACAGCGCTGGTCACCTGGATGCGGAAGAAGAACGCCGGAAACGACCGCAGCGCTCGGCGCTGAGTCGCGGTGGCGCTATCAACGTATGGGCAGATGGACAGATGGCCCGAAGCCCGATGCGATGGGCATTCCGCACGTCATGGTGCCGGCGTTCAAACCAGTCCGAACCACCCCAGCACGGCACCCGCGGCAAGCAGCCACAACAGGTGCACCCGGAAACGCCAGATGATCAGGGCGGTGAACACCGTCAACAGCCATAACCGCCAGTCCCGCGCCGCGTTGTCGTGAACGCTGGACAGCGTCCAGGCCGTCGCGATCAGCAGCGCGATCACGATCGGTGCCATGCCCTGCCGGAACGCCTGCACGCCGCGCAAGCCGCGGTTGCGGTGGCCCCACCCGGCAACGACGTAGGCCAGCGTGGAACTGGGCAGCAGGATGCCGGACATGGTTAGCACCAGGCCTAGCAGCGCCGTGGGGATGCCGCCCGCGTTCATGCCGATGTTCCAGCCAAGCAGCGCGATAAACAGTACATTGGGACCCGGCGCTGCCTGGGCGATCGTGACCGATGCATTGAATTGACCGTCGTTGAGCCAGTGCTGCTGATCCACCAGGTAGCGGTGCATATCGGGCGCGGTGGTGATGGCGCCGCCGATCGACAGCAAGGACAGCGACAGGTAATGGGAGAACAGGCTCAGCCAGTCGCCCCACCCCAGCGTCAGCATCGGTGCCCCGCTCACGGTTTGAGCTTCCGGTAGCTGAGCAGGCAGGCGATGGTGCCCAGGCCCAGCAGCACGTAGACGAGCGGCCAGCGCAGCAGCGCAACCGCGCCGAAGCAACCGGCGCCCAGTGAGATGGCAAGCGGGCGGCCCAGCGGATTGGCACGCAGCGCGCTCAGCAGTTTGAGCCCGGTGGCCGCGAACAGCCCTGCGGCCACTGCCCCAGTGCCGCGCAGCGCGCCCGCCACGCCGGGATGATCGGCAAAGCGCGCGTGCAGCAGCTCTAGCAAAACCACCACCACCAGCGGCAGTGCAAGGATGCCCGCCAGCGCAGCCATCGCACCGGCCAGGCCGAACGAACGGCCGCCGATCATCAGCGCCATGTTGACCACGTTGGGACCCGGCATGATCTGCGCCACCGCCCAGTCCTCGACGAACTCCTCGCGCGTCAGCCAGCGCTTGCGCTCCACCAGTTCCTGTTGCACCACAGCCAGGACGCCGCCGAATCCTTGCAGACCCAGCAGGGTGAAGGTCACGAACAGGTCGGCGGGGGAGCGGGGCTCGCGGCGGCCGGCGCCGCCTTCCGGCTGATTTGTACACATCGCGGATACGCCCTACTGCGTCTTGATGCCAAGTTGCTTGATGGTCTTGCCCCAGCGCGCCATGTCGGCCTCGACGATGCTGGCAAACCGCTCGCGCGGCATCGCTTCCACTTCAATCCCCTCGCCGCTGAGTCTCGCCACGACTTCAGGATCGTGCAGGACCTTGCCGACAGCATCATGCAGCTTCTGCACCACTGCCGGCGGCGTGCCGGCGGGCGCGAAAAAGCCATACCAGGGCGCGTATGCGAAACCCTTGATGCCCGCTTCCTCCATGGTCGGCAGGTTGGGCAATGCCGGCGAGCGCTTCTTGCCCGAAGTGGCGATCGGACGGACCATGTCGGAATTGATAAAGGGCATCACGGCCGGAATCGTCAACAGCATGGACTGAATCTGGCCGGACACGAGCTCCGTCAGCGCCGGGCCGGAGCCCTTGTACGGCACGTGCTGGAGCTGGGTCCCGGTCATCATGCCGAGCACTGCCATGGGCAAGTGGCCGGCGCTGCCGATACCGCCGGAGCCATAGTTGATCGAGCCCGGCTTGGCCTTGGCCAGCGCCAGGAAGTCGTCCATGGTCTTGACCGGCAAGGTCTTGGTCACCACCAGGACGTTTGGCGTGGCGCCAATATAGGCGACCGGCAAGATGTCGCGCTTGGTGTCGTAAGGAAGATGACTATAGAGCGAATCGCTGAAGACCAGGCCCATGTGGTGGATCATCAGCGTGTAGCCGTCAGGGGCGGCACGCGCCAGCATGGCCGTGGCGATGGTGCCACCGGCGCCGCCCCGGTTATCAACGACAAAGGGCTGGCCAAGCTCGCGGCCCAGTTTCACCGCCATCACACGCGCCACCAGGTCGACGGTGCCGCCCGCGGCGAATGGCGCCAGGATGGTGACCGGCTTGGCAGGCCAGTCGGCCGCGCGGGCCGGCGGCGTGGCGATCGCGGCGATCGCGGCGATCAGCGACAAGCCCGCGCAAAGAACAGAGAGCTTCCGTAAGGACATGCTTGTCTCCTGGTCCCACTTTTGTCGTGGTTTTATTTTTTGCCGTGCTGCAATGGCACATGCGTTAGAAGCGCTAGAACGCAAACCGGTAGCGCTCCACCTTCTCCTCGTCAAGTTCGACCCCAAGCCCGCAACCGGCGGGAACGGCGGCCACACCGCTGCTGATATCGAGCTTGTGGGTCACGATGTCGTCGGCGGTCTTCAGCGGCCCGACGCATTCCAGCCCTTCCAGCACATCGGTGCTGGTGCATGCCAGCATGATTTCCGCCGCCGTGTTCACGCCCAGCCCGAATCCGTGTCCGATAACAACCTTCATGCCGGCCGCACTAGCGGTTTCCAGCATGCGCCTGCAGTTCAGGAAACCGCCCTGCTTCATCACCTTGAGCTTGACGATATCGGCGCAGTTGGCGCGGATCACCGCGATCAGGCTGGCATGATCGGTGATCGATTCGTCGGCCATCACCGGGATGCCGATGGCCTGCCGCACCTTTGCCATGCCGGCAAGGTCGTCCTCAGCCACCGGCTGTTCCAGCAGTTGCAGGCCGATCGGTTCCAGCAAGCGGCCCAGCGCGATCGCCTCCTCGACGCTGTACCCGGCATTCGCATCGGCGCGCAGGGCCATGGTCGGCCCGACCGCGTCGCGCACCGCCGTCAGGCGATCGCGGTCGGCCTTGACGCCCCCGCCGACCTTGATCTTGGCCGAGCGGAAGCCGCGGTCAAACCATTTGCGGGCCTCCGCGGCCGCCTCGTCGGGCGGGACAATGCCAATCCACGCATTGAAGCGCACGGTGTCGACCACGGCGCCGCCCAGATACTGATGCACCGGGATATTGAGACGGCGCGCCAACATGTCGACGCAGGCCATCTCAATCGCCGCCTTGGCGTCCAGGTAACCCGAGCGACCCTGGTCCATGCGCTGCATCACCTGATGCGGATTGCCGGCGTCGCAGCTCTGCACCAGCGGGGCGAGTTCGTCGCGAATGGCCAGCAGCGACTGTTCGATGGTTTCCACTGAATAGCCGGGAGAGGGATCGATATTGCCCAGCCCGATCGAACCGTCTTCCGCGGTAAGGCGCACTAGCGCGCTCTTCTGCACGGTCTTGGTGACATAGGCATTGCGAAAGCCGGGGCCGACCAGGGGCACGGCCACGCCGAATACTTCGACGCGGCGAATGGGAAGGTGCAAGCCATCCATGTTCACGACTCCAGCGCCATGCCAGCCGAGGCCGGGTCGAAGGCTTCGATGGCGGGACCCTTGATCTGGGTGCGGTGCATGATGCGGGAGGCATTCGGATCAAATGGGTCGCGGCGGTGCAGCGTGCATCGGTTGTCCCAGAGGATCAGATCGTGCAATTGCCACTCCTGGCGGAAGGTGAACTCGGGCCGGGTGGCATGCTCCCATAGCGTGTCCAGCAGCGCATTGCTTTCGGCAAGGCTCATGCCCAGCACATGGCTGTTGCGGCGGCGGCCGAGGAATAGCGCGGGGCGGCGGGTATCGGGATGCGCGATGACCAGCGGATGATGCGCGCCCGGCGCTTCGCGCGGGTCGGTCACTTCCTTCATGCCCTTGCGCATCATGCCGGCGCTGTTGTAGGTGGCGTCGTGAATGGCGCGGCGTCCCGTGATCAACGCCTTGGTATGGTCTGGCAGGGTTTCATAGGCGAGGTACATATTCGACCAGAAGGTATCGCCACCGCCAGGCGGAATTTCAAGTGCGTGCAGCAACGCGGCGCGGGGCGGCCGCTCGACATAGGTCATATCGCAATGCCACACCGCCTCGCCGTCGCCCAGGTTGCCGATCGGCACGCCATCGACCTTGACGTTGGAGATCACATTGATCTCGGGGAATTCGCTGAGGAAGGGCTTGCCGTAGGGGTTCGGCCCCGGTGGATCTAGCTCGCCGAACTTCCGGCTGAAGGCCAGCAGTTCCGGGTCCGACAACGCCTGACCACGAAAACGCAGCACGAGGTGCCTGGCCCAGGCCTGCTGGAGCTCGGCCAGAACTTCTTCATCGACCGGCTGGCGCAGGTCGATACCGCTAACTTCTGCGCCGAGACTGGACTCGAGCGGCGTCACGGAGATGCACTTCATGGTGGCTCTCTTTCCATGGTGGGTTGGAATAGCCCCAATATAAACCTCGCCCCCGATAGCGTAAATGATATAGATTACGCATCCAGTGATGCTGATTTCGTATCCCCTCCTCGCGCTATGCCATCTCTGCCGAACAAGCCGCTGCAGCGGCGCCATATCGAAGCCCTCGTCGCCGTGGGCGATAGCCACTCCGTGCATCGCGCCGCGCGCGAGCTCGGCGTGCCACAGCCCGTTCTGTCACGTCTGCTTGCCGAGGCGGAGAACCTGCTGGGCGCCCACCTGTTCGAACGCTCCAGTCACGGCAGCATGCCCACCGCCCAAGGCAAGGCGGTGCTGTCCCAGGCGCGATTCGTCCTGCGCGCGATCGAGCGGCTGAACGACGCCATCGCAGATCCGCAGCGCCGGCCGATCCAACTCGGCTGCATTCCGCGCGCCATGCACACCTTGATGCCCGGTCTGCTCGCCCGGCTCTATCCGGCCGTGCCGACCGATACGTCGGCGCAGGCCGCCGACACGCCCTACCAGTTCCGCGTGGTCGAAGGCAGTTCAAAGATGCTGTTCGACCAGATCGCCGCCGGGAGCCTGGATTTCGCCATCCTGCGCAGCACCACGCGCGACGACGGCGACGACCTGGTAGTGGAGCGCCTGTACGAGGAGCGCACGGTGATCGTCTGCGCGGCCGGTCACCCCACCATCCCGGCAGGCCCCATTGTCCTGTCCCGCCTGGTGGGCCAGGGTTGGGCGCTACCCGACGCCGAGACCAGCTCGCGCGTGACCTTCGAAGCGTTCTGGAACGAGCATGGCCTGCCCAGGATCCGGCCGGTGATCGAGACACGCTCCTTCGAGTCCAACCTGGCCCTAGTCGCAGGCACCAGCCTGGTCTCGATCGCACCGGAATCCGTCGCCCGCAGCCATGTGGCGTTCGGACTGCTGCGCATCGTCAAGCTGCGGCGGCCACTGCCGGCGAACCCGGTGATGCTCGCCTTTAACCGCATGGCCAGCGAGGACCCTTTGCTCAGCGGCTTTCGCGAGATGATCCACCAGACCGCGCGCGCGGGCGAGTGAGCACAGCGCGGGCGGTGGCAACCCAAAGCCACTCGTCTAGGTGACTCGCCTGAAGGCAGGCGCGCGGTCAAAGTCCTCCGCGGCCACGTTGCGGCGCTTGCCGGCCAGAGGCAAAACCAGAACGTCCGCTTCCAGCCAGATCAGAATGTCCTCTGGATAGACCTATACTGGTCGCGCCTGGGTTGGACGGGAGCGCGCCATGAAGGATCGAGGATTGATCACCATGAGTCTGCGCGAAGTTGACCGCTTCAAGGTCATCCAGGCGCTGGCCGACGCCTATCTCAAGACCGGGATTGCGGCATCCAGACTCGGACTCACTTCTCGCCAGACCTTGCGCCTGCTGCGGCGGTACCAACAGGATGGCGCTGCCGGCTTGCTGAATCGCCACCACGGCCAACTGGCAGACAACCGGACACCGCCGGGCCTTGCGGCGCGGGCGCTCGGCCTGATTCGCGACAGCTATGCCGACTGCGCCCGCCCAAGGTCCCATGGCACGCAGTTCCCGGCGCCGCACATCGAGTGCAGCGGCTACCCTGTTCGTGCGCCTACAGTAGCCACAGCTACTGTAGTCATCAAATCGTACTTATGCCACTGGCGTGCAGAGCTTCGCGCACGACTTCAATTCCTTCGCCATTGAGATCGCGCAACGGTTGCCTGACAATGCCGCCGCGCCAGCCGCGCAGCTTCATGGCAGCCTTGGTGGACTGAGGCTGGCCAAGTTTGCGTGCGACTGCCCGCATCGGGTACCAGCGACGATGCAGGCCGCCGGCGTCCGCTGCGTTGCCAATACGCACCGCATCGTAAGTAGCCTTGACCAATTCGGGCAGCGCGCAACTGTTGGTGGAGCTAACGCCGTCGAAGCCGAGCACCAGGGGCCCAAGCATTACGAGGTCGGAAGCAGCCAGTACGCGAATGCGGCCACTTACGCGGCCGACGAGCTGATCGACTGTGGTCGGATTGAGATCACCTTGCTTGAGTGCGACCACTTGCGACACATCGCACAGGCGCTCGATCAGCGGCACCGAGAGCGTGATACCAACGCCCGGCGCGTTATAGATCATCACGCCGGTCCTGGATAGCGGTGCCACCTCTTCAAAGAAGCGCACAATCTGGCCATCGGTGACTTCCGACACGAATGGCGGCATCAGCATGGGCAATCCGCCAAGTTCGCCAGCCAGCGAGGTCAGCTCCTTCACCACGCGAACGTCGGCATGCGCCGTGCATAGCAGCACGGGCACGCGATCGCTCACCACTGCCATTGCGTGGCGGAAGAGCGCTGCGCGCTCAGCGGTATCCATGGCCGGGAATTCACCGTAGGTGCCGCCAATCAGGAGGCCGTCGTAGCCCAGGCCCAGCATGCGCTCGATGTTCTCCGTCAGTGCGGGAAGATCCAGACTGCCATCCGCCGCGAAGGGCGTGACTGCGATGTTGAACAGGCCGCAGGTGCGCGCCTGCGATTCATCTTGAGATTTCATAATGCCTCGGGTCAACTATCATGCTTTGACTATTGACCTTGATTTTTGGCGGTTAATTGCGAAAAATGCATTGTCACGCTGGAAAACAGTCAGCGAAGCCGACGATGCCACCAAATCTACCGAAGCAGAAAAAGCCTCTTGGTAATTGCGTAAATCAGGCTCTTACGCGCGAGCTGACACACCCCGACGGCGACTAGTCCCATTCCCGGTCCCTGCCCCGCCTTTCTTCGTACGCCTTAGCCTCTTGTGCCGCATGAGATGCCGCCTTCTCGAGGAGAGGCACGTGTTCCTTCGGGACGACCAGCATTGTCAAACCCAAGCCGTCCAGAG